>CAZWZW010000134.1:0-8594 GCA_964639125.1 uncultured Verrucomicrobiota bacterium
CAGCTTTCAAATCTTGCATCTGCAGCAAACTAGGCCATTCCCGAATCTAGGATAAAGACTCAAAGAAGGATAATCATGACAATACCGCTACACCGGCTGCTCCTACTGCTTCCCATTTTTTCGGTACTTCCCGTGATGGCCGACGTGCCTTCAACGGACTCCATCAAATCGGTCATGAAACAGGTGGCCGATTGGCAGATTGAACATATTGGAGAGGTCTACGATCACAAATACACCAAGCGACCGCACCACCCAGCCGCGTGGACCAGCGGAGCGCTCTATGTAGGCATGCTGAAATGGGCCGCCATGGCGAATGACGATTCATACTATGCGTGGATGCGAGCCATTGGAGAGCAGCAACAATGGAAGCTGAACCGGAATCTTTACTTTGCAGACGACCACTGTGTCGGCCAAATGTATATCGAACTCTACCGAAAATACGGCGCCCCGGAAATGATCGCTCCAACCATTGCTCAGTTTGACCGGATCATGGCTGAACCCTCAACCAACTCACTGGTTTGGATTCCCAAAACCGTTCCCGAGCGCTGGAGCTGGTGCGATGCCCTCTTCATGGCCCCGCCGGTCTGGGCAAAACTCTCCAGCGTGACCGGCGATGCAAAATACCGCGACTGGATGTTTGAAGAGTTCAAAACCACCACCGACTACCTCTACGATAAAGAAGAAAATCTCTATTACCGCGACAACCGTTTTTTAGAAAAACGACACAACGGCCACAAAATATTCTGGTCCCGCGGGAACGGCTGGGTCTTTGGCGGGCTGACCCTGATCCTGCCCGAAATACCGAAGGGCTCGGAGCAACATGCCTACTTCCTCAACCGCTATGAAAAGATGGCTTCGAAATTGATCACGATCCAGACCAAAGACGGCTACTGGGCGATGAGTCTGCTGGAAGCCGACACGTACCCCACGCCCGAAACCAGCGGCACGGCATTCTTCTGCTACGGCCTCGCATGGGGCATCAACAACGGAATCCTTGATCGGAAAACGTATGAACCCGCCGTGCTGAAGGCATGGGACGCACTCAACCGCTGCATCACCCCCGAAGGTATGCTCAGCTATGTCCAGCCCATCGGTGCCTCACCCGGCGAAGCCTGGCCGGACAAGACCGAGGTCTATGGAACCGGCGCATTTCTTGCCGCCGGCTCCGAGGTATACAGGCTGATGGAGTTAACGAATAAACCTTCGGCGAAGGAATTACGTATTGTACCGGAAACGATCGCGAATTAAGTTATCAGCATCATAAAGGAGGTTTTCATCATGAATATGAATCGACGCGAAAGTCTGTTTGTTACAGGAATGGCCATGGCCGCAGCCGGGCTGGCCCGTGCCGCCGCAACAGCTCCGAAAAACCGCCCCAACATTCTCTGGATCATGACTGACCAGCAGGTGGCCGACGGCATGAGCTGTACCGGAAACACAAACCTGAAGACACCGGCCATGGACAGCCTCGCTGAAAACGGCGTCCGCTTTGAGCGGGCCTATTGCTCGAACCCCATCTGCGTTCCGTCGCGTGCCTCGATGATGACCGGAAAAATGCCGCATGAGGTTGGCGTTAACTTTAACATGAACCGCCATGAAATCCTGAGCCCCTCACTCGGCACCTTTGTCACCCAGGCGGGCTACGACACGGGCTACATCGGCAAGTGGCATATTCCGATGCCGACCGACACGTCCGAGTGGCACGGCTTCAACCATATGATGGAAGGCACAAAGGCGTTCAACGACCAGCACTTTGCGGAACCCGCCATCGGGTTCATTACAAAAAAGCGGAACAAGCCCTTCTTCCTTATCACCTCCTTCGTCAATCCACACGACATCTGTGAATGGGCGCGTCGGGCAACCGGCGGTTATCCCGAACGAAAGATGTTGCTCTGGAATGGCTCCATTGCCGATACCCCGCCGCCGGTCGCGTGCCCCGCCCTGCCCGATAATTTCCAGATCCCGGAAAACGAGCCCGACATTATTCGCGAATATCAAACCTGGCAGAAAGCGACCTATCCAGTTCGCAACTGGCCCGATGAACGCTGGCGGCAATACCGCTGGGCGCTCAACCGCCTGACCGAGCGCGTTGATACCGAAATTGCCAAGATTCTCGACGTCGTTGATGAGAACACGGTAATTATTTTTACCAGCGACCATGGCGACGGCAACGGCGCGCACAAGTGGAACCAGAAAACATTGTTCTACGAGGAAACCGCCCGCGTGCCTTTCATCATCAGCGGCAAAGGCATTACAAAACCCGGTTCGGTCGATGAAGAACATTTAATCGCGACAGGAACCGATATCTTTCCGACGGTCTGCGACTATGCCAACGCCGAACAGCCCGCCGACCTGCGCGGCCTCAGCCTGCGTCCGCTGGCGGAAGGCAAACCCGTCGAATGGCGCGACCAGCTGGTCTCCGAAAACGACCTGTCGCCGGCCTATGGAAAAAGTGCCGGCGTGGTCGGCCGCATGCTGCGCACGAAGGATTATAAATATGTCGCCTACTCAACCGGCAAACTGCGTGAGCGACTCAACGACATGCGCACCGATCCCGGCGAAATGAACAACCTCGCCGTCGATCCCGCCTACAAAGGAGTTTTACAGGATCACCGCGAGCGCCTCGCCGAAGAGCTGAAGAAAACCAACGACTCCTTTGTCGTTCCCGGCACAGCACAGGACGGCTGGAAATTGATGTAGGCAATTGGTCGGCCCGGCTGGATGGAAAACGAGTTTTAGTACCGGTTCTCGTTTTCGAGGTTTAGAGATTAATCTGGTAGTGTGTACTGCGCCCGCCTCCGGTGGGAATGAATACCTCTTTTGCAACAAGATCCTGAAGGTCTCGGGTCGCGGTGGATTTTGTTGTTTGGGCGATGGCCATGTATTTCTTTGCAGACATCCCGCCGTGGAATCCGGCGGAGCCTTCTTTGAGCATTCGGCGCACGACCTTCAGTTGCCGTTCGTTTAGCCGGTCGCTAATGCGATCGAACAACTTGGTTTTTTTCAGCGTAAATTCGATTTCGGTTTCGGCCTGCTCCTGGGCTTTCAGCAGCATTCGGACAAACCAGTCAATCCAGCCGGTAACATCGGCAGAACGCTGGGCTTGCTTCAGTGCTTCATAGTAGCCTGCACGGTCGGCTTCAATGGAGCGGGAAAGGCTGAGGAGCACAGGACGCCCCAGACCTTGCGACAAAACCTTTTCCGAGAGCGCGCGGCCTATGCGCCCATTGCCGTCTTCAAATGGATGGATGGATTCGAAATAGAGATGGGCCACAGCCGAACGTACAGGGGCGAAACCGATCTCGTCTTTTTCTCCGAGAGCGGTACTGTTAAACCATTGGACAAAGCGCTTCATTTCGGCGGGAATACGCTTCGACGGCGGCGCTTCGTAATGAATCCGTTCGTTCCCGATCGTCCCCGAAACGATCAGCATGGGCTCAGAGTGCGTCCGCCACGAGCCGGACTTAACCCGGAGCGCCCCCATCATCAGCATCTTATGCCATTCAAACAGCATTTTTTGGCTTAAAGGCCGGTTGTAGTTGTTCCGAACGCACACCATGAGTTCGCCGATTCCCTCCGCGCGACGGTCCCCAACCCGTTTTTGTTCCACATTGAGTCCGAGGTTGTTTTTGATGGATGACATTACATCCGGGCGACTAAGCATTTCGCCTTCGATCTCGGAACTCTTGACCGCCTCTGCAACCATGAGGTCGACAATGGTTTCTGTCTGGAGAGATTCCGGCAACGCCGAAAACAGGCCGTCAACCCGCCCGGTTTTTTCAGTAAACCGAAGGAGCTGATCCTGTATTCCGTCCAGTCCGTATTGGAAATCCGGCCAATTCTCTCTTTCCCAGTTATATTTCATGAGCCGTTTATGGCAAATATTCGGCTCATAACAAAGAAATTTATGAGCCGAATATAATCATCATTCGGCTCAAACACCGGTAGTTTGGTTAGATGACAACGTGAAGGGTATTACTGTTTCTTAGAGCCAGCTAGCGCCAAACACTATGATTGAATTTGAGTTCTGATGGATTCACCACCGCGCCATGTCGATGGAATCTGCAATACGCGTGGATGTTCCGGGATGCCGCGTTGATTAAACTTCATTAATTGCAATGCCTGCTCAATCGCCGCAGCCCCAATCAGCTTTTCATTCTGGTCAATCCCTGCAATACCATTCTGGTTTTCACGTAAATGCAATGCAGCAAGTCCCACATCATTTGGAAAGCTCAGTCCGGCATCCTGCAAAGGTTTTACGATCTCAAGATCGGAACTAATGATAACATCCGGTTTATACCTCCGATACCACTGCATCAGCTCTTTTTCATTCACCTCATCACAATCCAGCACCGGCACAAAAATACCGCTTCGCTTCGAACTAAATTCGGAACCATAGAACCCCGAACTCCACAACTGCAACGTTCGCACATCGCTCTTCCCGTTAAGCACCAATCCGGGACGCATATAGCCGCAATGCCTCAGTTTGCGCAATACGATTCGAATTCCACGGTATTGATCGGGGCAGACCCGGTGCAGATTGGGGCTCAGCATGGAGTAACCCACACTGATGGAGCTAAACTTGCTCCAGTCAATCTCCAGATGCCCCCCGGCCCACTTAAGAGCGGGAATAATCAGTCCCTGAATCCCACGGGCATACAGAATCTGCGTGATGCGCTTCCCTGAAAACTTGCTTTGATCAAAGAACAAGCGTTCCAACCTGAATCCCAGCTCGGTCGCGCGCCGGTCCATGCCCTGCCAGATTTTACGGTGATATTCATTTCCTTCAACTGCAGATTCGGGGTGTGTATAAAGAACGGCCAAAGGAATAACCGTCATGGTTTTCCGGGACTTGCTGACATTGGACATCAGCGCAGAGAGCATGGGATGCTGACGATAGTTCATTTCGTCAACCATCCGCCTTACCTTCTGTTTTGTAGGATCGGAAATACGCGGATGGTTCTTCAACGACAGCGATACCGTGGTTTGAGACACGCCACAGGCATCGGCTATGTCTTTCAATGTAATGTATTTTTCCTCAATCATGGCATGCTCGATTCCATCCTGGATCCAACGTGTTTGTCTCTCTGCGAGACCGGGAGAATGAGACTTACAACCTCTGTTCGGCAGTGCAGGGATACACCGCCCTGCCTTCAATGCAAGGCTGCCTCGCGGCCGACAACGGCCTCATCACTCCACCTAAAACCCTTAAATTCAGGCAATGACTTATATTCTTCAGTCGTCATCTGAACAGCCGTAAATGAGTATGATTCGGATTCACCGATTTCACTGCAAACATCAGCCATGCTTTCGAGGAAGGTTTGCGCATTGCTGAGTTCGTCGACATACCCGCAACAGGAACTGCTGGATATTTTAATGTAGGTTTTTCGTTCCACCGCACTATCCCTCGTTTTTTGATCCAGCCTCATGAGCCCGCACCCATGTGACACCCAAACTGCAATCAGCGCCCTCTACTGCTAATCCATTTCCATCGGCCTGTAGAGATCTCACTCAATAGTTGAAACGGAATGTATCAGGGCTCTCTACACCGGGACTACTAGTCAAATAACCAGTTTAAGTCACATAGCCAAAGAAGCATGGCATGAGGTATAAATCGGATATGGTAAGCATCTTATTATCCTGTAGCATGAGAAGCATGACATTCACCTATGTCAGAGTTCTTGGGATTGTCCTCAGCCTCGCTGCATGGGGAGGCACTTCGGCGACTGCTTGGGGCAGCACAACAAACTCCCCGCTTGCTCGAGATATTGCGTTGTTTGAGATACCCAAGACCATTAGGGAGTTAAATACCGAAGCGGATGATATTCACACTCAAATTGAAGGCCTGCCGGAGCTTGCGCCCCCCCTACAGTATGAAGCCTACGGCTATCACGGCGGTTATCTGAAAAGTCTGGAGGACATTCCAGAGGAACCCCAATGGACGTTGGACATTACATTTTCAAATAAAGTTACCCTTAATCAGGTAATACTTGTACCGGCTATAGACTATCGGTATCCCACTCAAGATAAGAGCTATGGATTCCCCAGACGCATGCGCATTTCAAACCTTATTCGCCGTAACGAAATTCAGGTCATCAAAGAGTGGATGGACGACGACATCCCGGATCCTGGACGCATTCCGCTCACCATAGATATGCCGCGACCTAAACGAGGAACAAAAGCTATACGCATCGAGGTTTTCCGTGGACAGCAGGAAGGACCAATGGAGCTTTTTGCTCTTGATGAAGTTTTTACCACCGGCGCCAACAACAGAAGAATTCCGGCATCAGACGTCAACGTCAGCTCTGAATACGAATCCCTACCCCATTGGAGCAAATCATATGTGATCGATCAAAAAACCAATCTGGGGCTCCCTTTGGCGCCACCTGATGAAAACATCAAAAGGCAGGACTATTATCATATTTTCGACGAACCACCTGAGTACTGCAGCGTGGAGTTGGATATGGGAAGCAACAAGCTGTGCGATGGAATTGTTCTCTATCCGGCATCAACCCCCGAGTCGAATACACTTCCCATACCCGGATATGGATTCCCCGGCAAAGTTTCGCTGGAAATCATCCAGCAGGACGAAAATGGGCACCGCATGCCGCCAGACACCATCCTGAAAGGCAAACTGACATTCGGAAACGCACACAATGTCTTTCCCATTGCATGCGACCGATATGCTAGATGGTTTCGTTTTCAGTTCAGCGATTTCCCGATACACAATGGAGAGCACACCTTCGCACTAGGTGAAATTAATATTCACTGGAAAAGAAAGCAGATCATTCCCGATAAAATTCGAGTCGAGAATCTGCCTACTGAATCAAATGACCAACTCAAGCTATTGTGCGACACCAGAGCCAACGGACAACCCGTTATGTTGTTTGTCACTTGGCTGAAACAGATCCAGCGAAGGGGCGAACTATCCAAGGAGTTGAATCAGCTCACCGCCTTGAATGAAATGCTCCAGGCTCGGTGGACCCGTTTCTGGACCCGGAGTGGAATCGTTACGGTTTCATTGCTGTTGATCGGTGCCATCACCGCTGCAGTTGGCAATACGATCGCCCGGCGCCGCAGTTTGATCAAACTCAAATGGCGCATCGCCCAGGACCTGCACGACGAAGTGGGCAGCAATCTCGGAGGCATTTCACTGCTTGCAGAACAAGTTGGGCTTGCTGCTTCGGGGGAGACGGCTCAAAACGACATTAGCGAAATCAGTCTTATGGCCCGAGAGGCCGCAGCATCACTTAGAGACGTGGTCTGGGTCGTCGACAAAAATACGATCCGCTTGCCTGAACTGGCTCAAAAGCTGGGAGAACGACTGGAACGGGTGCTTGGCGGAACTGAGCTGTCCATTGAAATACAGCCGGATTGCCCCGACCTGCCTGTGTCATTGACGTTCAAACGGCATCTTATTATGCTTTTCAAGGAAATGGTTAATAATTGCGGCCGGCACGCCCATGCCACCCACGTCAGCATGAAGATATCCACAGATGCTCAACACCTGCAGATTGTGCTGAGCGATGATGGGTGCGGTTTTGACACAACAAAAGCCTCGAATGGTTGGGGACTGAAAAGTATGAAAGAACGCGCACAGGAATTGGGAGGCAAAATGGAATTGGACTCACAACCGGGCAAAGGCACCACGGTTGCTCTGAAGATTCCACTATCCTCATTGGCTGCAGAACCGAAGAGCACATATAAAACATCGAATTAATATGATACCCATCGATATATGGATTGTAGAAGACGATACGGGATTTCGCCGTGCGTTGCAACGCATGCTGAGCAACAGCGAAGGCATTACCTGTGATCACGTGTTTCCGTCCTGTGACCCGTTTTTCGAGGCCATCAAAACCGAATCGCTTCCGGATCTCGTATTGATGGATCTTGGTCTGCCGGGCATGAGTGGATTGGAAGCCATCAAAAAGCTCAGCAAAACAGCACCCGATTTAACCGTTGTCGTGCTGACCGTATCGGAGGACAAAGAAAAAGTCATCGAGTCCCTCAACGCCGGTGCTGCCGGCTATCTGCTGAAAACCTCCACAGGGCCGGAACTCGTTAAAGGTTTGCGACAGGTGTTCTTTGGCAACACAGCCTTGAGTCCATCTGTAGCAAAAATCGTTCTTGAGGAGATGCGCAAACCTGCACCGTCTGATGATTTCAACCTGACACCGCGCGAGATCGAGGTCATCGAAAAACTGGCCGAAGGGCTGTCCATTAAAGAAATTGGAGTCGCCCTGGAGATCAGCTACGGCACGGCCGCCTTTCATCTGGCCAACATCTACGAAAAGCTCCAGGTTCAATCCCAATCAGGCGCAGTCGCCAAAGCACTACGCTCCGGCATTATTTAGAACGTTTCAAGCCTCCTATCTGGAGGGTCGGCGGCTCGCCGACCGGGAATCGAGGCCGATTCCCCTCCATCGCTGGATCAATACGGATACATTTACCAACCGTTTCAGCTTGCTCCAGCATTAATGTAGGACGCGGTTCTTTTGCCAAAAAGGCCTCGTTTCTTTTCGTTCAGTTTCGCGCGTTCTCTACCAGTAGAGAAGCACGCCCTACACAATTTCCAGCAGATGAACCTTGAA
>CAZWZW010000135.1:0-8412 GCA_964639125.1 uncultured Verrucomicrobiota bacterium
AAGACGCTAAGAAACAAAGTTAGAAAATCTTCGTGCCTTTGCGTCTTCGCGCTCCTGTCCCTTATCCTTCAGGGGTGTCAGCCGGAACGGGCAGACCTTACTGCATTCGACGGGCATCGGGCTTTTGCCGAAGTAGAGGCATTGGTGCAGTTTAGTCCGCGCGACGCGGGGACGCCCAACGGCCGGAAGGCGGCCGAGCATATTTTCCAGCGACTGGAGCAGCATGGTGTTGCGGCGGAGATCGATACCTTCAAGGACAACACTCCGGCGGGCGAAAAAACCATGCACAATGTGATCGGACGGATTCCGGGAAAATCCGACCGGTGGATCATCCTCGGCTCGCACTTCGATACCGTGCCGGGCATCGAAAACTTTCAGGGCGCAAATGATTCAGGCTCGAGCACCGGCGTTTTACTGGAGTTGGCGCGGATCTTCAGCCATCAAACCCCGCGGACCGGGATTATCTTCGCTTTTTTTGACGGAGAAGAAGGCATCGCCCACTACCGCCCCGGCGACGGCTTGCACGGCAGTCGCCACATGGCAAAGAACCTTCAAGAAACCTCGGAGATCGCTAATGTGGATGCCATGATCCTGCTGGATATGGTCGGCGATCCTGATTTGCATTTCACCGTGCCCGTTAACAGCGCCCCTAATTTGGTGCGGGAACTGTTTGAAGTCGCCCGCTCCGAAGGCGTTCGAAACCGCTTCTCCCTGTCCCATTCCGTTATCATCGATGACCACGTCCCATTTCTCGAGGCAGGCATTCCTTCTATTGATTTAATCGACTTTAAATTCGGCTCTGCTCCCGATCTCAACGACTACTGGCACACCGAAGCCGACAAATTACAAAACATTAGTGCAGAGAGCCTTGAAATCACGGGCAGAATCACATTACAACTCGTAGCAAAATTAGTACTCGATCAATACACCGAGTAATCTAATGATAATTTAAATATTTATGATTAAACGGGCTTGCAAGAAGACATAAATCCCTTTATATCGATACTTCTTTTACCCAAAAACCGGAGAGAATTATGGCCGAAGAACTACAGCATTTGATCAAACAGATTCAAAAAGAAGGGGTTGAGAAGGCCAATGAGCAGGCCGATACTATCATTTCCCAAGCCAAGGAAAAGGCGGCAAAAATTGTCTCGGAAGCTGAAGAAAAAGCTAACCAGACGCTTCAAAAAGCTAAAACCGAGTCTGAAGCATTTGCAGAACGCTCCACCAAAACCCTTGAGCAGGCCGCTCGCGACCTGTTGATCACCGTCGGCCAAGGTTGCGAAAAGGTGGTAACAGAGGTGCTGGAACAGGAAGTCAAAGGAACCCTTTCCGGTGACCTGCTTCAAAAAATGATTCTCAACGTGATTGAGCAAAGCACGGGCAGTTCGCTTACGATCACCGTCAGCGAGGCCGACAAGGCCGCACTCACCGCATTCTGCGCGGAAAAATCCAAGTCATCCGGACAAGAAATCGAGCTTGCTTCCGATTCTGAAATTCTCTCGGGCTTCAAAATCGGGTTTAAGGATAAAAACGTATATCTCGATTATACGGGCGAAGCGATGGCCGCGGCACTGGCCGCCTTCCTCAGGCCGGAGTTGGCCAAAACCGTTAGCGGTGTTGCCAGCGAACAGATCACCAACGCCTAACCGGAACCCACGATGGCCTACTATTCACTCGTCGCCAGCTTGCCGAATCTGGAAATCGGAGATGAACCTCCGTTCTCCACCGAAGAATATATAGGGACCTGCGCGCAATGGGTTTCCGAGGATGAAGCACGGGTTCTTCGCACCATTCTTTTGAACGAAGGGGAGAGCAAATCCTGCCCCTATTGCCAGACCTGGAACAACATCGAAATCCAGCTGCGCAACAGCGTTGCCCGGCACCGGGGTCAAAAGCTGGGCGTCGATTTCAAGGAATACCTTCAGCCCCACGACGGATTTAGCGGGCAAATTGAAGTGTTGGTAACGGATGCGTTCACCCATAACGACCCGGTTGAACTGGAAGAGGAACTCGACCGCGGTCGCTGGAAACTGGCCGAAGAACTCATCGGGCAGAATCCATTCAGCTTTGAAAAGCTATTGGCCTATGGTATCCAGCTGAAGATTACCGAACGCTGGAACCAAATGGACGTGCACTCCGGCAAGGAAAAACTCGAGACCATCATTACGGCGAATACGGAAAAGGAAACAACCGCGGAGGATTAACCCCGTGGTTTTATGTTTTTATAGGGATAGAGGAAACAGACTATGAGCGAAAATATTGGAAAAATCGTTGGGGTGAACGGCAACCTGCTGAAGGTTGAATTCGAAAAGCCTGTGATCCAGAACGAAGTGGCCTACGCCTGCGTTGGCACCGGCGACCTGAAACTGAAGGCGGAAGTTATCCGTATCCGCGGAAAGAATGCCGAGCTGCAGGTATTCGAAGATACCGTCGGTTTGAAAGTCGGCGACCCGGTTGAATTTACCGGCGACCTGCTTTCCGTAGAACTCGGACCGGGGCTGCTGACCCAGGTCTTCGACGGATTGCAAAACCCGCTACCCGCCCTCGCCGAAGAGTGCGGCTTCTTTCTGCAGCGCGGCAAATACCTTAAGCCCCTCCCCCGCGACACCCCGTGGGCCTACACTCCGAAACTGAGCGTTGGCGACACGGTTGTGGCCGGCGACACCATCGGCACGATCCCGGAAGGCATGTTCGAACATCGCGTCATGGTTCCCTTCGGATTGCGCGGCAAATGGACCGTTGAAACGGTAACCCCCGCCGGCGAATACACCGTTGAAGAGGTGGTGGCCGTGCTCAAGGATGACAAGGGCAACACCAGGGAATGCACCATCATGCAGATGTGGCCGGTTAAAATGCCGATCAAGTGCTACTCCGAGCGTCTGCGACCGACCGAGTCGATGGCTTCGAAGATGCGCACGATCGACACCTTCTTCCCCGTGGCCAAAGGCGGAACCTTCTGTGTTCCGGGACCGTTCGGGGCCGGAAAAACCGTTCTTCAGCAGATCATGTCGCGTAACGCCGAAGTCGACATCGTAATCATCGCGGCCTGCGGCGAACGAGCCGGCGAGGTGGTGGAAACCCTCCGCGAATTCCCGGAACTGACCGACCCGCGCACCGGCAAGAGCCTGATGGAACGCACCCTGATCATTTGTAACACCAGTTCAATGCCGGTGGCCGCCCGCGAAGCGTCGGTCTATACCGGCGTGACACTGGCCGAATACTACCGCCAGATGGGCCTCGATGTTCTCCTGCTAGCCGACTCCACTTCCCGCTGGGCACAGGCCCTTCGCGAAATGTCCGGTCGTCTGGAAGAAATCCCGGGCGAAGAGGCCTTCCCGGCCTACCTCGAATCCGTGATTGCCTCATTCTATGAGCGCGGTGGTGCCGTTCGCCTCAACAACGGCGAGACCGGATCGGTAACCATTGGAGGAACGGTTTCCCCGGCCGGCGGCAACTTTGAAGAACCGGTAACGCAGGCCACGCTTAAAGTGGTTGGAGCCTTCCACGGCCTGTCCCGTGCGCGTTCCGACGCCCGCCGCTACCCGGCGATCGATCCGCTTGATTCATGGAGCAAATATCCCAGTGTCGTGGACGAGGAAAAGGTTTCCAAGGCCCGCAAGGTTCTGCGCAACGGCGGCGAAGTTGGCCAGATGATGAAAGTGGTCGGCGAGGAAGGCACCTCGATCGACGACTTTATTCTCTACCTCAAGTCCGAATACATCGATGCGACCTACCTGCAACAGAACGCGTTTAGCGAGACCGATTCATCGAACTCGGTGGAGCGGCAGGAATATGTCTTCGGCAAGCTTCTCAAGGTCATGGACACCAAAATGAAGTTCGAGGACAAAAACCTGGCTCGAAGCTTCTTCCAGCAACTGACTCAGACCGCCAGGGATTGGAACAACAGCACGTTCGAGTCGGACGAATTTAAACAAATTGAAGAGCAAATGACTAAAGCTCTCGCGGAGGTTTCTGATTATGCAGAATAAAGTCTATCACCGGATCGAACAGATTACCGGTAGCGTGATTGTGGTTAAGGCCGACGGCGTGATCGCCGGCGAGCTGGCTCAGGTTGATGCGGCGCACGGCACTTCGCTGGCGCAGGTGATCCGCCTGGAAAACGAAATGGTCTTCCTGCAGGTCTTTGCGGGTGGTCGCGGTGTCGGTACCGATGCCAAGGTCCGCTTCCTCGGACGCACCATGCAGGTTCCCTTCTCTGAAAACCTGCTCGGGCGAGTTTTCACCGGGTCCGGCGAGCCGCGCGACAACGGTCCGCACATCACCGAAAACATGATTGAAATCGGCGGCCCGTCCGTTAACCCCGCGAAGCGTATTATTCCGCGCAACATGGTGCGCACCGGGATTCCGATGATCGATGTGTTTAACACGCTGGTGGAATCGCAGAAGCTTCCGATTTTCTCGGTCGCCGGCGAACCCTACAACGAACTGCTGGCACAGATTGCCCTGCAGGCCGAAGTTGACGTGATCATTCTCGGCGGGATGGGTCTAAAGCACGACGACTATCTCTTCTTCCGCGACAAGCTGGACGAAAGCGGCGCCCTTTCGCGCTCCGTCATGTTTGTCCACACCGCATCCGACCCGACTGTGGAATGTCTGCTGGTTCCTGATGTTTCCTTGGCTGTGGCTGAAAAATATGCACAGGAAGACAAGCGCGTACTCGTGCTTCTGACCGACATGACCAACTTTGCCGACTCCATGAAGGAAGTGGCGATTACGATGGAGCAGATTCCGTCCAACCGTGGTTATCCCGGCGACCTCTACTCCCAGCTGGCCGCCCGCTACGAAAAAGCGGTCGACTTTGAAGGCAGCGGATCAATCACGATTCTCGCGGTTACCACCATGCCGGGCGACGACGTGACCCACCCCGTCCCGGATAACACCGGCTACATTACCGAAGGTCAGTTCTACCTCAAGAATGGCCGCATTGAGCCGTTCGGTTCCTTGAGTCGTCTGAAACAGCAGGTCAACGACCGCACCCGCGACGACCACCGTGCGATTATGGATACCTTGATTCAGCTTTACGCATCCTTTAAGGAAACGATGGAAAAGCAATCGATGGGCTTCCGCATGAGCGACTGGGACAGCAAGCTGCTTAAGTATGGTGAGCGCTTCGAAGCCGAAATGATGGATATAACCGTCAACCTGCCCTTAGAAGACGCTCTGGATGCCGGTTGGAAAATCCTTGCAGACTGCTTTGAACCGGCCGAAACCGGTATTGCGTCGAAGCTGACCGACAAGTTCTGGCCGAAGGGTTAATTGGAGTTCAGACAGATCCGACCGATAGGACTGATTAATGGCAAAGATTAAACTGACAAAGAATGAACTCAAGACGCAGCGGGATTCGCTGGCGCGATTCAACCGCTATCTGCCGACGCTGTTGCTGAAGAAGCAGCAGTTGCAGATGGAAATGCGCCGTCTCGATCAGGAAATTCTGGAGAAACGTGACGAGGAGCAGGAGGCACGGGCCAAACTCAGCTCGTGGATCCAGCTCTATTCCGAACCGGTCGACCTCTCGCCTTTTGCGGAGCTCCAGACACTGGAAACCTCCAGCGGCAACATAGCCGGAGTTAACATTCCGGTACTCGACAACCTGATCTTCAAAGAGGTCGTGCCTGATTTGTTCGAAACTGATCCGTGGACGGACGAAGGCATTCGAGTCCTGAAACAGATGACCCGCCTACGCGTGGAACGCCAGATTCTCGAAGAGCAGCACCGCCTGCTGGGCGAGGAGCTTCGCACGACCACCCAGCGTGTAAATCTTTTTGAAAAAGTGAAGATTCCGGAAGCCAAGGAAAACATCCGTGTGATCCGCATTTTCATGGGCGACCAGCAGACGGCCGCCGTTGCCCGCTCTAAAATTGCCAAAGGAAAAAGCGCATGATCGTTAAGATGAAGAAACTGACGCTCCTGTGCACGCATGCACAGCAGGAATCAACCCTGCAAAAGCTGCGGGACCTTCAGGTCGTTCATGTCGAGCACGTGCAGGCACCGGGAGGCTCCGAACTGGAAAACGCGCGCAACCATCTGATTTATGTCCAACGCGCCCAGGAAGTCTTGAGCGCCCACCCGGAAGCCGACCCGACGGGAAAGAATCCCGACCAGCTCGTAGATCAGGTCTGGAAACTGATTCACCGCGAAAAGGAACTCAAGGAATCACTTCAAGGACTTGAGCATGAAATTACTCGCGTCACCCCGTTTGGTGAATTTGAGCCGCGTGATATTATCGCACTGAATAAGCAAGGACTGCACACCAAACTTTACGAACTCCAGCTCAAGTCCATGCCGGAAATCCCGGAGGGCATTGCGGTCACTGAAATCAGCCGCGACAAGAACAATGCCTACGTACTGGCGGTTGGCCGCGAGCCGTTCAGCCTGACGGCTCATGAAGCACGCCTGCCCGACCGTTCCCTATCGAAACTCAAACGGCACCTGGAAAAAACAACGAAGGCGATTGAAGAAACCGAAGCCGAATTTCAAAAATATGCGGGCGACCGCACACTCGTTGAGCAGATTGCCGGTGAAGCCTCTGACCACGTAAACTATCTTGAAGTGCAAAACGGCATGGGCACCGACGAAGCCATCGTCTATCTGAGGGGATTCTATCCCGTCGACCGTGAAAACGACATCGTTGCGTCAGCACAGCAAAATGGATGGGGTTATCAGCTGGAAGAAGTTACTGACGAGGAAGAACCTCCTACATTGCTGAGAAATCCGAAATGGGTTTCCCCAATCAAAGCTGCGCTTGACTTGATCGATGTTGTTCCCGGCTACAAGGAACTGGATGTCAGCGCCCTATTCTTGATTTTCCTAAGCATTTTCTTTGCATTTATCGTTGGTGACGGCGGATATGGACTGCTCTTTCTCGGTCTGACGATCTTCGGAAAGATTAAAACAAAAGAGAATAAGGCGGCTCAACCAGGCCTCAACCTCATGTTAATCATGAGTACGGCAACGATAATCTTCGGAGCCTTAACCGGTAACTATTTCGGTATACCGATTGAGAATCTTCCAGATTGGATGAAAGCGTTAACGAGCTGCTACATGACAGGAAAACAAGGTGAAATGTGGAATTCCGACCTTGCAGCCAATCACATCATGTTCATTTGTTTCTCGTTAGCGGTTGTTCACCTGTCGATTGCTCACCTATGGAACATCCTCAGAAAAATAAACTCCCCTGCAGCTTTGGTAGATCTTGGTTGGTTGTTCTGCACATGTTCGCTTTACACCATCGTACTTGAGCTGGTGCTGGACGTTACGATTTACACCCAGATCAAACCGATACAGATTCCTTTGCTTGGTACCGGCGCAGCACTTGTTGCATTAGGTCTCTTGCTTACTAAATCGTATATTGGGATTATTACGCTGTTCCTTGATGTGATCAGCAACTTTGTGGATATCATCTCATACATTCGCCTCTATGCGGTAGGAGCGGCATCGCTTGCCGTTGCACAGGCATTTAATGGAATGGCTCTGGGCGACAATCTCGACGGTAGATTTACCTTTGGAGCGGTGCTCATCCTGCTCGCAGGGCACACCCTGAACATCGTCCTGGCTGCCATGGGTGTAATGGTCCATGGTATCCGCCTGAATACGCTGGAGTTTTCCGGACACGCCGGTGTGGAGTGGGCAGGTATCCACTACAACCCGTTTAAGAAGTCGGAAAAATAACTTTTAATAATTAGAGAATCGACCAACTGGAGGAAATAAAATGACAGAATTCGCACCCGCACTGATCAAACTCGGAGGAGCAGCCGCTTTCTCTCTCGCCGCAATCGGCTCCGCTCTCGGTACCGGAACAGCAGCTATGGCTGGTATTGGCGCATGGAAAAAATGTTACCTGCAGGGCAAAACGGCACCGTTCATCCTGCTCGTATTCATCGGCGCTCCGCTCTCGCAGACCATTTACGGACTGCTCATGCTGATTAACTTCAATAAAATTGCAGCTACTGAAGCAGCTGCAACGATCTGGCCAGCCGTCCTCGGAGCAGGCATTATCGGCGGGATCGCGGTTGGATTCTCCGCTTGGTACCAAGGCAAGACGTCGGCTTCTGCCAACGATTCCATTGCCGAAACCGGGCAGGGTCTCACCAACTGCATCATCTCGATTGGTATTGTTGAAACGGTTGCACTTTTCGTTACGTTCCTGATCGGAATGGCTTTTAAGTAATCGTTCCTATCACGGGAAGATACGAAAAACGCCCGGAGTAATCCGAGGCGTTTTTTTCGTTTTGAGGCGGCGGGAAGCGATGCGTCTTGCCCGAACCGACCTCAAAGAATCCGGAACCTTCAAGAATGCCGACCTCGGTGCACCACTGCGGAGCGAACCGCAAGACGCGGATCGAGTGGTTCCTCCTCGACCACAGGATAGGAGTCATGGAGAAACATACG
>CAZWZW010000136.1:0-8296 GCA_964639125.1 uncultured Verrucomicrobiota bacterium
GCAAAGCGGATACATGCAGATCGATGAGACCTTTATAAAGTATCAGGACCCGAAAAAGGACCACTGTCCTAACGGATACTTATGGGCCTATCATAGTCCCGGGGTCGGCGTGCTGTTTGAATGGTTTCCGAGCCGGGCCGCCGCTTGCCTTGACCCGATGCTCGAGGGGTACGAAGGATACATGCAGACCGACGGCTACGGAGCCTATCCGTCCTGGCTGAACCATCCGGATCACGAGGCGGAAAAAGGCACGATCCTCCATGCCGCCTGCTGGGCGCACACCCGCCGGAAGTTCGTTGAAGTGACCGGCCACTCAAACGCACGGAAAATTGTGAAGCTGATCGCCAAACTCTACCGCACCGAAACAGAGCTGCGGGACCATCCGGATCTTGAACGCGCGACTTACCGGCAGAAACACGCCGCCCCGGTTCTGGGAAAAATCAAAGCGATCCTCGATAGGGAACGGCTCCGACAGTTGCCGAAAAGCAGCTTTGGGAAAGCCATAACCTATGCGCTTGATCGCTGGCCGGAGCTTAACCTGTATCTCGAACACGGAACCCTCGAAATCGATAATAATCTTGTCGAGAACGCCATTCGTCCAACCGCACTGGGAAAAAAGAACTTCCTGTTCTTCGGCAGCCCGAACTCCGGACAAACCAGTGCCGTGATCTACAGCCTTGTGGAAACCTGCCGGAAGCTCGGTATCAATCCATCTGAGTATCTGGAAAAACTGTTCGATGCTCTGCCGACCATGCAACAGTCCGAAGCTTCCTGCTGGACCCCATCGAGCTGGTCGGCTGCTCGAAATCAAACGGTATAGTCGTTG
Source organism: uncultured Verrucomicrobiota bacterium (assembly GCA_964639125.1). GTDB lineage: Bacteria > Verrucomicrobiota > Kiritimatiellia > Kiritimatiellales > Pontiellaceae > Pontiella. The sequence continues at coordinate 827 of CAZWZW010000136.1, forward strand.
TCAATGGGGTGATCGAAAAGACGCATACCTTTTCATGTAGCATATGCGCGGTGTTGTGGGTGGCTTTGAGACTGCCGTCATGCACGTGCTGCATCCAGTTCTGGATTTGTTTGTTCGCCTTCATTTCCACCTCCTTCTCAAGAATTTCGACACGCTGGGGCGAAAGATGCTCAAATTAGGGTGATGCTCATTTATCAAATGAAGCGTGTCTAACCTGCATGCTGGGATGGAGTTATCCGTGGTGCTGTCGACGTGAAACCCTCTAGCTCTCCAAAGGCGTGTTTTTTTACCGTTTATTGGCTTGAATTGTAATACTAGGTAGATACCTTGTTACGAATCGCACGTACTGTGTAAAGTGCTTTTGTTGGTACACACAGTCGCAGGAGTATGGGTGATGTTATCATCCATCTATGGGTTTGGACATTTTGTAGCGAGGGGCTGATATATGAGATCCGTTCATTTTTCTTGGGGTAGACCTGTTCAGGTTTTATTGCTTGCGAGCATGCTGTCTGCGGGTGTTGCCTTGGGGCAGGATTACGGCAGCATGGGAATCTCCGCCGTGGTTTCAGCGGCAGACATGAGGCTTCAGCGCGGCGAATTCTACGAAGCCATCGCTCCGTTGCAGGAAGTCATTCGCCGGACTAGGGATCTGACTGATCCCCAAGGACTGGAAACACTTCAGACTTGTCGATTCCAGCTCGCACGGGCCTTTTATCAGACCGAAAGCATTCCTGCGGGAATGGATGTGCTCAAGGATTATCTGGAAGCCGAACCACGCAAAGAGGAACGGATTGCCCTGCGCATGATGGCTCAGGGATATTTTGAGGAGCAGGAGTGGGAGAAAATTGAAGAGGTTGCGACACGCCTGCTGAGCTTTGAGGAATTAAGCGAAGAAGATCTCTATAATGGAAACCTTCTTTTGGGTCAGTCGCTGTTTCGTCAGGAAAAATGGACCGACTGCATCGATCCGTTGGCTTTTGCGGCCGATCATGCGGTTGATGAACGTACACAAGGCCTCTGCCATATCATGATCGTACGTGCTTTGGTGGAAGCGGAAAACTGGCACGAACTCTTTGGGTGGATCCCGCGTCTTTACCGTACGGATGCCAAGTATGATATTACGCTCAACCTGACGTTGATGAAGGCCGGCAAGGCTCGCTTCGAACAGGACGACTATCTGAACGCCCTGATGCTCTACCGTATGGTTCTTCCGCGCGATGTTCTTGTTCATCATGCCAATCAGCGCATCAAGACCATGAACAATAAGCTGGCGGCTGATATGAAGGTTGGCATCAAGGAATCCGATATTCTGTCCCGCAAACAGCAAATCACGGAAGTCGAGGAATCCATGAAGGTTCTGGACGATCTTCCGCCATATGAGGAAGAGGTGACCTTCCGAATCGGGCAGATTTATTATGAAGTAAAGCGGTATTGGGAGGCGTACGTCCTTTTTGACAAGCTGTATCAGCAGGATCGGAACAGTGATATTGGTGAAGCTGCGATGCTCCAGTCGGTGCTGTTGCTCTATGATGTAAAGGAAATCAACCGGGCCGAAGAGCGCATTCTGCTGTATCTCGATGAGAAACCGGATGGCCAGTATGCCCGGACACTTGCTTCGATACTGTTGCGTGACCGTCTGGCCGAGCAGAAGGATTTTGATAAAGTGGTTGCACTGAAACCCTATGTTGATTCGATGCCGGCAACGCAGGATCAGGACGAGCAGGCCCTCCAATCCGATCTGTACTATATGCTGGCATTTGGATATTTCCAAAGAAGAGATTTTAAAGAAGCCGGTGAAGAGTTCTCGGAAATCGTTACGGGCTACAAAAACAGCGTCCACTATGCTGATGCCCGCTATTTCCTCGCCTTCAGCTATCAGCTGCAGGGAGAGTATAAGAAGGCCCTGCCCGGGTTCAGTACCTATCGGGAAAAATATCCCAAAGGGGAATACGCCGCTCCGGCCCTGTACCGGGAAGGCATTTGTTATTTCGGGCTCGAAGATATTCCTGGAGCCGAGAAGGTGTTCACCAAATTTATTGATACCTATCCAGACGACAGCCTTGTTTCGGAGGCCTATAGTATGCGTGGCGACATTGAAGCGGCCAAAGATGGGAACGACGATCCGTCAACGCCCGACGTGAACGAGTACGATCCGCACACCCTCGACCGCGCATTAGCCGATTACCGAAAGGCCATCGATAAGGCAACCACTCCGATACAAGCATCCTATCCAGCTTTCAAAGCGGCCGAGGTGTTCAAGCTTGAATTCAAGTGGCCGGAAATCATCGATCTGATGAACTACTACATGGATCGATGGGCCGATATGGCTGATGTTGCAGAATCGGTTTTTTGGATTGGCCGGTCCCAGATTGAACTGGGTCAGGTGAACGAGGCGGTCGAGGCCTACATTGGAGCGATCGAACGGTTTGGTAACGAACGCGAGCGAGAAGGCGTCGATAAAATTATCCTTGAACTCGTCAAGGTGGCGAACTCCCATCTGTCTGAAGATGACCGGGACGGGCTTGTAACCCGAATTAAAGTCAAGCTTTCGACCATTGATGAACGATTGACCGTTCTCAACCTGCGTTTGCGTGTTGCCAAGGCCATGCTGGAAGGCGAAGAAAGTGAAGCGGCGCTCGGGGCCGAGTTGCTGGCTGCCGGACAGGATCTGGGACAGACCAGTTCACTTTCTCTGGCGCTCCTGTGCGATGCTGCTGTAACCGCAGGTGACACCGGGCAGATGGAACGCCTGTACAACTATTTCCTGGCCACGTTCGAGGAATCGGATCTGACCTGGCATGCCTATCGGGCGCTGACGTTCAAACTGCTGGCTGAAAAGGATTATCCGGGCGTGCTATCCACCATCGAAACCGTACAAGGTTTGTATGGGGCCGATGAGTTTATGGGATGGGCTCAGATCATTATGGGCGACACCCTTTATAAGCAGAAAAAATATGAAGAAGCAGAAGCCGCCTACAACATGATCATGGGTGTGGCAGAATGGCGCGGCCCGCTTTATGCCGAAGCCATGTATGGCATGGGACAGTGCCGGATCGGTCGCGGGGATCTAGCCACGGCACACTCCTTCTTCCAACGTACCTATCTGCTGTTTAAGAGCTACGCAGGGGGACTGTGGGCCGCAAAAGGTTATCTGGCGGCGGCCGATGTGCTTCTGTCCATGGGCAAGGATGATGAAGCCGTCAATACCTGGACTGCAATGCTTGAAGACCAATATACCAATGCTCATCCGCTGGCCGAAGAGGCGCGGAAACAGCTTAAGAAATACGGGGGGCAATAATGAAAAAAACTTTATGGATTTTTGCTCTGGCGGGCATTCTGCTCACAGACAGCATGGCGCAATCTACGCCAATCGAGGCAGAGCTGATTATGCCGGGAGGTCGATCCTGGAAAGGCATGATCGTTGGGCGCGACGGCGACTGGCTTAAATTTTCAACCGGTCGGAACGCCAAACCGATCCGACTGGGCATCAGCACCATTCAAGAATTGAACTTCAAAGTGGATGTCGATGCCGAGAAACTTTCTGAAATGATGAAAAACCGCGAGTTTGATCGCATTATTTCGGCACTGAGCCGAACGCTTAAACCCTTTGCCGAATACAGCGATGTTCCATCAAACCTTACAAAATATAATTCGCTGTTGATGGAGCTGCATTACAAGGTTGGGGAGTATGATCAGTCATTGGCCATGTCGTCAAAGATTGCTAACGATGACCGGAATCCGGCCCTTCAGGAAAAGGCCCGTATCTATCAGGCGCTGGCCCTGATCGACAGTGGACAATCCGCTGCGGCCGAGGCACTTCTTTCCCAGTATGGATGGGATCAGGATATTTCCGACGAGGCTCCCCCGGAAAAGCTCTTCATCACGGCCAAGCTGATGGTGTTGCAAGAGAAATACAACCGGGCAATGGAACTGGTGTCCAAGGTGATTGCATTCAATAGTCAGGATCCTGATTGGATGCAGCCGGCGGAAATGCTTTGCGCAGAGGTTTACGTGAAACTAGGTATGTATGACTCGGCCGAGGAAGTGTGCCGTGAAATCGGTGTTTTTTACAAAAATTCCGACGAGAGTGACCAGGCTCTTGAGCTCAAGGAAGAGATAGACCGGTTGCGTGCCGAGCAGGAACTGGAACAGGATTTGAAGACCGACGAAGCTTAACTGAAGGAGAGGAAAAATGATGACGAAGAAAATTGTTAAAGTGGCATTTTGCCTGAGTCTGGCCATGGGGCCCATGGCCTTTGCACAGGATGCAGAGGAAGCAGCAACCGATGCGGCTGCCGGACCAAAGGTTGAACAAACTACGCTGTGGCAAATGATCAAGCAGGGTGGCTGGGCGATGATTCCGCTGGGATTGATGTCCACGGGGATGGTTTATTTTATTGTTCAAAATGGACTCGCGACCCGCGAGAAAGTCTTGCTGCGTCCCGATATGATGCCTGAATTCATTCAGCTGATGAAGGACAAGAAGGTGCTGGATGCCCACTCGCTCTGCAAAGAAAACGAAACGCTCTTTACCTATGTCTTTTCCGCCGGATTGGAGCGTTGCTCCACCAGAGGCGAAATCAACTTCAGCAAGGTGAAGGAAGCCATCGAAGAGGCCAGTACCGAGGAAGTAACTTCCTACATGAAGCCGATCGACTATCTTTCCATTATCGGTGCAACCGCTCCGATGTTGGGTCTGCTGGGTACCGTATCCGGTATGATCAAAGCCTTCCAGACCATCGGATCAACGGGGATGGGCAAGCCGGAAGAACTCGCGGGCAACATTGGTGAGGCCCTTGTAACCACGGCTACCGGTCTGATCATCGCCATTCCGGCCATGCTGTTCTACTATTACTACCGCAATAACTTCATCAAAGCCACGGCAACGCTGGGCCGTCAGATCGGCGCATTGCTGGATACGTTGGAAACGGGTGAGCTTCCGCTCGGATTTGAAGAAGCGGAAGGCGAGTAATTAGTGGTGGTGGCCACGGTGTGGTCCAACCCTCCCAGCGAGGTATAAAATGAAAATTAAAACGCCATCCAGGGAAGATGCTTCAGTCGACATGGCTCCCATGATCGACTTGGTATTCCTGTTGCTCATCTTCTTCATGGTGGCCTCTGTGGTGACGGAACTGGAAAAGGTCGAGGTCGAGATTCCGAAATCCGACCACGCCAAGGTTCCCGAGGACACGAAGGGGCGCATGATGCTGTCGGTGGATGCGAATAATCAGGTTTATGTCGGGACGGTTCCTGTGACCATCGCGGAGCTGAAAGAGCTTATCGACGAGGAACTGACCCTGAACGAAGATACGCGCATTCTCATCAGGGCCGATCGTCGAGTCGAATACAAGACCTGTAAGGAAATCATGATTGCATGCGGTGAAGTCGGTGCAACCGATCTTATCTATGCAACCTTCGAGGAATAGCCATGAAACTGCTTGACGACTTAATGAACACAAAGGCGGAGCTTCAAATTGCTCCGTTGATCGATGTGGTATTCCTGCTGCTGATTTACTTCATGGTGACGGCTTCATTGATTAAGAAGGAAGCGGACCTCTCCTTTATGCTTCCTGCGCAGGTTCAATCGAACGAACCGATTCAGTTGCCGATTGAAGTATTGATCGAAGTTTCCGAACTGGGCGATATCCTGATTGAGGGCATGGTCTTCGGTAAGGACGAGCAGAATCTTGACGACCTGATCGGTCAGCTTCTTTCGTTGAAAGAAGCGGCAGACTCATCGGGGAGCGAATTGATTGTGAATATATTGCCCGCCGACAAGGCATTGCATGGACGCATCGTAAAAGTGATGGATGCCTGTGCTGCCGCTGATGTGAAAAACATGTCATTCAGTATGACGATGTAGAGTCAAAGGCCGGCAGGGATGTTTCCCGTCCGGCCCGTTTTTACTGTAGTTCAAGAATAACCAAAAATATAAATGAACGGGAATAAGATCCTTTTCGTTCGTTTCTACTAGCAGTAAAAGCTAATTTGTTTGGTACAGGAATGTCTGAAATAAAACAAAAAAAACGATTTTTCGCGAAGCACGCCAAGTCCAGCGCTGCCGTCATCAGTCTGGGTATTCATGCTGTTCTGATTTTAATTGCACTCTCTTTTGTTGCGGTAACCGTGATCCAACGGGATGATCAAAAGTTCGAGTATAAAAAAGTTGAGCGCCCTAAAAAACCGCTGAAAAAACTCAAGGTTCCGGTCAAGGTCAACAAACGCAAGCCCAAACCCAAGCTCCGCAAACGCGTCGTTGCCAAAAATATTAAACGCAACGTACCGGACTTCCAAATGCCGGAGATTACCGGCGTGAAGGGTGGACTTGGAGCCATGGGCGACGGCGGGGGCGTGCAAAGTCTCGGGTTCACATTGCCGGAAATCGACTTTTTTGGTGCCAAGGCCAAAGGCGAAAAGGTGGTGTTTGTTGTCCATTTTGGACCGGCCACCATTGGAAATACACCCTTTACGCGCATGACGGGCTATACCATCCGAAAGCGCTTGGAAGACATGGTCAACAACCTGCCGAGTTATACCTTGTTTAACGTCTTCGCCTATTATGCAGGAGATACGGATGCCATTTCTCCTGATATCATGATGGCCACTGAAGAAAACAAGCAGAAGGTCATGGACTGGATGGCTCCGGTGAATCCATTGGAAGGTAACTATAGTCACTGTTTTAGTTGGGGGAAAAAATTTGGTAGTGAAGTGAGCGCCGCAAAGTATAACTGGCCTACTATTGTAACCAATCTTCCATTCTATTCCATGAAATGGGCCTATCCCTATGTTGTACCTGACGATATTTCGGAAAAATATTTATCGGAAGGTATTGGCTACAAGCATTGGGGGCGTGCCGTGGCCGGTGCTATTCTAACCCAGAAACCGGACACCATCTTTGTTCTAACCACCAACTATATTGATGGATGGGGCGGCGGAAACAATGGTGAGCCAAGCAAGATGCTGGCGTCCTATAAAAAAATGTTCCTGGATGTTTACGGTCCGGATAAAAAAACCTGGCCCACGATTAACGTGGTGGTTCTGGCTTCGGCAGGAAAAGACTCCAAGGGTGCCTATGAAAAATTGAACAATCAGTTCGGTCCCATTTGGAGAGGTACCAAGGGCGAGGGGTCCGTCATTGAAGATATCACCAAATATATGACGGATGATGAAATAGACCTGATGGATCAATATAAGGCAGAATACGGTAGCGAAAAACGGCCAGAATAATCCCCATAATATTGTTTTCATTGTGACGCCTCGATCATCGGGGCTTTTTTTTGTTCATGAAACATTTGGGAGTAAGGTAAGCGCCCGAAGTTTCGCCTACTTGTTTTCGCGAGCGGCTTTCCATTTCGCGGGGGTATGGTTTTTTGCGGTGCGGTTGGTTATGTGCGGCAGGCGCGGCAGGGTGTCGCCGAGGGACTCCTCCGGTGAGCCCGCGGTTGCCGCACGGTCGAGCACTGCTGCGGG
>CAZWZW010000137.1:0-8258 GCA_964639125.1 uncultured Verrucomicrobiota bacterium
CCGCTGTCTGCCTCTCCCCATCGCAGATTTCCATCTGAACTCAATCCACCCGAGAAGGTATAGCTCGAAACATCTGCTCCGCCGGTCGATCCCAGCTCGGTGATCCATCCGTTGTCTACATATCCCTGGATCGTGGAAACCAAGTCATTCGTGCTGGCCGCAAGTTCGAACAGGCCGTTGCCAACGGTGAAGGAATCATCACCGTCAAAGCTCAAGTTGAGTGTAGCCGCGGCAACTTTTCCTCCCGACAGATCCAGACTTACTGTCGAACCGGAAGTTGTTCCGTCCGCAACCACAGCCGCGTCGAATGTGAGCAAGCCCCCGGAAATCGATACCGTGGCATTTGCATTGGTTGCGCCTGCAGCGGCAATCTTGAACTGATCCGCATTAATGGTGCCCGCAGTCATCGTAAATGTTCCGGTGGTATCCACTTTCTCAGCAACTTTCAAGCTTCCGGGGCCGGAGGTTCCGAGCTGACCAATATTGATGGTGCCGCCACTCATGGTAAACGTGCCTGTACCGGTTTTTTCAGCACCAACCGCTATGAACGTGGTTGCACCGCCACTCTTTTCAATGTTCATCGTTCCGCCAGTGACATTCAGGTGGCCGGTGCCTGCTGAACCCGCAGTTCCTCTATCATCGCCCAGGAATATGCGCTGTAAAGCTGCGGTTCCACCGGCGCTCATGTTTACCGTAAGAGTACTTCCTGGTTCGCCGGCGAAGAGGCTGGCACCAACCGCAGAGTCGAGCGTTACAATATTATTTGCGCCCATATCCCCTGGTCGGAAGGATGCGTTATCGGCTGCCGCTGGAAGGGTATTCCAGTTGGATGCATCGCTCCACAGGGTGTTGCCGGTAGACCCGTTCCAGCGCCGAGTGGCAGCGGAAGAGCTGCTTGCCATCCCGATAATAACGGCTGCGCACAGCAACCCTGTCATTTTTCTTGTTTTCATTGCCTTCTCCTTATTTTTGGTCATCTGTCACTCGCCATGAGTTTCACAAAATCGCGAAACCAACCCTTCCTCAAGAGGAGAATTGAGGAACGGCGGTCTCATTTAATCGATTATGCAGGCCAAGCGAAAACGCGTTTCGCGTAGTTGCATACCGATTAAGTCCATTTAGCTGTTCAGCTGGGGGCGGGGAATCTAAACAGGGGGTGCCAGATATTTTTGCGTTTTTTTCCCGTGTTGCATAAGGGTTGCGCAATAAAAGGAACTTTAGTGTTTAGAATGACGGGGCGGCACTGAACGAGTAGAGTTCCGGTCGAGAGCCGGATATCTATTAAAGGCGTAGGGTTGACACAAGAATAACGCGAGTTAATCTGTCCAAACGCCCTATTCTGAGGCGTTATGTGCAATACAGATTTAATGAAAGGGATAAAAATGATTCGGAAATTGCTGTGGGTTTTGTTGGTAGGGGCAGGGTTGGTGCATGGTGCTTCGGCAGCGACCCAGCCTAATATTGTCTTGGTGATGGCGGATGATGTGAGCCCGGACATGTTTTCATGCTTTGCTCCCTACACGCCGCATGGGATGAAACTGGCAGCCAATACGCCTAATATTGATAAGCTGGCCGAAGCGGGCGTGGCCTTCAAGACCGCCTATGCCGCCGCCATGTGCGGGCCGTCGCGCGCGGAGATTATGACCGGGAAATACGGAGCAATCACTGGTGCGCTGCAAAATGCCATGTGGCTGAACAACTGTCGTGATAGGATCTACAAAGATCACCTCGCCTTCGGCAAAATAATGGCCGGCGCCGGATATGCCACCGCCATTGCCGGAAAATGGCACGCGGGCTCGCAAATGCCGTATGAGCCGGAAGTCGGCTTTCAGGAATACTGCCTGTGGGAAGGCGCGAAGGAAGTGCTGCAAGCCACCGGGAAGGAGCTGAAAAAAAACGACTGCGCGTGGGAGGACGAAAAAACGCCTTCACGCTACTGGAAACCCAGCCTCGTGCGTAACGGCGAGCAGGTAAAGGTCGAGGACGACGACTTTGGCCCCGACCTGTGCTGCGATTTTATCTGTGACTTTATGGAGCGCCAAACCAAGGCGGGGAAGCCGTTTCTTGCCTACTGGCCAACCGTCTCACCGCATGGTGCCCGTAAAGGAATGCCGACCAATCCGCTGCGCGGCGAACCGGGCGATCTCGGAAGCAAAGGCGATCCAGATAATGGACCACGCTTTAAGTCATTGATTGAGCATCTGGATACGACGATGGGCCGCATTCAGCAAAAGATCCAGGAACTGGGCATCGAGAAAAATACGATCATTATCTTTTGCTCCGACAACGGCACGGCGGTCACCGCCAAAACGCGCGGTGTTGAGCGCGGTTGCCACGTGGTCTTTATGGCGGCGGGCGGTGGGATCAAAAAGCGGGGTTTGACCGACGAGTTGATGGATTTTTCGGATGTTGCCCCGACGCTGGCCGACTATGCCGGGGTCAACCCGCAGCAGGAAGTGCCGTTCAGCGGCATTAGCCTCAAGCCGTTCCTGACGGGGAAGAGCGACCGCACCAAACCGCTGATCCATGGCTTTATATCGACCTCTCAGCTGGTACGCTCGAAGGATCATTTGCTGGAGGTTTACAATCCGATGCTTGGCATGCCGGACGGGCGTTTCTACTACACGGGAAAGAATCGTTTCTGGAAAGGCTACGAGCGTGCAGACAACAATCCTGAACACGCTTTGGTCAAAAAACAGTTTTTCAAGTTTCTGGAAAAATATCCGGTTGTGACCGCAGACCATCCGTTTTGGGAAACGAAATCCGGCCAGAAATTTCACAAGGTTTACACCAATCCAAACTCGGTCAAAAAACATCTCTATAGCCATAAAGACTATCAGTTTAACGACGAGGATTAACCTGGGGCAGGGGAACCGGTTGCCTAAAGAAGGTGCAGCTTCAGGTTAAGTTTAGCCGTAGTTGCGGTGTTGTTTTAATAAGGGAACACCTTTGCTTTCCGGTATATATACGCATGGGCACATAAATAGGGAATAAGGATATAAAACGATGAAGATTACGATACTCATTGCCGCAACGGCAATGGTTGTGGCCGGCAGTCTTGGGGCAAAAGAAACCTATACTGCGGATTGGGAGTCGCTGGCGAAGCACGAGGCCGCACCGGAATGGTTGAAGGATGCCAAGCTGGGCATTTATTTCCACTGGGGGGTCTATTCGGTTCCGGCTTACGCAAGCGAGTGGTATCCGCATTACATGCATATTCCCGGTCACAAGGTTTATAAATACCACTTGAAAAACTACGGGGATCCCTCCGAATTCGGCTATCACGATTTTGTGCCGGACTTCACGGGCGAGTATTTTGATCCCGAAGAGTGGGCCGAGCTGTTCCAAAAAGCCGGCGCACGGTTCGCCGGTCCGGTGGCGGAGCACCACGATGGATTTGCGATGTGGGATTCCAAAATCACCCCATGGAACGCTAAAGCCATGGGACCGAAGCGCGATATTCTCGGCGAGCTTTTCCAGGCGCTTGAAAAACGCGACATGAAAACCATCGCCACGTTCCACCACGCGCGGAACCTGCAACGCTATCGCGATACGTGGGACACGGTAAAGAAAAAGGGCGACAGCCATTTTGGATACAAACCGGGCTGGCCGACCGCCTCGGAGGATCCCAAGCTTCGCTTGCTCTACGGTAATATGCCCGAAGACGAGTGGAACGAAAAAATCTGGCTGGGTAAGCTGGAGGAGGTGATCGATACCTATCAGCCCGACATCATCTGGTTCGATAGCTGGCTGGATCGGATCCCCGAGAGCTATCGTCAGCGTTTCGCGGCCTACTATCTGAACGCGGCCGAGGAGTGGGGCCGGGATGTCGCCATTATCCGCAAACAGAAAGACCTGCCGCTTGATTTCAGTATCAACGACCACGAAAAATCCCGCGAGCCTAAGGCGTTGCCGGAACTGTGGATGACGGATGATACCTTGAGCACCGGCAGCTGGTGCTATACCAAGGACCTGAAAATTAAACCGCTGCGTAAAGTGGTGCACACATTGGTCGATACCGTTGCGAAAAACGGGGTCGTACTGCTCAACATTTCTCCCAAAGCCAATGGTGTGATCCCCCAGGACCAGCGCGATTCCCTTCTGGGCCTCGGCCAATGGCTGGAAGCCAACGGGGAGGCCATCTACGGAACGCGCCCATGGATTACTGCGGCGGAAGGGCCGACCGCCGAACCGGCGGGGGGCTTCAAGGATCATAAAAAGTTTTTAAAGCTCGAATACACCGCCAAGGACATTCGCTACACCGCATCCAAGAATGGAAAAACCGTCTATGCCATCACACTCGGAGTTCCAGCGGTTGGTAGTGAAGTTGTGTTCGAGGCGTTTGTGAAAAACGGCGTAACGGTGCGCGATGTCACGCTGATGAATGGGGTCAAGGTCGACTGGGAGATGACGTCCGGGGGGTTGGTGATCACTGCGCCCTCTATCGGGGAGTCAAATGCAGTGGTGTTTAAGGTATCTATTTAGCGAACTTGTTGCAGAATCCCCCGGGGCTTGCCCCGGGGGAGCTTCACTGACCGACTGGAAACGGGCGTGTGATATATGAATAAAGCGAAGTCGTTATGAGGAGAAGAAGTATGAAACGGATTATATTAGCAATGGTGTTGATGGGGCTGTTGGGCCAGGGAGTCCAGGCTTCTAGACCGGTTCGCGAAGAGGCGCTCAAGGAGTGGAGCGCGATGAAGTTCGGTCTGTTTATCCACTGGGGTATCTATTCGGTTCCGGCCGGGGTATGGGACGGCAAGCAGATTGAAAAGCTGGGAGAACAGATTCAGCGCCACGCGAAGATTCCACACGATGAATATGCCGCGTTGGCGGGGCAGTTTAATCCGGTTAAATTCGATGCCGATGCCATCGTTGGCCTGGCGGAAAAAGCCGGTATGCGCTACATCGTGCTGACCGCCAAACACCACGATGGATTCTGCATGTTTGCATCGGCGTACACGGATTTTGATATTATCGATGCCACGCCCTATAAGAAGGATATCCTGAAGCAGCTGGCCGAGGCCTGCAAGAAGCATGGGCTGAAACTCGGCGTCTACTATTCCACCCCCGACTGGCACTTTAATGGCCCGCACCCGGAAATCAATCCGCACGATGGCAAGATTTCCGTGTTCAGCAAGGTCTCCAAGGCCAACGAGGACTATCAGGTGGCGCAGCTGAAGGAAATCATGACTAACTATGGCGATATCGTAGAGCTGTTCTTTGATATGGGCGAACCCACCCCGGAACAGAGCAAGCGCTTTGCCGATACCGTCCACGATCTTCAGCCGAAGTGCATGATTAATGGCCGTGTAATGAATAATCAGGGCGACTTTATTACCATGCCCGACAACCACTTGCCGGACGTGCCGCTCACCGAGTTGCCGTGGGAATCACCCGGCACGTTCTACCATACGTGGGGCTACAAATCGTGGGTGAAGGGCGCTCCTCTGGAACAGCAGGTGCCCATCCAGATTCAGAAGCTCGTCACGATTGCCGCTCGCGGCGGAAACTTTCTGCTGAACATTGGTCCCAAGTCCGACGGAACGATGGTGCAGTACGAGCAGGATGTGCTGCATGGTATTGCCGAATGGACCGCGAAATATGGCGAGTCGGTTTTTGGAACCGGCGTTACCCCGTTCCCCAAGCTCCCCTGGGGCGAATGCACCACCGGCGAGGAAAAACTCTACCTGCACGTTTTCAATTGGCCGGAGGATGGAAAGATTGAAGTGCCGGGGCTTCAGAATCCGGTGGTGGCGGTCTATCCACTATCCAACCCCGACAAGAGCCTTCGCTATTCCAACGGAACCATTTCGCTTAAAGGCGTAGAGCGGGATCCCTGCGATACGGTGATCGTGCTGGAATATGAAGAAGAGCTGAATGTCGAGCCCGTGCGCATTGAGCCGAAGAAGAACGGTACGCTGGTACTCAAGGGCGAGGATGCGATCCACCATGGCAAATATGGTCGCGAGAGCTACCGCTCGATCCTCGCCGACTACTATCGTACCTGGGATGTGGGCGCGCTCGAAGTCGGAAAATATAATGTCTCGCTGGTCTATAAACTGAACGCGGCAGAAAAGGACTTCAAGCTCGAAGTGCCCGGTGGCTCGCTCGACTTTTCCCTGAAGGGCAAGGCCGGCAAGGAGGAGTCATTCATCATGGATGGGAACGAAGAGGTTTCCGATGTCGTAAAGGGTTCGGCCGGAAAATGGCAAAAGGTCACGGTTGGAACCATCGACGTTCCGCAGGCCGGTCCATTCACACTCACTCTGCGTCAGGGGCAGGAATTTGAATTCAAGGCCACGCTCGACGAATTCAAGAAACAGGACCCCACCTATCGCTCCATGAAGCTTGATGTGAAGGCGCTCATTCTGAGCAGGAAATAAGCAAAAATGCTTAAAAAATATATGGCGGAGGTGTTCTCTTTATAGGAGAGCGCCTTCTTGTTGTTTAATGGATTTGGAGAAAATAATGGTTAATCGTTGGAAATGGCTGGTTGTGTTGTTTTGTACTGCATCGGTGCAGGCGGAAGACCTTTACGTGGCAATGGATGGCAACGATGCAAATCCAGGCACCTTGGAGCAGCCGTTGGCCACCTTGCAGGCCGCCGCGGGAAAGCTGCGTCCGGGGAATACCTGCTTCGTGCGCGGCGGAACCTATTCCCAGCCCTTGGAAATCAACGGGTTGAATGGCACGGTGGACGATCCGATTATCTTCCGCGCCTATGGCGATGAAGGGGTCGTGCTCGACGGTACGGAAAAAATTGAGTCCACGTGGGAGGAGTGGACAAACGGTATTTTCAGGGCACAGCTCAATCAGGATATGTGGCAGCTGTTTTCCGGTCGGACACTGCTCGATCTGGCACGTTGGCCGAATGCCTCTGTGAACGACGGATCGGTCTGGGATGTGCATGCGTCGATGCGCTCGACCGATCGAAATTGGAACCTAAGCAAAGGTCGGCTCGATGCCTGCATCACCCAGCCGGGGGTTATTTGCGACCAGAACCATTCGGAAAGCCAGGCCGGCGTCAACACGCAGACCCTTGCGCAAACCGGAATTGATTTTACGGGAGCCATTGGTGTACTCAACATCGGGCACTGGTTAACGTGGGCTCGGCCGATCCTTTCGCACGAAGCCGGAAGCAATCAGTTTACTTTCGACCCGGCAGGAACAAAGATGCGCAAGTTTCTGGAATATTATATTTTCGGGCTGCCGGCGCTCGACCGAGCGAACGAGTGGTGGTTCGATGCCGATTCTAAAACGGTCTATTTCAAGCCGGAATCCGGAAACGATCCGGCAACGCTCGAGTTGCGTGCCAAGGTACGTGACTTTAATCTTCGAGCAACGGACTGCGCGTATGTCCAATTTTTCGGCATTGATTTCTTTGCGAGTACCTTTGGGTTGACGGGGTGTAGCAACGTGTTGATTGAGGATTGTCAGTTGCTCTACCCGAGCACGCACAAGTTCGTGCTCGGGGCACTGCACTGGTTCGGCATAAAGCCGCCCCGGCCAGACGATAACGCCATGACCTTTATCTGTAACGATGGCGATGGGCCGTTTAATAATGTGGTGCGAAACTGTTCTATTGAATATCCTAACTCGCCCGCCATCAGCATCTTTAGTCCGGGGTCGATGTTGGAAAACTGCTATCTCCACGATATCGAATGGGATGTGAACTCGAGCGGCGGAAGCGGATCGCTGCCGGGCGGTCCGCAGACCACCATACGCCACTGCACCATTCACACGACCGGAGCATCGGAAGGCATTCGTTTGGGGTTCGGGTCGACGATCGAAGGCAATCGGATCTACCACACGAGTTTGCTGCAGCATGATGGCGGCGCTCTCAATATTGGCACGCCATCGCAACCCGGAACCGTGGCTCGCCGCAATTGGGTCTACAACACCAATAGGCAGGCGATGCGCTTCGACTCCACGACATCCAGTTTTGGAACCGATGCCTGCGTCATGGAAAATGTTTTTTTTGATGTCGAAGGGGGACGGGGTGGGAACAAGTTCAAAGGCGACTATCAGCTATTTGCGAAGAACACCGCATTCGACTGCTTTGTTGCAATTCCGAAAGGATTTGGGGATACCGCCATTCATAATGAACATTCCCTGGTGCGTAACAATCTGGTGGATTTGTTGGTGGAATGGAACCTGAAGTCTCGCCAAAAGGGAATCACTGCGCGGATGGATCATAATGTTCGGGGTGAAGGATCCGTGCGCCGAATGCTGCGCGATCCGGATAATTTTGATTT
>CAZWZW010000138.1:0-8205 GCA_964639125.1 uncultured Verrucomicrobiota bacterium
TGAAGTGCCCCATCGCCAACTAAATGCGGGATTTCCAAATTCTCCCCTACAAGTCCATTGTGGTTGCGCCCTCGCTGATTCCGACATAGACCGACCGTCGGATTAAGACGGATCGGCGCGACGCGCGGAAGCAGGCGAAGCCGGGCGCTATGGTTCAATTCCCATCTTGTAGATGCAGGTTTGCGTGTAGGTTTCGCCGGGGGCGAGCTCGGCACTCGGAAACTTCGGCTGGTTGGGACTGTCGGGCCAGTGCTGGGTTTCAAGGCAGAAGCCCTCTTGCCGGTTGTAGACCATGCCCCTTTTACCTTTGATGTTTTCCATAAAGTTTCCGGAGTAGAACTGTACGCCGGGTTCGGTCGTCCAGCATTCCAGCGTCCGGCCACTTTCAGGATCGAGCACCTGCGCGGCGAGGACCAGCTCGCCAGCTTTTGCCTGAATGAGGCAATAGTTATGGTCATAGCCCAGGCCCTGCACGGCATCGATGTTTTTTCCGATGGGCGCGGGCTCGAGCAGATCCATTTCGGAGCCGGCAACGGCACGAATTTCTCCGGTGGGAATCGATTCGTCATCCACCACCGTATAGCGGTCGGCATTGAGCTGGATCATGTGGTTTCGGATGGAACCGCGGCCTGCCAGATTGAAATAGCTATGGTTGGTCAGATTAAGCACCGTTTTTTGATCCGTCACGGCCGTGTAGTCGAGCCGAAACTCGCCCCCATCGCCAAGGCTGAAGATCAACGTAACGTCCAGTGTGCCGGGATAGCCCTCGTCTCCATCTGGGCTGGCCAGCGTCATCTTGACAGAGTTTTCGCCCGTGATTTCAGATCTCCACACCTTTTTATCAAACCCCGCCAGACCTCCATGCAATGCGTTCGGCCCATTGTTGACCGCCAGCGAATATTCCGCGCCGTCAATCGAGAACTTCCCTTTGGCAATGCGGTTGGCAAAACGGCCGCAGGTGGCACCAAAATACGGATTTTCCGGACTTTGGTAGCCCGCAATATCGTCAAACCCGAGCACAATATCGGCTCTATTCCCATCCCGGTCCGGCACATCGATCGAAACGATGGTTGCGCCATAGTCGATCACGCCAACTTTAATGCCGCCGGCATTCTCAAAGATATATTTGGTGACATCCCGACCGTCTGCGGTTGGTCCGAAGGATTCTTTTATAACAGCCATGCTCCTCTCCGCCTTTACGCCTCTACGCTGCTGAACAATACTTTATCGGTATCATCGTTGGTGATGGTAAACTCTTCCATATGAAAGTGGGCATCGGACACAAAAGTGAGGTGTCCGTGAAACTTTTCTTCCAGTTCGATCAATGCCTGCTCGTCCTCTTTCCGCAGGCGGTCAAGTACGGTCGGATTGACGGTAATCCGCATCGAGTGCGCCCCGTTGCGATCCTTGCGCATACTCTCGCTCACGCGGCGCTGAATCTCGACGCTCATGGAGAGCGGCGATTTGACGCGACCGCGACCGCTGCAATAGTGGCAGTCGGAATAGCCGGAGGTGAAGATGCTTTCTTCCACGCGCTGGCGGGTCATCTCCAGCAAACCCAGCTGCGAAATCTGCAGTACGTTCGTGCGGGCGCGGTCTTTCTTGAGCCCTTCCTTGAGCGTGCGATAGACCGTGTTCTGGTCGCGCTTGGCTTTCATGTCGATAAAGTCGACAATTACCAACCCGCCGACGTTACGCAACCGGAGCTGGCGCGCGACTTCTTCAGCGGATTCCAGATTCACTTCCAAAATAGCTTCATCTTGCGACTTGCTGCCTTTGTGGCGGCCTGTGTTCACGTCGATTGCAACCAACGCTTCGGTTTCATCAAAGATCAGATAGGCTCCGGACTTCATCCAAACCTTGCGGCGATAGGCAGATTCAATCTGCTTTTCGACATCGAAATAATCGAAGATCGGCTCTTCTCCGCCATAGAGCTGAACCCAGTTGCGCGACCGGCGGGAGAACTTGGAAATGATCTGGCGCGTGCTGTCAAACATCTCACGGCTATCAATGTAGATGCGGTCGATATCCTCGGTGAGATAGTCGCGCACCACGCGCTCGGCCAGCTTGGGCTCGCTGTAGAGGCAGCACGGTGCCGGCTTCCCTTTGATGCCGGCTTCAATATCGTTCCAGATTTCAAACAGCGTACGGGCATCGCGCGCAAAACTAACCTTGCGCGTTCCGGAACCGGCCGTGCGGACAATCAGCCCGATATTTTCAGGGACCGGCAGTCTCGATAAAATTTTCTTGAGGCGGTTGCGCTCCTTAACATCGTCAATTTTCCGGGAAATTCCCTTAAGGTGCGTACCGGGCATCATCACCAGATAACGACCGGGAATACTGAGGTTGGCCGTCACTCGCGGACCTTTGGTGCCGATGGCGTCCTTGGTCACCTGCACAATGATTTCCGATCCGATCGGGAAAATCTTTTCCATCTCGCCGGGCTTGTATTTCTTGCGGCGGCGGGTCGAGCTCTTGGCCCGTACCCCCTCCTCGCGCTCAAGGCGCGCGGCATCTTCCGGAATCATATCCCAGTAGTGGATAAAGGCATTCTTCTTCAGCCCGACATCCACGAAGGCCGCCTGCAGGCCGTCTTCAAGGTTCTGAATCTTTCCCTTGAAAATACTCCCGACAATTCGGTTGTCTTCCTGTCGTTCAATATGAAAATTATCCAGCCGCCCATCTTCCAACACCGCAACGCGCGTTTCCAGCGGCTCAATGTTGATGATGATCTCCTTCTTTTCCCGCTTACGTCCGCCAATGGCTTTTAGTTTTTTAAGCATGGTTCTCTCTCCTTATCTATTCCTGCGGCGCTGGTAGACACTTTGCACCAGTCCGAGTGCGATCATGGTACTCACCATAAAGGAGCCGCCATAGCTCATCAGTGGCAGCGGCAGCCCCGTGATCGGCAGAACGCCGATCGTCATCGCAATATTTACAAACACATGGCAGAACAACATGACGCCGATTCCCAGCGCCATGAGCCGCCCAAACCCATCGCGGGACCGCGACGCGGCCCGCATACATCTCACTAACAACACGGTGTAGAGCAGGATAAAAAAAGCTCCACCCATAAATCCGGTTTCTTCTGCAATCACACAGAAGATAAAGTCGGTCGGCGCAACCGTCCGGGGCAGGAAGCCCAGGATGTTTTGCGTTCCCTTCAAATAGCCTTTGCCATGCAACCCGCCGGAACCCACCGCAATCTGCGACTGCAGCTTGTTCCAGCCCGCATCGGCAAGGTCGTGGTCTTTCGCAAGAAAAACCTTGATGCGTCCCTTTTGATACTCTTCTAAAAACGGCATGCGCGGCAGCACGATCTTCGGCCGTTGCGCGGGCGGCAATTTTTCAATTTCGTCGATGGTTTCAAATCGGATCCACAGGCAGGCCACCGCCGCAATCAGCAGCACGGCCGCCACGCTGAAGAGCAGCAACCGCCGCTTCACGCCCATATAGAGCATGATCGCCAGCGAGATCGGCGCGAGCGTGAGCGAGGTGCTCAAGTCCGGCTCGGCCGCAATCAGCAAAAACGGCACCCCAACAATTGCGATACAGCCCCAGAGAGTGCTCCATTCATCCACATCGCGATCGGGCGACGCCAAAAAGGCCGCCAGCGCAACCACCACGGCAATCTTAGCCAGCTCGGACGGCTGGAGGGTAAATCCGGGGAGCGGAATCCAGCGGTGCGATCCGTTGACCGTTGAGAACGCGAAGACCAACAACAGCAACACGATGGCTCCTCCATAAATCCACCATGAAAATTTGGCTAGCTGCTGATAGTCGAGCCAGACCAGTATCCCGTATACACAGAACCCCAGCCCGGCAAAAGCCAGCTGTTTCAAATAGTTGTTCCCGACGGGATCGGCATCCGATTTAAACTGGGCGCTATAAATAAACGCCGCGCTCAGACCGATCAATATCAGGATCGTTCCGAGCATTGCCCAGTCGAGACGCTTGAAGGAAATGCCGTTCATCAGCTTTCCCCCCTTTCCAGCGTCCCGTCATACTCAAAAAGGTTCTGGTAGAGTTTTGCCAAACGCGGGCCAATCGTGCTGCCACCGGACACGCCATCTTCCACCAGCATGGCCACGGCATACTTTGGAAAGTTGAACGGCGCATACGAGATCATCCAGGTGTGCACACTGCTCACCACTTCGCCGTTCACCTTTTTTCGATACTGGGCCGACCCGGTTTTACCGGCAATTTCAACCCCGGGAACCCGGGCTTTTTTGGCGGTTCCATCCTTGTGCTGCACCACATCGAACATCCCGCCGCGCACCAACTCCATCGCCTCGATCGGCACATCGATGCGGCGAATTGCCCACGTCGGATTGGTGTTGTATTCCTCGCCGGGATTCGTGCGCCATTTTTTCACGAGGCGCGGACGGTAGAGCGTTCCGCCATTGGCAATGGCTGCGGCAACCATGCTCATCTGCAACGGACTGGCGGTAATCGCCCCCTGCCCGATCGACATGTTGCACAAGTCAATCGTATTGATGGCCCGGTCGGGCAGGTTTCCATATTTCAGATCCTTCTGCTCCGGGGCCGCCTCCAGGTTCGGAAAAAGGCCCGCATACTGCCCAAGACCAAACTGTTCCGCCATGGCGTGGATCGGCTCATAACCCACCGCCTGCGCCATCTCAAACATGTAGACATTGCAGGAATGCATCAGCGCCTCGCGAAGATCAACCTCTCCGTGCCCCCCGCTCCGATAGGCCCAGCATTTCATCTTCCGTTTGTTTACCCGAATCGACCCTCGGCAATCGTGAACGATCTGCGCATATTCCGGATGCTCCTTCAAAGCACCGAGCGATACGATGGGCTTGAACGTACTGCCCGGCGGATATTGGCCGAACACCGCACGGTTAAAGGTCCGCGCCAGCGAGTTGGTCAGCATCGACTGCCGGTATGACTTGTCGCGCATGTAGGCATTGGGGTCGAACGATGGCGAACTGGCCATGGCCAAAACGTCGCCGTTGTTCGGGTCGAGCACGACCACGGCACCGCGTACCGGCACCGATGGATCTTCGCCGGCCTGCTTCGCGGCCAATGCCTCGATGGCAAAACGCTGAATGTTTGCGTCGATCGTCAATTGCAGGTCGCCTCCGGGATGCGGCGGCTGGGTTTGCAGATCGCGATAGTGAAACCCCGAAACATCAATCTGCACCAACTGATACCCGGGCTTGCCTTCGAGCAGATCGTTGTAGGTGCTTTCGAGTCCCTTGCGTCCACGAATGCCGCGCATATCGAAATGGACGCGTTTTCCCTTCTCTTCGCGAATGGCATCGGCTTCGAGCGTGAAGCCCACCAAGTGGGCCAGTGCTTCGCCTTCGGGATAGGTGCGCGACGGTTGATAGTAAATGTCGGTTCCCGCCAGGCTGGAACACGTATCGGCCCAGAGCGCCATCGTTTCTTCATCAATATTCTGCCAGGCCAGCAGCGGCAACGGACGGCGGGCGTAGATGTGGTCCTTGATGTCCTGGAACCGCACCTGCCGCTCTTTGCCGATTCGCTTTGAAATTTCATAGACCAGCTCCAGCGTATTGGCTGCCGTGGAGGTGCCGCGTTTACGCAGCTCGCTGGTTTGCAAAACGATTGAGCGCCCCTGCAAGGGTTTGCCCAGATCCAGCCCGGGTACTTTATGCCGGCGAAGCGATCCCTTTGGCGGCGCGGTCCATTCTTCAAACTTGGTGCGCCATCTTGAAATGGTTGCATCATCCAGGTTTTTCCAGGCCACCAGCGGCTCGTTAGGCGTCAGCTCCATGTGGCGCTGAACATCGCTGTAGGAAATATCCGGCGGTCGACCGATACGGGCCCAGACTTCATGCACCAGCTCCAGCGTATTGGCCACCGCCGAACGCGGTGCCCGCAGCTCTTCGGTATAAATGGCGATGCAATAGTTGGGCACACTGTCGGCCAGATATTTCCCGTTTGTATCGTAGATTTTTCCCCGTACGGCGGGGAGCCGGACACGACGCACGCTTTGACTGCGGAACTCGGCCTCAAAACCACTTTTGCGCGGAACCTGAAGCGTCCATAGTTCGAACAGCAGTGTTCCCATGCCGAGCAGCATCAAGCCAAAGATGCTCCAAATCACCAGCGGGCTTTCTTCTTTTTTACGCCTCACCTTCATTGCCAGCCATACTCCCTTCGTTTCGGGAGCGAGGCTTCCAGCGCATTCAAGATTCGGGAAACAAGGGGCAGTGTAACCATCCCCTGCAGCAACGAGCCAAAGAGTCGCAATAGCACAAGACCAACCGCCAGCGGTCGGAGCCCCAGAAGGGCATATTCGGCAGCGGTAACAGCCATCATGAACACGGCCGCCAGTGCGCCAAAAGCCATCTGTGTGACGAGGCCGTCGGCAAAAACTTCGTTCCGGATGCGGTTGACCAGCCATCCCACAACGGGAAATACCAGCAGGGCCGGACCAAACGAAGCGAGGTCCAGCCCATCGCGAAGCAGCGTGGCCACCACCACGGCCAGCCACATTTCAGGCGGATCGCTGCGGAGCGCATAGTAGACCACCAGCGCGGTGAGCACCGGCGGCTTGCTGCCGCCAAACACCGACCATGCAGGCAGCAACTGCTGAAGCAGCGCTCCGGCGACCAGGCACAGCACTATGAGCAGGCGTTTTATCATGGCTCCTCCTCTCCTGCGGAATCGGCAACCACAAAAACATAGTCGAGCAAGCCTACGGTGGCGCGGGGAATAATCTCCGCATACTGGAACAGACCGGAATCGTCGCGGTGCACCTTCTCGACATAGCCAATGTGCACGCCCTTCGGGAAAACACCGCCGGTGCCGGAAAGCCCGGAGGTGACGACTTCGTCGCCAACACACACTTCGGCATCTTTATTGATAAAATCCATTCTCGCCTGGGGATAGCCCTTGAGGTTGGTTCCCGAACCGCGGACCATCCCGAAAACATTCAGGCGGGCCACCTTGGCCGAAACACGGCAGGACGGATCGGAAACCAGCAACACCTCGCTGGTTAACGCTGAAATCCCGGTGGTTTTCCCGACGAGACCATCGGGACTGATTACGGCGCGGTTCGGCTTGATTCCGCCTCGGGCACCTTTTCCGATGCGCACCGTGTTCCACCAGCCACTAATGCTGCGGCTAACGACATCACACGGGATCATGGAATGCGGTTTTTGATGCTGGAACTGGAATGCGCGGCGCAGGCGGATGTTGTCGGCCTCGACATCGCGCAACTGGTTGAGCTCGGCCTGCACGCGCACCAGCTCATGAGAGAGTTCGCGGTTTTTTTCCACAGCTCCGCCCATGCCGCGGATGACGGCAGACGCCTCAGCCAAACGTTGCCACAGGCTGGACACTCCTCGTTCCGCCGGTGCCATGGCACCACGAACTGCTCCCTTACCCTTTAGGGTTAGCGAAGGCAGCGGAACAAATGCCACAACAAGCAATAAGCTGATCGCTGCGGCATATATTATTTTTTTGTTCCTCAACACGATCCGTCCCTAATCTAGCGGGGATGGACAGACGCAACAGCACGCTGCGGGGGGAAATCAGTATAGGAGATCAGGTGTTCGGTCCCGCCATTTTACGTAGGAAATTGATTTCATGCAGGACAATTCCGGTGCCTTCAGCCACCGCGCTGAGCGGGTCGTCCGCGACATGCACGGGCAGGCTGGTTTTTTCGGAAATCAGTGCATCCAGACCGCGCAGCAATGCGCCGCCGCCGGCCAGAACCATGCCCCGGTCGACCAGGTCTGCGGACAGTTCCGGCAGACACCGTTCAAGGGTAACACGCACGGCCTCAACAATGGCGTTTACCGGTTCCTGCAATGCCTGGCGGACCTCTTCGGAGCTGATGGTCAGCGTCCGTGGAAGGCCTGCCACTAAATCACGCCCCTTCACTTCCATGGTGCTTTCTTCACCGGAAGTCAGGGCCGATCCCATCGTAATCTTAATTTCTTCGGCAGTTCTCTCTCCTATCAACAAATTATATTCCCGCTTAATGTGCTGAATTATCGCCTCGTCCATCTCATCGCCTCCGACGCGCACACTCCGGCTATAAACAATACCGGCGAGGGAGATCACGGCAACCTCGGTCGTGCCCCCTCCAATATCGACGATCATGTTGCCGGCGGGCTCCTGTACAGGCAGGCCCACCCCAATCGCGGCGGCCATCGGCTCTTCAATTAAAAATACATCGCGCGCGCCCGCATGCATTGCGGAATC
>CAZWZW010000139.1:0-2457 GCA_964639125.1 uncultured Verrucomicrobiota bacterium
ACTGAAACTGATTGTGTAACCTTATTCCCACTCCATCCTACTCTAATATCAAGCACGAGATCCACTGTGGGTCCGGTTACTGTTCTTCCCTCGAGTGAGGTTAGGTCAAAACCAATAATCGGGTAGGTTCTATGAAGTCCTGTTATACCACGAACGAGAACCAGATTATTTGTTTCATGTGTACTTGCCGGCCCTCCATATCCAAGATGCTCCGTGATGAAAGTATCCGCTGAGGCCGAAACAGTTATTGGACTAGCACATACAAGACCTACTTGAAAAAGGCATATACAGCAGATTATCGCTAGCGCACTTATTTTGTTGTTCTTCATTTTATTCTCCGTTTGAGCTCCAGCATTAGTTATTGAAAGATAGTTTATCCCTCTCATATTTCCTCTGACCGGAACTCGTTCATATACGTGGAATTTGCTGTGCCTTGCCTTATCTATTACGTTGTCTTTTGCCTACCCTTATAAACAGCACATGTTATTCATAAAAGCTTCATTGTCAAGATATATAATATATTTAAATTAGTGCTTCTTATGCGTCGTTCTTGTGGCACACTTATGAAAAACAACGACACAAAGTAATGCGGGAAGGCACCTGAAAAGGGGTCAGCCGATGAATTTTAGAATCTGGTTGGACTCCTCCACTCTTTTGGACCGCTGCCCGCGCTGCGGCAGCCTCAACGAGGCCGTGCGGACTTAGGTGGGCCTTAGGTTAAAGGTCCGCCGGGCTGGTCCTGAATAAGGGTGTCGGCGGTTTCCTCCGCCGCTGCTGGGTGGTCGGCCATATAGTGGAGGCCGCGGCTTTCCTTGCGCTGCTCGGCGGAGCGGATAATCAGTTCGGCGACGTCGGCAATGTTGCGCAGCTCCAGCAGGTCGGAGGTGACGAGGTAGTCGCCATAATATTGCTTGATTTCTTCGCGCAGATTATGGATACGGCGGCGGGCACGGGCCAGTCGGCGCTCGGTTCGCACAATCCCCACATAGTCCCACATGGCGGTGCGGACCTCGTTCCAGTTATGTTCGACGACGACCGCCTCGTCGGATGAAACGGCTTCGCCCAGCTTCCAGTCCGGGATGGAAACCGGCGTTTCGAGCGATTTCCAAACCGTGGAAATTTCAAGGGCGGTTTGGTGGCCGCAAACGAGAGCTTCGAGCAGTGAATTGCTCGCCAAGCGATTGGCACCGTGCAGGCCGGTGCTGGCGACTTCGCCGCAGGCGTACAGGCCGGGCAGGGCGGTCGTTCCGTTCACCTCGGCCACCACGCCGCCGCAGGAATAGTGCGCGGCCGGCACAACGGGGATGGGATCGGTTGCCATGTTTACACCGTAGCGCAGGCATGCTGCATATAGATTGGGGAACCGTTCGCGCAGGAAGGATTCGGAGTGGTGGGTTATGTCGAGATAGACATAGGGATCGCCGTGTTTTTTCATCACAAAGTCAATGGCGCGGGCGGTGACATCGCGGGTGGCCAGCGAGCCGCGCTCGTCAAAGGCCCGCATAAAGGAGTTCCCCCGGATATCCTTTAGTTCGGCTCCCTCGCCGCGCACGGCCTCCGAGATGAGGAACGACTTGGCCTGCGGGTGGTACAGGCAGGTGGGGTGGAACTGCACAAACTCCATGTTGCGAACCGGCAGGCCTGCGCGCCACGCCATCGCCACGCCGTCACCGGTGGCCACATCGGGGTTGGAGGTGTAGGGGTAGACTTTCCCGAGCCCGCCGGTGGCCAGCACGGTGCAGCTGGCCTGAATCGGGAAAATCTTGTCGGTTGTCTTGTCCAGAAAGTAGGCCCCTACGCAACGGTTGGGGCCGGGGTGGCCGGTCCAGCCGGTGGTGACGAGATCGACCGCCATCAGGTTTTCGCGAATGGTAATGTTTTTGTTTTCGCGGGCGCGGGCAAGAAGGACCTGCATCATCGACTGGCCGGTAATGTCGCCGGCGTGCAGGACGCGCCGGTGGGAATGCCCGCCTTCCTGGCCAAGGTCATATTCGTTTTCCTTGCCCTTGCGCTTGCGGCGCTCAAACTCGATGCCAAGCTTTTCAAGCTCGATGATGCGTGCACAGCCTCCGTGTACGATCTGGTTTACGACCTCTGGATTGCCCAGCCCGCAGCTCGTCGAGAGCGTATCTTCCATATGCGCTTCGACCGTATCATCGGGGTCGATAACACAGGCGATGCCGCCCTGGGCATAGAAGCTGTTGCATTCGGATGCATTTTCCTTGCTGGCCACCAGTACGCGCCCATGCTTGCCGAGCTCCATGGCGGCGGTTAGGCCGGCGAGGCCGGAGCCGATGACGAGAAAATCGAATGAGGTAGATGTGTTCATGGATGCCTTGGAAGTGCCATTTTCTTGCTACAGTTGGACGTGACGAGTGAGCCGTGAGGCGTGATTTTCCTGTGTTTTACGCCTCACGCTTTCCTTCTCGTCTTCGGCATCCGCCTTGATCTTGGCAA
>CAZWZW010000139.1:2557-8198 GCA_964639125.1 uncultured Verrucomicrobiota bacterium
GTTTTACGCCTCACGCTTTCCTTCTCGTCTTCGGCATCCGCCTTGATCTTGGCAATCTGCTGCTGTCGGGTTTGCTGGATGAGGCCGGCTTTCGCCGGATCGGGTTCGGTTGCCAGCTGCTGATCGAACATGATTTCCGTTTCGGCCACCTTGGCTTTCATTTTGGAGTCGATTTCGGCAATTGCGGCTTTCTGGTCGCCGGACAGCTCGTGCGACTCGCCGCCCAGCCGTTCCATCGCCAGTTCATATGCACTTTTCATATCGCTCATAATCTCTCCCTTTCTCGTGAAATATACGTTTCACGTGATAGATGATCAACGGTTCTTTTGTCGGCCTTTATTTGGTGAGCGCCAGGCGGATGAGCTCTTCGACGGACATTTTCGGCGTGAGTCTGGGGGCTGCGGCCTTGATCATTTTCTGGGCATCGTCGGGCTTGTGACCGAGAGCGGTCAGCGCGAGGGCGGCATCGCGCAGGCGACCGTCGCCGGCCTCGCCGGTACTTTCCACAAAGGCATCGAGCTGCTCGCCCGAGGTAAACTTGTCGCGCAGTTCAACAATAATGCGTTCGGCCGTCTTTTTGCCGATCCCGGAAATGGAGGAAATGCGCTTTACGTCGCCGTTAACCAATGCGGTTTTCAACTCCCGTACCGGCAGCCCGCTCAATGCGCCCACGGCCAGCTTGGGGCCAACACCGTTGATCGTGAGCAGGCGGGTAAACATGTCCCGCTCGTCTTCGGTACTGAAGCCAAAGAGCTTTTGTCCGCTGTCGGTCATGTGGTGATAGATCAGAATCCGGCAGTTTTCGCCCTCGAGCGGGAGGCGGTCGTAGCTGCTGAGCGGAATAAACACTTCATAACCCACTCCGCCGACATTCATTACAATGCAAGCGAGCTGCTTGCTTTCCAGTTTACCTTCGAGAAATCTAATCATGGAGCAGGACTTTGCCGCAAACCGAATCGCATATACAGCCTTTTATTTGAGGCAACTCGCCCGGCAACTCGCCCGATCATTCATTAAGCCTAAGATTCTTTACTTCCCGGGCATCCTTGCATATATTTTCTGTTTGACCACAGCAGAAAAAACCGTCGGGTCCAACTCAACGGCTTCACCGTTGTTTTACTGGGATAATACTGAGCATGATGACATATAAAGCAAAGATCCATAATGGGCTTCCCGTAAACCTTTTCGTCGCCAATCGCCCCTGCCTGGTTGTTGGAGGCGGGAAAGTGGCGTTCCGGAAAATACAGCTATTGCTGGAAGCCGAAGCACAGGTTTCGGTCGTCAGCCCCGAAGTATGCGATGGAGTCGGCGAGCTGATTGAACAAAAGCGAATCACGCATACGGTGCGCCGATTTGAAGCAAATGATGTTTCCGGTGCCGTGATCGTCTATGCCGCCACCAACAGTCGGGGCATCAACCGCCAGATACTCGAATGCTGCCGGGAACACGGCATTCTCTGCTGCTGCGTCGATGGCAACTGGGCGGATAGTGATTTCACAACACCGGCCATTATCCGGCATAACCAGCTTACCGTTTCGGTTTCGTCCGGCGGCCATGACTGCCGACAGTCCAAAATCGTCAAGAACAGTCTGGCACGCCACCTGAAAATGATGGAGTCCGCCCTGTTGATCGTAGTCGGAACCGACCACAATCACCTGACAGTTGAAGAGCGAGAGCCCCACCACCTGACCGGTCGTCGCTTTGAGCAGGCGGGCTTCATGATCATGCAGCTCTGGGGAATTCATGAGTTCATGATTCTCAACACCTGCAACCGTGTCGAGGTCATCGCCGTGGTCTCCGAAGAAACCGCGCGCAACGGTATTCTGCGTCATATCCTGGGCTTCACGCAGTTGAAGGAAGACAAGTTTTACCTCAAAACCAACGAAGATGCCTTTAAGCATATGTCTCTCGTGACCGCTGGAATGCTCTCGCAAACGCCCGGCGAAAACCACATTACCGCCCAGATGAAAGATGCACTCGACTCCGCCAAACAGCGCGGGTGGGCCGGTAACATGATTCAGGAATGGGTTTCCACCGCGCTGCATGTTTCAAAAGACATCAAGCAAGAAGTCGCCCCGTTGCTGCACAGCTACGAAATCGAAGATCTCGCGCTCAAATATCTGGAAGCCAACGGAACGGATCTTTCCGCATCCACCATCATGGTGCTCGGTACCGGCATAATCGGCAAGGGCCTGGTTGAGGAGTGCCTGCCCAAGGTTGAAAAAATCATCTGGTGCTACCATGTCAACAAACCCGAAGAATCCGACAGTTGGAATGGAAAAGTTCAACTCTGCACCCTGAACGACATGAAGGAACGCATCACGGATGCCGATATCATTGTCAGCGCCGCCGATTCCCCCGGCCACCTGCTGCACCTCGGCCATGCCCCGTTCTTTAATCAGGAACGCCCGGTAACCGTCATCGACCTTGGCATGCCGCGCAATATCGATTCCGAGCTCGACGATCTTTCATCCGAGATTACCGTGGTAGACCTCGACGGCCTGAAATACTGGTATCGCCGCGAGCTCACCGACATGAACGATATTCTCTCTCGCAGCCGCGCCATCATATCCAAACATCAGAACCTTTATGAAAAAATCACCCATAGTTTTAAAGACGGGAACGCGGCCGAGTAGCCTGGCGCTAACCCAGACCCGCGACGCGCTCGACCGCATTGAGGCCCGGCTCTCAGACATCTCTTTCGAGATGGTTCCGATCACCTCGGTCGGCGATACCGACCGCACCACCGATCTGCGCGAAAGCCCGGCCAACTTCTTTACCCGCGAACTGGACGATGCACTGCTGCGCGGCGACGTGGATCTTGCCGTTCACAGCGCCAAGGACCTCCCCGACCCCATGCCGGAAGGCATCGACTGGTTCTGGTTCTCGTGGCGCGAGGAACCAAGAGACGTTCTCATTCTGTCCCCAGGGCGGAAAATCTCCGACCTTCCGGATAATCCCGTCATTGGAGTCAGCTCCGAGCGGCGCGAAGCCTACTGCACCAAGCACTTTCCTGGCGGAATCCAGAAAAATATTCGCGGCAACATCGAAGAGCGTATCGCACAGGTCGATGACGGCACCTACGACGTTGTCATTATGGCTGGCGCTGCCCTGGTCCGCCTCGGCATCGAAAATCGTATAACGGAATGGATCCCGCTCGACGAACTCGACGTCCCCGACGGCCAGGGCTACCTCGCCGTTACCTTCCGCGAAGGCGATGAACGGATCATGGCCTTGCGCAACCTGTTTGTGCAGGCCGTAACCTTTGCCGGGGCTGGCGTCAGCACCCGGGATCTTTGCACCATCGCCGCCCTGCGCGCCCTCCAGCAGTGCGATGTCTGCCTGTACGACTCGCTGATCGACAAAACACTGCTTAATGAATTGCCGCCCCACGCAAAGGCCATCGATGTCGGAAAGCGCTGCGGCGCGCACAGCAAGGAGCAGCACGAGACCACCAAACTCATTTGCCAAATTGCCCGGCAAAGTCAAAAGGTTGTACGTCTCAAAGGCGGCGACCCCGGCATCTTTGGTCGCTTGGCCGAAGAAACCGAAGCCCTCGAAAAACTGGGCATCCCCTTCCACGTCATCCCGGGCATCAGCGCCCTGCAGGCCGCCACCACCGGTACGGGCATGCTGCTCACCCGGCGCGATGTTTCGCGCGGCTTTGTTGCGCTCACCCCGCGCATGAGCGGCGGTGCCCTTGCCCGGTGCGATGCCGAAATGAAAAACAAACTTCCGGTCATTTATTATATGTCGATCAGGGCCGTTGAGCCGATTGCCCGGCAACTGCTCGAAGATGGAAGAGCGCCGGAGACCCCGGTGGCAGTCATTTTTAACGCTGGCGGGGAGGATGAAAAAATCTTCAAAACCACACTCGGGGAACTCCCCAACCCATCGCAAACCCATTGCATCAAACAGCCCGGGCTAATCATGGTTGGCGATATCACGACCTATTCATACAAAGCCGAGTTGGGGGCCCTGCACGGACGGAAGGTCCTGCTCACCTGCTCCGAAGCTATGCAGCAAAAAGCCGCCGACCTCGTGCGCAACTTTGGCGGCCATCCTATACAGCTTCCACTCATCCGGCTGAAGACCCGCTTTGAAGAAGCAAAGGCATTGGCTCCCATTGGCTCCTACGATTGGGTCGTGCTCACCTCCCCGACTTCCGTCCGGTGTTTCATCGAACTGCTGAAAAAGCTCGAAACCGACCTACGTACCATCCCCCGCATTATGGTTTGTGGCAAAGGTACTGCCGATGAACTTAAACCCCACGGCCTCTACGCCGACGCATTTCCAGAAACCGGCTACAGCGCCGATGCCTTGATTGAAACCGCAAAGGATGAAATTGAATCCGGCGACCAAATTCTACGGCTGCGCGCCAACAAGGCTGGCCCGCAACTCGCCGAAGAACTTCGCTCTCTGGGCGCCGAGGTGGATGACTATATTATCTACGACAATGTGCGGATCGATCATGAAGAATGCCCCGAATTCGATGCGGTCTTCTTTGCCAGCGCATCAGCCGTTGAATCCTTCATCGACCAGTGGGGTAAAGACATACTGACCGGAAAAACCACATTGGTTATTGGAAAACCCACCGCGATCGCGCTGGAAAAACACGCCCTGCAACCCTCGCTTATCGCTCGCGAAGCCACGGTGATGGGTGCTATTAATTCGCTTGCTGAACGTTTCATAGGAGAAAAAATATGTTCCCGGATGTCCGACTAAGACGCCTGCGCCAAAGCGCGGGAATTCGCAAAATGCTGGATGCGCCACTCCCCGGACCGGCAAAATTCATGTGGCCCACCTTTGTGGTTGATGGCGAAGGGAAGCGCGAGCCGATCGA
The DNA here is from genome assembly GCA_964639125.1 of uncultured Verrucomicrobiota bacterium. Classification (GTDB taxonomy): domain Bacteria; phylum Verrucomicrobiota; class Kiritimatiellia; order Kiritimatiellales; family Pontiellaceae; genus Pontiella. The sequence continues at coordinate 7,401 of CAZWZW010000139.1, forward strand.
CTCGATGCCGGGACAGGCTCGGCTGAGCGTCGATCAACTGCTGGTCGATCTGGAACCAGTCGTCGAGTCAGGCGTTGGCAGCGTGCTGCTATTTGGCCTGGCCGAGGATTCTCAAAAAGATTTTCAGGGGACAGAAGCCTATAATGAAAACGGCACCGTCCAGCGCGCCATTCATGAAGTCAAGAAAGCCTATCCGGATTTGATTGTTGCGGCGGATGTCTGCGTCTGCGCCTACACCACTCACGGCCACTGCGGCCCGCTGACCGACACCGGCGATGTCGACAATGATCCGACCCTCGACGTGTTGTCCAGAACCGCCGTCTCCTATGCCGCCGCCGGCGCGGATGTGGTTGCCCCCAGCTCCATGATGGACGGCCAGGTGCTGGCCATCCGCGAGGGGCTGACTGAAAACGGGTTTACCGACACGATCCTGATGAGCTACTCCACCAAATTTGCCTCCGCGATGTATGGGCCGTTCCGCGATGCGGAAAAGTCGCAGCCCGGCAAAGGCGACCGCAAAGGCTATCAGGCCTCGTATGGCGATCTGCGCACCGCGTTGCGCGAGTCGGAGTTCGATGAGGATGAAGGCGCCGACATTCTCATGGTCAAACCTTCGCTGTTCTATCTCGACGTGCTGGCCAAGATTCGCGAAGAGTCGCTGCACCCGATCGCGGCATACAACGTCAGTGGGGAATATTCCATGCTGCACGCCACCGCCCAGCGCGGATGGGGCGACCTGAAGGGCATGGTACAGGAATCGACCGCCGCCCTTGCCCGGGCCGGAACGGATATCTTCAT
>CAZWZW010000140.1:0-4083 GCA_964639125.1 uncultured Verrucomicrobiota bacterium
ATTTATTTTCACTTATATTTGAATGCCCTCTCACATTAAATCTTGCCCGCATGGATTTGTGGGGTAGCCTCTATTCCATGAAACCGTTCGAACCACGCATACCTGTCCCGGAAATCTTTTGGTCGTTTGAAACCGGCCAACCCATGAAGCGTTGCTCGCTGTGCAACTGCTCCTTGATGGAGAAAGGCAAAAACTATCTGATTGAAAAAGCGTTCAACAACAGTGAAACCCTTTTTGAGGTGGCCCTTTGCATCGAGTGCTATTCAAAATGTTCCGAAGAAATTTCTCAGAAAAGCACCGAAAACATTCAACGCTATTTTGAGGAACACGCAAACCTTGAAGAGCGGTTTTTCCGGGGCATGGAAGAATTTGGAACACGGCACGAAAAGTGGATGGCGCACTGCATGATCAAAGGCTACCCCGTACAGGAATGCGGAGAATATCAAATCTATGGCTATTGCTCCGACAGCGAACTCATTTTTAATGGAGCCCCCTACATGCTCTCCGGCGAAGTGGTCGAGGAAATAACCGATCTGCTATCCCGCCACACCTTGGATATCCTGGCGGACCTGTCCGACCAGTTGCTCGGCCGCGATATGCCCCAGAACCTATTACTGATCTAACGATCGACCGTACGCGGGAGTCTTGGCCTACTTCATGCATAGAATTCTTGTTTACCCCGACGATTTCTCTAGAATAGAGAGCAGGTATAAAAGGTGGTGTGCATATTAAAGCGTTCCGCGTCCAAAAATCGGTCGAGGGGGCGTACAGTAAGTGAAGGGGATTCAAAACATGAAAAGAAGAGCATTAGTCTACTCCGTACTTTCCGTTATGTTGATCATGGGATTGACCGGTTGCAGCCGAACAACAGATGATGTTGCTAAATGGAAAGCAAAAGGCAATATCGAAAAACTGGTCAAGGCATTGGAAGACGTTAAGCCCGAAGTCAGACAAGCCGCAGCCGAAGCCCTTGGCGCACTGAAAGCCGAGCCGGCAGTCGACCCGCTGGCTGGACTGTTCGACGACTCCGAAGCCCCGGTTGTCCTCAGTGCCGTAACGGCCATGGTTTCCATTGGAACAGAGTCCGCTGCCACCCACTTGATCCTTGCGCTCAAACTTGAAAATGCAGATGCCCGCGCCATCGCTGCGGGCGGGCTCGGCGAGCTGAAAGCGGTAAAAGCTGTTGGCGAACTGATTGCTGTGCTTGATGACGAGGAGGATTCCGTGGCATGCATTGCGGCCACCGCGCTGGGTCAGATTTCCGAAGAATCCGCCAGCGCAGATCTTGCCAGAACACTAAAAAGCTCGTCGAAAAACCTTCGGCTGGCCAGCGCCGAAGCACTCGGAAGCACAGGCGGGAACGATGCCGCCAAGGGGCTCATTGGAGCCTTGGCCGACAAGGATACAAAGGTTCGCTCGGCAGCCATCAATTCGCTCTCAACCCTTGGAACGGTCTCGACTCCGTTTGTACTCAACGCCCTTAAAAACGATCATCTGCACATCCGCAGCGGGGCCATTGCCGTACTCAAGAAACAGAATGCGCTCCCAACCAAAGGGGCCGATCTGATCTGGCTCAACCTTGCCCAGGTTTCTGTCGATAAGAAGAAAGAGATCAACCCAACCGTGGTCCGCAAACTTGCCAGCATGGGCAGCGATGCTGTTGAAACACTGCTTGAAGCGGTCGCACACCCTGTGGCCGACATCCGTGAACATGCCTTCCTCGCACTGGAAACCATTGGCGAAACCTGCACCACAGAAGCCGTAGAAGCGGCAACCACTGGCGCGAATTCCGTTGGACTTATGTGGTTCAAGGGACGCACCAACTGGAGCGGAGTGCCCTCCTGGCGGCTCGACCTATGGGCAGCCCTAACCGCCCTCAACCCGGATTTTGAACTGGACGCTGCCAAAGCGGCCAACATGCAGGCCAAGGCCCGCAATGCATTCCGCGTTATCTCCGCTCCCGACTTCGAACCTACCCGAGAATATGTTCCACTGCTGATTGCCCTCCTCGGCGACCGCACTGTACCGCCACCGGAACAGCCCGATGTCGATCAATTCGGTATGCCGGTCGTCAAGAAAGCGATCGACCGCTTCCGCGGTGAAGCAAACCAGCAAATGGCAAAGGAAAAGCTCATTGCGGCAGGCAAAAACGCCGTATTCCCACTCATTGCCGCCAGCGCCACCGACGATGCACTCATTGCCGGACATGCCGCAGAAATTCTGGGCGAACTGGGAGACCTGCGGGCGGCGAAACCACTCATGGCTGTGGCCGAAAAAAAGATCGCGGCGGGCGAAAAACTTACGACCTCGCAACTCTATACCGCCCTCCAGAAGCTGGATGATCCGTCCACCGAGCCGGTACTTCTTAAAATCCGCCCAAACAGCGACCGGGCCATTCGCGTGTTTGAACGGCAATATCCAGACGTGCGGGCCATGAGTGCTGAAAGCCGCGACACAACCAGCTACTACACTCAGCCCATCAGCTTCCGCATCGGTTTCATCGACAACGGGAAAATGGGCGGATTGGATATCACCTTCACCAGATCCAACACAGGTGATTGGGTGCCAACTCCACCGCTGATGGATGAACTGCCGTAACGCGCACAAATCATTTACAGATCAACGGCAGGCTTTTTCAGCCTGCCGTTTTTTGTTTCGTGGCTCATTCCATGATCTCAAATCATTGCTGGACGAAGTAAAGTCGCTATCGCGTACGGCAGGCAACCTGTACGGCTACAAGGTTTAAAGCAGCTCCGGCTTGCCCTTTTCGTCGATGGGCGCTAAAAACCTGCCTCAATTTCAACGAGGAATCCCAATGGCTGGTGAATATGTCTATACCCTTGAAAACCTGACCAAGCAACATGGTGCAAAAACCATTCTGGAAGAGGTCAATCTGTCGTTCTTTTTCGGTGCACGCATCGGCGTGATTGGCGGGAATGGTTCGGGCAAATCCAGCCTGCTGAAAATCATGGCCCGTCTCGATGAGGAATTCATGGGCAGCTGCCACATTGCGAAGAACGCCAGAATCGGATACCTCGAACAGGAACCCCGGCTTGCCCCCGGCAAAACCGTTCAGGAGGTGGTGACGGAAGGCGTGGCCGAACAGCAGGCGATACTGGATCGCTATGATGAAATCTGGGAACTGCTGGGCGGTGATCTTTCCGACAAGGAATCCGACCAGCTCAACAACGAGGTTGCAAAGCTGCAGGACGAGATTGATGCCAACAATCTCTGGGAGCTCGACCGCCATGTGGAAATGGCGATGGATGCGCTTCGCCTGCCGGAAAGCGACCAAGTGGTCGATGTCCTGTCCGGTGGTGAAAAACGGCGAGTGGCACTCTGCCGACTCCTCCTACAGAATCCCGATGTGCTGCTGCTCGACGAACCGACCAACCACCTCGATGCGGAATCGGTTGGCTGGCTGGAAGAGCACTTGAAGCGCTTCGGCGGCACGCTGATCGTGGTAACCCATGACCGCTACTTTCTCTCCAACGTGACTGAATGGATCCTCGAACTCGATTCAGGCCGCGCCTTCCCCTACAAGGGCAACTATGAAGCTTGGTTGGAGCAGAAGCAGCTGATTGCTGAAAAGACGCAAAAGCTGAACGCCTCGCGCAAGAAACTGCTAAAACAGGAATTGGAATGGGTGCGCATGAATGCCTCCAGCCGCCTCACAAAAAACAAGGCTCGCTTGAAGCGGTATGACGAACTGGCTTCGCAAGAATTCGATACGCGCGAAGAAAATCTCGCCATCCAGATTCCCACAGGCCGCCGACTGGGCACCAAGGTGGTGCGGGCAGTCGACCTATCGAAAGGCTTTGGCGACCAACTGCTGATGGACAACATCAATTTTGATCTCCCGCCCGGCGGCATTATCGGCGTGATTGGCGGAAACGGAGCGGGCAAGACCACCTTGTTTAAAATGATTACCGGCCAGGAGCAACCGACCTCCGGCACGCTGGAGCTGGGCGAAAGTGTCGACATCTCCTACGTCGACCAATTACGCGACAACCTCGATGCCAACAAAACCATCTGGGAAGAGATTTCCCATGAGGAGGAAACCATTGAAGTGGGCGGACGCGA
>CAZWZW010000140.1:4183-8122 GCA_964639125.1 uncultured Verrucomicrobiota bacterium
TGGTTCCTCGACCGCGTGGCCACGCATATTCTGGCGTTCGAGGGCGACAGCGAGGTGATCTGGTTCGAAGGAAACTATCAGGCTTTTCACGAACACATGCGCAAGCAAAAGGGTGAGAGCTGGCAGCCGCATCGCGTTCAGTACCGCCCGATCAAAAACAGCTGATCTGCGCTACACGCCCAACACAAGCTGTAACGCTTTGTTGAGTCTGACCAGTTTCAATGCCTTCAGGTCTTCGACATCGGAAGGCCGCACCAGGCGCAGACCTCGGACGACAAGCAAGAAAACCAGCAAGTAGAGCACGGCAATGAAAAACAGCAACAGCATATTGATCATATCCTGCTCAAACCGCTCAAAAATACGTGTGGCCTCCGTAAACCAATAGAGCGCTGCGGCATCCACCACGAGGGTGGTTCCAATCCGAAGTAAAAACCAGCCGGGAAAATAGATTCCACCAATGATGCGGCGGACCACAATCATGCGCGGCACAATGGTCAGCATAAAGGTTCCAAGCACCGCCCAGACGCCACCCCAGACGCCCAGCCGAAAATGCACAATCAGCAGCCAGTCCAGGGATAGGTTCACCAGAATCTGCACCAGCAGCATCGGAAGCATGCTATGCACCCTTTCCTTGGCCTTCAACGCCATCGAAAGCGGAATTGAAATCAGCGGCAGCAACAAAACCAAACAGAAGGCAGAGGCCAGGATTCCCGCTTCATCCATCTCGCCGTTGTAGACAATATGATAGGTGGCCGGTGCGAAAAATGCACCGAGCACGGCGACCGGAAGGGAAACAAACATGAGCAGCTTATAGTAGGCGCTGATCAGCCGGTCCAAACAGTTCCGGTCTGTCACATAGGCCTCGGCAAAGGCTGCGGTGGCCAGAGGCAAGAGCGCAAGCGGGATGAAGGTGACAATAGTGTATGGCAGGCTGTAGCTCAAGTCATAGAGACCGGCGAGGGTTGTCCCGCCAATCGCCGCCAGAAAAAACACCTCGGAATATTTAAACATGACCAGACGAAGGATGGCCCCGAGCATCGCGGTAACCGAGAACTTCAGTGTACGTCTGCGTCCAATTCCAAATTCATCCGTATGCCATTTCAGCGACCGGACATGGCGATAAAGCAGTACCGCACCGGCTGAATAGATCAGGGAAAGAGAGATTATCTGAACACAAAGGGCGGTCCCGACCTCCGGGCGAATACCCAGCCAGATCAGAAGAACACCCAGCCAGAGGATGCCGTGGGCAATCGACAAGACCACAACAATGCGGGTTTCGTAAATCGAAGTGAACACTGTGGCAACAAATTCCTTGAGCAGCAACAGGGCGCTGAGACCACAGGCCAGTTTGAGATATAAACTGAAATGTTCAACATGCTCGGCATTGAAGAGCCGCTGAAGGGCATCCGAAAAATACACGATCAACACGACAGAACCGCACACCGCAATCCCCTGAAGGGTGGCGGATTTCCAAAGCAGGTGAAGTAAGGCCTTGCGGTTTTTCCGGGCTGCCAGCTCCGGGATATATCGCATCAGTGCCGCCCCCAGCCCCAGTCCGCAAACGACCAGCAGATAGCTGGATATATTGATCATTAAGCTGAAGATGCCAAACTTTTCCCGCCCGAGCCCATTGACCGTAATAACGCTTACCGCAAAGTAGACAAAGAAGAGCACCAGTTTGCCGAACACCATCCATGGCACACCGCGCACCGCTTTGTGCGAAAAAAACCCATTCTTCCCATTTTCGGGGTTTTCACTGTGGGGTTCGTCAATCATCAGAACCTGTATTTAAAGTCAGCTTTTCCGCGCGCGTTCCACACGGCGCGAGATCGATGGATGGCTGTGCAGCAGAAACTCTATCCAAGCGGACGGTTCCTTGTTTGAAAGGTTTTGATCCGCCAGTTTTTCGAGTGCCGAGATCAATGCGTCGGGCGAGCCCATTCTTTTGATCGCATAGGCATCGGCCGCAAACTCCCGCCGTCGCGAATGTCCGTTGGCAAACGGCATGGAGATAAGGGAGAAAACGAAAAGGCTGAAAATGAACAGCGGCGCGGCTCCGATATCGTAGATATGCTCAAAGCCCAGCAAGCCGGCAAGGCCGCTCAGGCATACATGCGCCACATAAAAACCAATAAGGGCGAGCACGGAGCTGGTGAAGGTCAGCCACAGAATATCGCGGTTGCGATAGTGCCCCACTTCATGGGCAAGAATGGCGAGAATCTCTTCCTTTGAATACCCGGAAAGCAGGGTATCGCCCAGAACGATTCGTTTGGTGCGGCCGATCCCGGTAAAGGCGGCATTTGCCGTGGAGGTTTTCTCGGCCAGGCCCCACTTAAACACGCCGACCACCTTGATGCCGGCCTCCTCCATCATCGCGCGCACCGCCTCGGTCAGTTCGCCTTCTTCGAGCGGCTCAAATTTGTGAAACAACGGCATGATGAGCACGGGCATCAGGGAGGAAACAACCACCGCAAAGAGAATATAGAATACGGCAGCAAACAACCACCACCATACCGGCATCCACCGCAACAAGGCATAGATGACGGAAAACAGGAGCGTGGCGACAACCAAATCGATTAACAACGACTTGGTAAAGTCGGCCAGCCAATCCCCAAAACTTTCATTGGATAGCTCGTAGTGATGCTCAAGCACGTGCTCGCTGTAGAAGGAAAAGGGGAACATGCAGGCCGCAAACCCAAAGATGGTAATCAGGGTATAAACCGCGTTAGCCACATACCAGAGGTCATCGCCAAAGCGTGCGGCCAAACCATTGGCCAGCGTCTCGGATGCGCCGGTTAGCTGGTACAAGCCCAGCAGTACTGCCACGGCTAGAATTTGGATGACATAGAGCCGGTTGTGTACGGCATCGTATTCTTTTGCCAGAAGTTCGCGTTGGGTGGGGGCTGAATCGCTCATAAATTAGAGTTCGCTTGAATAGCCCATCAACGTCAGAACCCGGTCCAGCTCGTCATTATCGTGGAAGTCGATCTCCAGCGCGCCCTTGACCTTACGCCCATTCGTCAGCGTTTTCGACGGCTGGATTCTGATGCTGGTTCCAAAATACTGGTGCAACTCGTCGGTCAAGGTATGCAGATAATCACTCGGCAGATCCGCCTTCTCTGCTCTGGGCTTTTTGGGAAGCTGGTTTAACTTTTTAACGAGCTTTTCCAACGCCCGAACCGACAAACCTTCTTTGAGGCAGCGCCGCACAAGAAATTCCTTCTCCTTTTCGCTATCGACGGAGAGCAACACCTTGGCATGTCCGACCGACAGCGCCCCTTCGGCCACATATTTGCGAATCCCGTCCGAAAGTTCCAGCAGACGCAGCGCATTGGCCACCGAAGCCCGGGCTTTGCCCACCTGCTTGGCCACTTGCTCCTGGGTTAGACTAAATTTTTTCAGGAGCAATGCATAGCCTTCGGCCTCTTCGATGGGGTTGAGATCCTCACGCTGGAGGTTTTCAATCAGCGCAATTTCCAGCGCCTTTTCATCGCTGGCCTCAACCATGATGACCGGCACTTTTTTGAGCAGGGCCGCCTGCGCCGCACGCAACCGGCGCTCGCCGGCAATCAGCTCAAACTTCGAGCCCACCTCGCGCACCAGCAGGGGTTGCAGGACACCATGTATTTTGACGGATTCGACCAGTTCGGTCAGCGCCTCCGAATTAAATACGTTGCGCGGCTGCCACGGACTGGCCACCACCTTGGCGACCGACACCTCGCGAACCCCGCCCTCGGATTTCGCCGGGGTCGTTTTTTTGGGCACAACGTTCTTCGCCACGGCTTGCTTTTTTGCCGTTGCTCCATCCTTGATCAGCACATCGAGCCCACGGCCCAATCCAGTTCGTTTTCCAGCCATTGCTGCTCCTCATAGGTGTAAATGGGTTTGAATACGGCATAATCCATCCAATCCAAAAAAAATTAAAGGCTAAAGTGACCC
>CAZWZW010000141.1:0-8077 GCA_964639125.1 uncultured Verrucomicrobiota bacterium
GACCGGAAACCTTCGAGAAGGTCATCGGATCGGATTCCGGATCGGAAGCATCGTCGGCAATGGTGCTGCTGTAGGCCACCGCTTCATTGGCATCAATCTCGTTGATCGGATCAGCCGTGAAGGCCGGCGGTTGGTTAACCGGAGCCGCGATGACCGTGATGTTCAATGTTGCAGTGTCGGAAGCCAGTGCGGCATCTTCCACCTTGACGGTGAACACATTTGCGCCCACATCGCCCGCACCCGGAGTACCCGAGAGCGCACCGTTGGCCGCCACGCTCAACCAGACCGGACCACTCACCTTGGAGTAGGTCAGGGTATCGCCTGCATCCACATCCGTTGCCGAACCGGCGATCGTGTCGCTGTAGGCCGCGTTTTCTGTGGCATTCGGCTTGTTGATTGGATCAACGGTAAACGTCGGGGCATCGTTGACGTTGTCGACGGTGATTTCCAGCGTGGCGCTATCCGTGTCGGTACCGTCGGTGACCTGAATCATCCAGCTGTTCAGGCCCACATCCGCATTGGACGGGGTTCCCGAAAGCGCACCGCTGCTGGCAACGTTGAGCCAGGCCGGACCGGAAATGCTACTGAAGGTCAGCGGATCGCTGTCGGCATCGTTCGCATTATCAAACAGCGTACTGCTGTAGGCGGCATCTTCCGTGGCATTCACTTCAACAACCGGATTGCTGGTGAACGTCGGCGCATTATTGGCTGGGCCACCGCCGGTGGTAACAACGGTCAGCGTCGGACCCGCAGCGGAGCCGTTTTCCTTGGTGGCATAGCGGCCGAGCGGGGAGCTTCCATTGCTCCAGACATAGAACGAGAATGTGCCGTCACCCGTGATAGAGCTGGTGACATCAAACTCAATCGTTGTACCAATACCAAAGGTTCCGGCCTGCGAGGCAATCATGCTTCCCATAGTCGGACGCGTGTTCCAGGTTACCACGCCTTCCTGCCAGGTATTGTCGGCGCAGCCATAAATCGCAGGATCGTTGATCGCTGTTTGATCAACCGTCATCTTGAGCGTGGCCGATTCCAGCGTGTTTCCACCCAGAACGACATCAAATTTGACCAGTCCCTGGAAATCGACGGCGGCATCCTTGATTTTCATCGTGGTACCATTATCCCCGCTGGTAGGCGCATTGGAGTTCACGTAGGTGTCTTCCGCCGCAGCCAGATCATTCGTGCCTGATCCAATCACCGGCACGCTCGTATCGAAGCTCCACTCATCACCCGTAATGGTACCGGTAGGCGTAACCTCATCGACACGCCAGTAGTAGACGGTATCGGTTGCAAGCGCACCCGGATCAAAGATATTGCTGGTCTGCTCGCCTTGATAAACGAGGCTGCCCGGGTTGGTGCCAAAGTAGATTTTGTGAGAGGTGGCGTTCAAGCCTTCCAGCCACATCAGGTCGGCATCCAGTTTGACCGAATCATTGCCGTTCGGCGGAATGGGTGTGGAAGCGTTTTCGTATTGGCATCCCGCAATCCAGTAGTTGGCAGCACCATCTTCATACGCGCCGATATCAGGCGCCGCACCCAGATAGCCGTCGGTGATTCCCGCAATCACCGTACCGGCATCAATCAAGGCCGAACCGGCTTTGGGACGGAAGTCCCAGTTATCTGCATCTCGCACCTGTTCGCGGATATCGGTTCCAGTCCAACTGCCGTTCCAGTTATGACTCTCCGTGCCGGGGAGCGGATCGCCAGGATTGCCCAGAGAGAAAGGGCTGATGATCTGGGCGGCATTGTTCCGCGTAATGGTACTCGGATTGCCGCCCTTGTCGGTGGCAATATTGATATTCCCTTTATCCGAAAGCTTGGCGTCATAACCAAAGTTATTGTAGATCTGGTGCAGGTCGCCTTTGATCCGCATGGTGTCGCAAGACCAAACCGCATTATGATGCACAAGGCCCTGCTGACCGCCAGGATTGCCATCGAAACGAATACTATATTTGACCATATCATGAAGCCAATTATAGCGGGTGATCGAATTTGGGGCTTCGCCTGTCATGCGGTGGATACTGGCTCCATCGCTCTGCAGCAACCCGATGTTGGTAATCCGGTTATACTCTACCGTTGCGGTACTGCCGGGAGCAATCGCTTCAGATGTGCCGGCGGTATCAATGGTGTTGCGGCGAATCAGCGCCCCATCACTTGCTGATTCAACCTGGATCGTATTTCCAAGATTCGGGAGTCCGGCACAACTATAGTCGATATTTTTGAAATAGTTGTTCTCGATCACGCAGTTCGCGCCCTTCATCCGGATGGCCTGTCCGTCGGAGTTTTCAAACGAGCACAAGCGCAAGGTGTTCCCCGCCTGGGAGTTACTCGCAGCCCTCATGTTTGCAAATTCAATATCGCCCTCGACGCCCAGCATGCGCTTGGAAAAGCTCGGGAACTGCAGATCGCAGTATTCCACCGTACAGGAACTGCTGTCCACAAAGTTGAAGGTCGTTCCGTAAAAATCCAGACCGCTGAGAACAACATAGTCGCAGTTAAAGAAATCAACGGCATACGTCTGGGTTTTCCCTCTAATATTGCCGGAAGGGATAGCGCCGTCGGGAGCCCATAGATAAAGGGTCTTGGAGGCCGAATCATAGAACCATTCTCGCGCGGCATCGAGCAGGTTGAGTTTGCACTCCAAGTAGTAATAGTTCAGCTTTGAGAAATAAGTCGGAACAATGTTGTAATTGAACGTTCCATTGCCTGCTGAATGGCTGGTCACTTTTCGTGCCCACGTCCTGAAACTGCCGACGTTCATCACGCCCATGGCACCGGTCATATCCAACCCGGATGCGGCCAAATCATTGACTACGGCACTATCAACAATGGTTCCATTAATACTTGAACCCTCGATTCCAAGGCCCCACGTACCATGCTGATTCCAAATGGAACCATCATGCAGGAAGGCGTTGGGCCAACGGGCCATAATCATCATTTCGCCATCATCGAAGAGCTGCCAGATATCGCTGGTCAGTGTGGTTTTGTAGATGTTGCCGCTATGCTGCGTCCAGCCGGTTGAACCGAGGTCGCCAAGGGCTTGAGTACCGTCAAGGATTACGACTTCATCGTTATAGGCCGTGAAAGTCACCGGCGAGCCCGACGTACCAGACAAATTACTGATTGAAGCGGACTCATAATAAGTACCGCCGCGGATATGGCAGGTATCGCCGGCACCCATCACACTCGCCGCATGCTGTATCGTGGCAAACGGTTGCGCCAAGGTTCCTGGACTGGTATCGCTACCCGTCGTTGCGACATAATAGTCCGCCGCAAACATGTTGGTTGCCGCCATTAAAATGGCGGAACAGAATAGGGTTCTCTTCCTCATTCGATCTCCTGCTTTTGTGGTTATTGCACTACACATAGACTTCCCATCCGGAAGCCCCGACCAGTGAGGAAAGGAGAAGATGTCGGACCCTTGCCATCGGAATACCCCTATTCACTCCGCCTCACTAATTTATATTCAGCCGGAAGCAACAGGTCTAAACAGATGAATTAGTATTTTTTACTACTGCCGAAGATTTTAATGGCTGCCAAGCTTGGTATCGCATATGCTTGTAAACACGAGTTATTGTGCTAGGGTTATGTTTTGAAGGTGGGCTTGAGAAAAGAGGAAACGCAATGAAACGATGGAAAACAGCTATTCTTTCCGGACTCCTGGTAATCGGTGCCCATGCTGCCGAACAGGGCTTTATTAGAGCCGATACCGACAAGGACGGTAAAATTTCAAAAGCAGAGTATACCGAGTTCCTAAAACAGCGTTTTGAGAGTCAGGGCAAGGAAGGCTATAAAAAGGCCGCTGAAGCTCAGTTTAAGCGCAAGGACAAAAACAAGGATGGGTTTCTCGATGAAGAGGAATTCGCCATCAAAGCAAAGCGGAAGAAGAAATAAGTCCGCCTTCGTAGCGTTGGTATTTTGCCATGCAGGCCAGAGGCCTGCGGTACGTATCGCAGCCGTCCCGGCTGCTCTGGAAAAATACCAAGACCTAACGAAAAGTGGTATAGAACGCCTGATTCCAAATCATCTAAACCTCAAGCCTTCGTCTCTCGTTCAATCCTGTAACGGCAACTCGATGACCTTGATATAATCGGGAACATTCTTGATCTGGTTTTCGGTGAATTGTCCGGGAGCGACAACGATCTCAGCCAGCAAATCACAGTTTTGCAAGGCTCCCAGTCCGGGAATGGACTTAGCTCTGCGAATATCCAACCGGACCAAAGGCAGATCCCGCAACGTACCCAATCGCGAAAAGTCGGTATCGCGCAATTCGAGCGTATGCAGGTTGAGCCAGCGAAGCAGGCTTTGATGCGAAGTTCCACGTTCCCCGCTCTTTAAATTATTGAGCCCTTCCCCGCCGAGGATGAGCCGACGCTGTTCGGCATCAAATTGATACATCCGATGGGTCCAGTTTGGGTTGAAGGTCTCCAGCACCGCTTCAACCACGATGCTGCGATCCGACACAGCCGGGCGACGCCGAAGATCATAGGCGGCCATCTTTTCAACCAATACCCGCTGGAAAGTTTGCGAGCCATACTTGACTGACCGGAACAAAGCGGCCAACTCTTGAGGTTTCAACAGCCCATCGTCCGGCTTGCTTGAAGCATACCGGGTAGCCATGACACCTAGGGGCTCATATCTTTTCGTATATCCAAGCAAGCCTGAAGCTTCGTTAAAACGCTGCATGATAAACAGGATATAGCCCTTTTCACCCCGGATATATATGTCTTTGGGGTTGAGCTCAATCGCCAGGTTCAGCTGATAGAGCATTTCCAGATAGGCCCGCTCGTCCCGATGGGCAATATACGGAAGCATGTCTGCGGATGCCAGACTGCTGTCCAGGAGCTCAGTGGCATGCTCCCGCTGCAGCTCCTCCGCCCGCTCTTTTTCCGCGCGATACAACCGGAAGGAGTTTTCAGCATGTTCTTTGGCCTCGCGCGCACGTTGCTCCCGATCTTTAAGCGCAACCACAAATCCGATGGTAATGGCGATGACCAAAATGACACCCAATGCGATGGTTCGGCAGATGCGACGGTTGCGTTTATACAGCAACATGAGTTGACGCCCGAACCCCGCCCCTTCGGCGGAGGTCGGGAAGCCCAGTAGATAATTACGGATATCACTGCCCAGTTCTCTAACCTCGCGGTAGCGTTCCTCCGGCTCAAGGGCCATGGCCTGGTGGACTGCCGCCTCGAGACTTTTAGGGGCCGAACGCGGAAGCGGGCTCGCTTGCCCCTTCAACGTCATGGCCAGAATTTGTTTGTTGTCGCCAGCAAAGGGAGCCGAATGGGCCAGCAGCGAAAACAGGATGGAACCCAACGCATAGATGTCTGTTTGGCCGGTAGATTTGGCCTTCCCGCGTATCTGTTCCGGTGCCATGAATCCCGGCGTACCGCGAATTTCGCCGAAGGCCGTTGCCGAGTTGAGCAAATCGGGATGCATGCGCAAGGGATCTTCATCGACGCCCTCTTCATCGACAATACAGCCCAATCCCCAGTCGCACACCTTGACCTCACCAAACGGCGCCACCTGTATATTGCCCGGTTTCAGATCGAGGTGCAGCACGCCCTGCGAATGGGCATAGGCCACGGCATCGCACACCTTGATAAAAATATCCAGCAGCACGGCCAGCGGATAGCGTTCGCGATAGTCGACATCCCCGGCCTTTAGTTTTTTCAGGATCGCGGCCAACGAATCCCCGACCTTCAGCTCCATCGTAAAAAACGGGCGTCCGGCATCGTTAACCCCGATATTGTAAATCGAGATAATATTCGGGTGCTCCAGCCGGGCGGTCAGGCAGGCTTCGCGCAGGAAAGGTTCAAACCATTTTTCCTCCGCATCATCATGGAGGGTCGCCATGGCCACATACCGGTCCGCCTTGCAGTCATGGACCCGACTGATCGTTTTCATGCCGCCGACGGCAATCGTATCGCAAAAGCTGTACCGATCTGCGACATCCCGGATCCGGGTGAACAGCGTGTATTGATCGCCAAGATCCTCCGCGGACGAGTCGGTGTCATAAAGACTGGCCAGCCGCTCTTCCAGCGAATCAGAAGCCTCGTGCTTATCCTTGTCGTTCATTAAAGCTCCAGCTCTTCGCGTAGTTTCCCCACCTCTTCCAACAGCCGGCGTTTTACTCTGTTCTTAAGCGAATAGACGGAAAAACGCTGCATGTTCAATCGGCGGGCAATCTCTTCGGCCGGAACTTCCGCAAGCGACAACTCAAATACCTGAATGGCTTTCCCCGAAAAGGATTCCTTGACCTTATCGAGCGCCAGCTTTGTGATATAGGTTTTCCACTCACGGATAAAAAGGGCATCAAACTCCACATCAGAACCTATGCCGAAAACTTCGTGGTCGCTTTGATAGAGATCATGCTTTTTCTTACGGCGGGCATAGGTGTCAAAATAAGCATAGACGGTATTGCGGATGATTCCCGAAAGCCAGCTGCGGAAGCCGGCCCGATCGGCATCGTAGGTAGACAGTTTTTTCCAGACCTTGACCAGAATCTCCTGCGACAGATCATCGCGGACATCCGGAGCCACATTCATCTTTAGAATCAGAATGCGAATGAATCCTTCATAGTAGGAAACAAACTCATTCCAGGCAGCCTCATCATCTGGATCCGTTGCCCGCTGAAGCAGCGTCTTCCGCGTGATAAATTGATCCTTTCTGCCAGAGCTTGAATCATTCATAGTTTCGCCTTGCCGATCCAATGCATGGAAAATAGCACGGCCTTCCAATGATTGGGAGGCCGCAAAACTCACGTGCTTCAGGGTTCCAATACGTGGAAACCCCGCTCCTACTTCTTTTTGTTTTTCTTTTTCTTCAGTTCCGGATGATCGCCCTTCGGATTGTCGGGATGACCAATCTTATGGATCTGACTCTTTTTACCGTCGTGTTTGTAGTTCGGATAGTCGGGATCATGGGTGTAGTTGGGATCGTTGTCCTCCAGCGGCATGGCCGCCACAGGCGCATAGAGCCGTGCAAGCACCGTCGACAGCTCCGGATTTTCGATCAGGTTCTTTGCCTCTTCGGGATCGTTGATGACATCCACCAGCTTTTCCGGCTTGCGGTCAATGCCAACGAATAGTTTGTAGCGCTTTTCGCGAATGACGCGGTCGCGGAAATAGTAGACATTTTCAATCCCCTTATCCGTACTGACTCCGCCATGGCTCCCCATCGCGAGGTTCCATTCACGCCCCGTGGACTTCGCCTTCCCGAGAAAAAGCGACTTGGCGGAAAACCCGTCGTAGACAAAGCCGGGCTGGAGGGTTCCGCCCGCAAAATCGGCAAAGGTCGGCATCATGTCGGTGAAGTCGACCAGCGCATCGGAGACCACGCCCGCCGGAATCGTGCCGGGGCAGTTGACGATAAACGGGGTGTTCACGCCGTTTTCGGTGGTCAGGGTCTTTCCGCCGCGCACATTGCGACCGTTCATTTCGTTGGAAAGGCTTCCCGCGGTGCCGTTGTCGGTGGTCCAGACAATGAGGGTGTTTTTGCGGATGCCCAGCTCGTCGAGATGATCCACCAGCTTGCCGGTAAGGTAGTCGGCATAGCGTACCATGGCTCGGTGCTTGTCGTACTTTTCCGTCACATCCGGCTCATGCGGTGTCGTGGTGAGCGGCCCGTGGGTCAGCGCCAGCGGATAGTAGACAAAGAACGGGCCGTCCTTGTTTTCGGTGATGAAATCGAGCAGGAACTGGTTGTAGATATCGGGGCCAAACTGGCCTTTGTAGGTTTTGCTGCCGTCCTTGGTATGGATGTAGGGATCCCAGTAGCGCTTGTCGCTGGCACGGGTGTGGCCTTTGTTTCCAGGGTCGCTCTCCCCTCCGGTCCACATGCAGTATTCATCGAAGCCGTGCTTCATCATAGCGTCGGGCTGGATGCGAAAATCGTTGAGCTGCCACTTCCCGGCCGCGGCGGTCTTGTAGCCGGCGTTGCGCATCACCCGGCCAATGCTTGGATTTTTCGTCCAGTCGAAATAGCCCACACCCCAGCGCGGTACATCCCAGTGGTTGACCCAACCGTTGCGGTAGGGATATTGGCCGGTCAGCACGCAGGCGCGGCTCGGCGT
>CAZWZW010000142.1:0-8059 GCA_964639125.1 uncultured Verrucomicrobiota bacterium
GATTGATACCACAACATATGGGGGTTAGTCCAGTGAAGGGGATACCCACATTTTATTAACCACACATCACAATTACTCGCAACCGGTAATTCGTGAAATTCTTAAATCCATATGCTCGTCGTTGGATTACTTCCATCTTCGTATGGAACCCTTCTGTGATCCCATTATTTTTTGTAAACCTCCACATGCAGGCGATCTCCGAGCTCCATGAATCGAGCGTTTTGGCCAAGGTCTCCATACAAGGGACACTACGCTTCAACTCGGGAATTATGTTGCGAACTCCGCTCCAAATATCAGGTTTTGCTCAGCAATAGGATACTTCACAACATAATATCCCGCTCAACATAACCATAGCGCTCGGTCACCTGAAATTTAAAACGAGTAGAGGCGCGCGCGAGCCTGTGAGCCGGGGCGACCAATCTTTGAATACTGCTCGAAGTATAAAAATGCATTCAAGTGTCCAAGCTATAGCTCTCAAGTTCGCCATCCAATTGACGCGGGCTAGTAAAAATTACTAGCTCGTGACGGATTGATTGATGGTACCCGCTCCTGATTGGAGGGTAGGGGGCAAGGTGCTGTCATTAACAGCGAAACGAGGAGAGAACACCATGCAGCTATGCATAACAAAAAGGACACGCCGCCTATTGCGGCTGCGCAGCAATGCGCCACAAATCGCAAACCAAGGGCACGAAGATAGGTTGATTCAAGGAGCCAAACGAGTTGCCTCCATCACAAGAGGAATTGCTGGTGGAATCTTGGCCTTTTCAATTTCTTCAGCAGCATATGCCGATACCACGACTCATGATGTCGTGGCGGACACGTATGTGCAGAAAAACAAGGGCACCTCGAACTTTGGCTCCGATACCGGCCTGACGATGCGCAACACGGCCAGTGGATTTGCGCGCGTACCGTACCTGAAGTTCGATGTCAGCGGTATGCAGGGCAATCTGCTGAGCGTCAAGCTCAAGCTTCACTCCAACAACTCGGCAGCGCCGATCAAGGCTTATGCCATCAGCGACAACAGCTGGTCTGAAATGGGAATCACGTGGGATACCCGTCCGGCATTTGGCTCCGAGATCGGAACCGGAACTGCCGTGATTGGCGATTGGTTTGAAATTGATGTGACCGGTTATGTCACTTCCGACGGCACCTACAGTATTGCGCTGGACGAACAGGATAATGCCGTTACCAAACTGGACAGCAAGGAAGGTGGCTATGCGCCTTATCTTGAAATCACAACGGATTACACTCCGCCAGCCAATCAGCCGCCGGTGTTCAATACCGACCCGCTCTCTTTTGTCGGCGATCTGCTGATCGATTTTGAAGGCTCCATTGCCGGCACGGCTACGGATCCCGAAGGCGATGCGATCACCTACTCGAAGGTGTCAGGACCCAACTGGTTGGGCGTTCGTGTCAACGGCGATATTGTCGGCACGCCGGACGCCTTGGGCGTAAACAGCTTTACCATTCAGGTCGAAGATGCATTCGGCAATACGGATACCGCCACGCTGGAAATCACTGTGGCCAGCGTTACGCCTGGCATTTATGTGACCGACCGCGCGGGCGCGGACGTCACCGCACAGACCCTGATCGACTCCGACCATATCCGCATCGATGCCTGGGCGTCGGTTTCGCTGACGCAGGGTTCTTTCACGTACAAATATCTCGAACAGGCCTCCGAGCCGACCTCAGGCGAATGGGCCGCGGTTTCCGCCGAGGATTTCTGGCACGATATCTGGTTCTACCGCAAGCCGTCGAATCAATGGGTAAAGATTGATGTGACCGACATCGACAACAATACCGTTTCGGCCGTTTACGGCCTGCAGGGCGGAACATTGACCGCGCCGCCGGACGATCCGATCACGAGCTGGGACTACGTTGATGCGATGGGCCCGGGCCTGATCGTCGAGGCTGATTCCGACAAGAGTCCGATTCCCGAAGTGGACACCATTCAGATCAAGAAGGCGGGCTTTGGCCATGTCCGAATGCATATTGGCCGTTTTCTGGAAGACAAGGTTACGCCAAACACACCGGCGAACAATCCCAACTATTACCAGTTGCTTGACCGTTGGATCGAGCAGATCAGTCGTCACGGCATGTATTGCCACATCGGCAATAAGGGTAATGCGGAGTGGGAGCATAATAATACCGACGATGGCACGCAAGCCTGGATGGATGGCTACGCTGCCGAGCACTATAACTGGTGGCTCGACGTGCTCGACCACTGCAAGTACAAGTCGCACCGCCTCGCCTACCACATGTTCCTCGAAACCGGCGGCAACAGTTTTATGGGCAGCGCGCCCGATCTCGACGCATTTCACGACAGCGTTACCGAAGCCGTCCGCACCGTCGATCCGGGCCGCATGTTGATCTATCCGCCACCTAGCTTGAACAATGTTTTCCGGTTGGTAGAGATGACCTTTCCCTATGAAGACCATGTTCCCGGCGGAATTGATACCAGCTCCGGCGACTATTGGTTTTCCGACTTCCACAAGAGTTTTGCCGGCGGCCGCGGTTATGTGCTCGAGGCCGATAAGCAGATTGTCAGGGACAACCTCAACGAAGCACAGGCGTGGATCGCCTCGAACAACGTTCCGCTGATCATGAGCGCCGTTCGCCCGACCGACTCCAACGCGCGGCACGATGAATATATTCAGAACCGCGTACGCTACATCGAAGATCTTTACGATATGTGCGACTCGGCCGAACTTCCAATCCGTATCACATGGCTGAGCTTCAACAACTACAACTTTACCATGGGTGGAGGATGGCGACCGGGCATGCGCACCGTGCTCGAGGCCATGAACCGCCAGGGAACCGCTGATGGAACCGATCCGGACGGTGACCAGATCTCCACGATCGACGAGATCAACATTCATGGAACCAATCCGTATCTGGCCGATACCGATGGCGATAACATTCTCGACACCTTCGAGTGTACCATGGGGATCTTCGATCCACTCGACCCGTCCGACGGCGACCCGATGGGTGATCTCTCTACGATGGCTGACCTCGACGGCGACGGGATGGATAACGCGTGGGAAATGCTCAACGCCGTCAAATGGGGCGACGATACATTGACCTCACCGCACCGCTTCGATCCGACCGATCCATCCGATGCCACACTGGATGAAGAGAACGACGGTATTCCCAACATTTGGGAGCGCATCCTGCGCATCAACCCGCTCGATAACATTTCGTACAAGGGTGATGATGCCACCACCGACTGGGATTCCGACGGAACGGACAACCAGACCGAAGTCCTTGCTCAGACCTGGCCAATGGAGGATTCGAACATTGAATTGGATTCGGACTACGACACCGTGGGTGGCGATGTTGATCCGGTACCGTACATCCCCGACACGGGGCACATTGTTGGCTATACCTATGATTCCGGTGTAACCGATATTTCGAGCCAAGGTTCGGTGAACAACGGTACGTTGTTGGGCGGTGCGCTGGTTTCCGGCGGAATCGTCGAACTGGACGGGGTCAATGACTTCATCGATATCCCGACCGCCGATTTTGGTTCGTCATCGAACCGTTCTGTCAACTTGCACTTCCGCACGGAACAGAGCAGCGGCTACCAGGTACTCTACAAAGAGGGCGGCACCGACAGCGGCATGTCAATTTACCTCGATGGCAACCAGCTATGGATGGGCGTGTGGAGTCAGCCTCAGGAAACCTTTGTGCAACTTGGCAGCGTCAATCTCGAGCAGTGGTATGGCGTCACTGTAGCCTTCGAGACGGATAATCTCTCCGGCTATCTGTTTAATGGTAACACGCGGCTGGCTTCCATCAATACGGCTTCGACTGTTGCGACGCTGGGCGATGCCGCCTTCCGTACCGCACTCGGCGGCTCGGACGACGCCACCCGCGTATGGAACGGTTCGGGTTCGACCGCCGTGTCGGGGGCCTACCTTTTTGGGCAACTGGATGATTCGCACATCTACAACCGTGTGCTGAGTGAGGGCGATGCATCGCTTCTTTCGCGCAACGATATCTACCCGGCGAAGCAGCCCGACATGGCCGCAACCCTGCCATACTTCTTGCTCGACCCCGTGGTCGAGATCGACGGTTTTGCCGGCGACGCCTACAGCTCTACGCTGTCCGACGACGCGACCGATCCAAACTCCGATCCGCTGACCTTCTCGAAGGTTTCCGGCCCGGCATGGTTGAACGTGGCCTCCGATGGCACGCTCTCGGGTACGCCGGCCGTCGGCGACGCCGGCCTGAACAGCTTTGTTGTCCAAGTGGACGACGGGGTGCATGGTTCCGACACGACGACGCTCGAGATCGACGTGCTGAACCTTTCCGCACCGGTCTCATTTCCGGTTATGGAGGACACGTTCGTTCAGGAAAACAATCCCGATACGAACACGGGTGACGGCACCCAGATCCTGCTGAAGGCGTTCTCTGCCGGTGCGACACGTGTTGGCTACCTGAAGTTCAACGTCTCCGGGCTTTCGCAGCCGGTGGGTCGCGCGGTGATCAAGCTGTATTCCGATGATCTGTCTGCAGCGGTCAAGGCCTATGCGCTAGACAACGCCTGGGCGGAAATGGTCGCAACGTGGAACAACAAGACCCCGGCGCTCTCCTCGGCAATCGGAGAAGGTACTGCCGTGGCCGGGCAATGGTTCGAGATCGATGTGACGGCCTATATCACTGGCAACGGCACGTTCGGTATTGCGCTCGATGAGCAGGGCTCCACGTTGGGTCGCCTTTCAAGTCGGGAAGGAGCAAATGCGGCCTATTTGGAAGTGCGTGAGTCAGTTGGTGGAGGCGGCAATACGGCACCCATCTTCAACAGCGATCCAGTAGTTGAGCTCAATGCCGCGGAAGATGCGGCCTACAGTTCCACATTGGCCGATGATGCCACGGACGCCGACAGCGATCCGTTGAACTTCTCGGCTATTTCGGGCCCGGCGTGGTTGAGTGTTGCGACCGATGGTGCGCTCTCGGGAATGCCGTCCAATGTTGATGTTGGCCTTAATAGCTGGCTGGTTCAGGTCTCCGACGGCATCAGCGGCAGCGATACCGCGACCTTGGAAATCACCGTCGACAACGTAAACGATGCCCCGGTCTTCAGTGCCGATCCGGTCAACAAGCCGAATGCCGATGAAGGTGTCGCCTACAGCGATACCATCGCGGGTTCCGCAATCGACGTGGATGCAGGCGATAGCCTGACCTATTCCAAGGTCTCGGGGCCGGTCTGGTTGAGCGTGGCCGCCAACGGTGCGCTTTCCGGCACTCCGGGTGCAGGTGATGTCGGCACAAATGTCTTCACCGTCAAGGTTGAGGATACCGCTCTGGCTTCCGATACCGCAACGTTGAGCATCGCCGTCATTGCAGCTAACCAGGCCCCGGCCTTCATGGTCGACCCGATCAACAAGGCGGATGCCGATGAAGGCGTGGCCTACAGCGGTTCCATTGCGGGCGATGCGAGCGATCCTGAAAGCGATCCGATGATCTTCTCGAAGGTTTCCGGTCCGGCCTGGTTGAGCGTTGCGGCCAATGGGTCACTCTCGGGTACTCCGGGTGCCGGCGATGTGGGAGTAAATGCCTTCACGGTACAGGTCGACGCGACCGGAGGAAGTGATACAGCGGTGCTGAACATTACCGTCATCGCGGCTCCGGTCAATCAGCCTCCGGTCTTCACGATCGATCCGTTCAGCAAGACCAACGCCACCGAGAATGTGGCCTACAGCGCATCCATCGCGGCGGATGCAAGTGATCCGGAATCCGATCCGCTGACCTTCTCGAAGGTTGGCGGACCGGCTTGGTTGAGCGTGGCTTCCGACGGTACCCTCAGTGGTACTCCGGGCGCGGGCGATGTCGGCCTGAACGCCTTCACGGTACAGGTTGATGCCACCGGCGGCAGTGATACGGCCACACTGAACATCATGGTTGATGCCGCCGTGGTGAACTGGACGGTTCTGGACGCACAGGACTTTGAGTCCGGCTGGGGCATCTGGAACGACAACGGACGCGACTGCCGCAAAAGCGCCAACGATTCGGCCTTCGCACACGGTGGTACCTATTGCGTCCGCCTGCGCGATAACACGAATACCTCCCGCACCACCACGGATAACATGGACCTGACGCCATATACGGAGGTTAAGATCGAGTTCTGGTTCGATTCGAACGGTATGGCAGCCGGCGACTATTTCGATGTGAAGCTTCGGGATGCCAGCAACAAGTACCAGAAGGTGGCCACGCTGGTGTCCGGCACGGACTTCAACGATGGCACGATGACCTTCATGTCGATCGTGGTTCCCAGCTCGCAGGTCAGCTTCGATATCGACAGCCGGGTTCGGTTCGAGTGCGAAGCTCCGGCGAATTCGGATCAAATCTATCTCGACGATATCGCGATCTCTGCAAAATAGGGCTTTGCTTACGAGATAGATCATGAAGCGCTGCGGCCATTCGGTCGCCGTGTTTTTTGGATTATGTCCCGAATGGTACTTCCTTCAGGGAAATTTGCATGGAAATCCTGCATGTCGCCCCCTGCGCACGGGGCAGGTGGGCCGCCTGGGGTACGTTGCTGCGGGCTCCAGAACCGCCAAAATGGCGGTGATACGAGTTGTATCGCAGGCGTCTCGCCTGCTCCTTGAACGAGAGGTCGTTATGCAGTTTGCATTTTCATTTCACGAATCAGGGATGCGGCAATGTCGTCAACCTGATGGCCGATTTTTTGGCGGCCGCCGCAGGATTCGCGAATTTGGAAGGCTTGGGGGTCTTGTTTGGATAGCTGCTCGGAAGAGCCACGGCTCAAGGCGAGGGCATGTGAAATCATGCCATCTGCAATGTATTCGTAAGGGCAGAGCATGGTGCTTAGGGTCGGATCGCTGCGCAATCCGTTTGGATTGTTGTTATGACCCATCAAGGCAAAATCTTCTGGAACATCGATGTTTCTTTGCCGGCAGGCATCCATGAATTCCAGAGCCAGCTCGTCATGGTAGGCGATTATGGCCAGCTCACCTTTCATGGGGAGCCACCGGTCTATGATTCGGTCGAAATTCCTTATTCCATTACCGTCGGCCAGTTCCAATAAATTGGGAAGGTTTTCGCGATTCACCCAGTCAATATACTGGATGACTTTGCATCGGAAGGGTTCGGGCGAGTCATCGTAGGAGCCGAGAAGGGCAATCTTCTTGTAACCGAGCGACTGGAAATAGCGACCTTGCAGCATGGTTTCGTTCGAGACATTATTCCGGACGTGTTTGGGGGCTCGATAGCAGTGGGCTTCGAGACCATGGATAGGATCGGGCAAAACCACCGGAAGCTCACTGGCTCGAACAAAATCGTGCAGGTCGGCCGGATGCTGGTCCTTGCCAATCCAAGGAAGGATGATGGCGCAACATTCTTGATTGCGGAATTCGTTTGCCAGTGTGGAAGATTGAATATCAATGGATTCCACGGTGCGGATATTCAGTTTTAAATTCTGTTTCGCCGCAGAGTGGTGCAGTTGCTGTAGGAGGCTGGTGACATAATATCCCCATTGTTTTAGGGGGAGCAGTACACCCAGTTGATCGGTGGTTTGAAGAACTTTATCGGTGGAAACCTTCCGTTTCATATGGTCCACCGCTTTGTCGGTGACAAAGGTTCCGCTGCCGGGTTTTAGTTTGAGATATCCTCTTTGTGACAGGCCTTCCAGGGCATGTCTGACGGTGTGGTAATTACAGCCAAACTGTTCTCCCAATGCACGTACCCCCGGTAGGCAGGCGCCTGGTGAAAGCTCTCCGCTTTCTATTCGGCGAAGAATGTCATCCGCTACTTTTGTATATTTGTGTTGAATCGTTTCCATTATTATCCGTACTGCGATCTGGATCGTCCTTTTAAATTGTTTCACGCAAAAAGGGATGTGCCTCCTGAGGCTGCATCCCCCGGGTTTCTAGAATACGATATGTCTTTTCTAGTTTGCTGTTTCGTCTGGAGTAAGCTGTTCGTTTAGTACTCCTGCTACTATATAGGCGAATGTCGGAGCGGAATGTTGGACGATTTATTAGCCTAGATTCGGGAATGGCCTAGTTTGCTGCAGATGCAAGATTTGAAAGCTGAA
>CAZWZW010000143.1:0-8015 GCA_964639125.1 uncultured Verrucomicrobiota bacterium
AACTGGACTTATCAGCGGTGACGTTGCTCCAGCATGGCGTCATGTGCTGCATGGTGTCTTTACGAACAGCGGACTTCTTTTCACCACGCCCCGCCCCCGCCACACCCGGCTTGCGCGGAGCACTGCCACCTTCCATCGATTGCTTTGCAAAATTTTTCACGTCCTCCATGCTGATACGCCCACCCGCCACGGACGGGGTCACTTCATGTATATCCACGCCCAGCTCGCGCGCCAACCGGCGTACGTTCGGCGCGGCGGAAACCGCTTTTTCAACCGAGGCTGGTGCGGGAGCAGGTTTCGGGGCGGGCGGTTCAGCCTTCGGGGGTTCTTCAGCAACCGGAGCCGGAGTTTCGACCGGCGAGGGCTCGGGTTCCGGGGCCGCTTTCGGCGTTTCTACCGGAGCGGGTTCTGCTTGTGCCGCGGATGCTTCATCGACTTCAAAGGTAAAAGCCAGCTGCCCCACTTCGATCGTGTCGCCCTGCGCAATATGGATGGCACTGATGGTTCCGGCGGCAGGCGCCGGAATTTCCATACTTGCTTTTCCTGCCTCGATTTCAAGAATCGATTGCCCTTCGGTTACAGTGTCGCCAACGGCAACGAGGATGTTGATGACATCGCCGGATTCAATATTTTCCCCGAGTTCGGGAAGTTTAAATTCAAGTGCCATGGTTCTTATTCTCCTAGCGGATTGGGTTTGTCGGAATCAATGCCCAGTTCATTGCGGGCCTTTTCCAGTTTCTTTTGAGCAAATTCGCCCTTCGCGGCCAGCGACGAAAGGACCGACCACGTGATGGCATTAAAATCGACTTCGAAATGCTTGCGCAATGCGCGACGGCCATCGGAACGACCGAATCCATCGGTACCCAGCGAAACAATTCCGTCCGGCAGATACTGGCCGAGGGAATCAGGCAGCAGCTTCATGTAGTCCGAAGCTGCGATGACCGGTCCCGTTTCGCCTTCGAGGCACTCGGCCACGTATGACTTAACTTCGTTTCCATTACGCACCTTTTCCCGGGCCGCATCCTGTGCGTCGTTAATAAGGTTCTTATAGCTCGTGACGGACCAGACATTGGTTTCGACGCCATACTTGTCCTTCAACAGCTCGACCGCTTTGACCGCCTGCGGCAGAATAGCGCCGCTGCCGAGGATCTGCGCCTGCGCCTTTTCGGACGACTGGAACTTGTACATGCCTTTAAGGATGCCTTCTTCGCAACCTTCCGGCATGGCAGGCTGTTCATAGTTGTCGTTCATCAGCGTGATGTAATAGAAGATCTGCTCGTTATCAATGTACATGCGGCGGATACCGTCCTTGATAATCAGCGCCAACTCGTAGGCATAGGCCGGGTCATAGGCCACAAGGTTAGGAATGGTCAGCGCCGTGACGAGCCCATGACCATCCTGATGCTGCAAACCTTCACCCGCAAGCGTGGTACGACCCGCTGTGGCCCCCATCAGGAAGCCCTTGCAGCGCGAATCGCCGGCAAGCCAGGCGAGATCGGCGATACGCTGGAACCCAAACATCGAATAGTAGGTGTAGAATGGAATCATGTTGATGCCGTGGTTTGCATAGGCGGTACCTGCGGCTACGAACGAGGAGAACGCACCGGCTTCGGTGATTCCTTCTTCAAGAATCTGACCATCCTTTGCCTCCTTGTAGTACAGCAGATTATCGGCATCCACCGGTTCGTAAAGCTGGCCGGAGTGGGCATAGATACCCACCTGACGGAAGAGCGCATCCATACCAAAGGTACGGGCTTCGTCCGGAATGATCGGAACGACGAGTTTGCCGACTTCCTTATCGGCCAGCAGTTTGCTGAGTACGCGAACAAAAACCATCGTCGTGGAAACCTCGCGGTCGGAACCGCCGTTGAATTCCTCGAAGATCTTATCGGCCGGGGCACCAACAGGAGTATAGTCCGTCAGGCGGGTCGGCACATGGCCACCCAGCTCGATTCGACGGGCTTTCAGATATTCCATTTCCGGGCTGTCTTCCGGCGGGCGGTAAAACGGTACGCTGCCGATTTCCTCATCGGAGATCGGCAGTCCGAAACGAGTACGGAATTCACGCAGCGATTCTTCACCCATCTTTTTCTGGGAGTGCGTGATGTTCTGCCCTTCTCCTGCGGCTCCAAGACCATACCCCTTGACGGTCTTGGCAAGGATCACGGTCGGCCGATCCTTGGTTTCCATGGCCTGCTTATAGGCCGCATAAACCTTTTCAGGATCGTGGCCTCCACGACGCATGCGTTTGATCTGGGTGTCGGACAGGTGCTCGGACAGCTTGGCGACGCGCGGATCGACGTCGAAAAAGTGGTCGCGTACATATTGGGCGGATTCAACGGTATACTTCTGATACTGGCCATCGACGACCTCACCCATGCGCTTGACGAGAGCACCATCATGGTCTTTGGCCAACAGAGGATCCCAGTCGTCGCCCCAGATGACCTTGATCACATTCCAGCCTGCACCGCGGAAGGCGGCTTCGAGCTCCTGGATAATCTTACCATTCCCGCTTACCGGACCGTCGAGTCGCTGCAGGTTGCAGTTGACGACGAAGGTCAGGTTGTCGAGTTTTTCACGCGCGGCAAGTTTAAGGGCTCCAAGCGTTTCGGGCTCGTCGGTTTCGCCATCTCCAAGAAATGCCCAGACGCGCTGGCCGGTGGGTTCGCGCAGACCGCGATCTTCAAGATATTTGATAAAACGCGCGTGGTAGATGGAGGTAATCGGACCGAGCCCCATGGATACCGTGGGGAACTGCCAGAAATCGGGCATCAGCCAGGGGTGTGGATAGGACGACAGCCCGGGCGTATCGTGCAGCTCGTGGCGGAAGTTGGTCAAGTGGTCGTCCGTCAGCCGTCCTTCGAGGTAGGCCCGGGCATAAACGCCCGGCGAGGAGTGCCCCTGAAAATAGATGCAATCGCCCGGAAAAGAGTCGGTGCGGCCGCGGAAAAAATGGTTAAAGCCCACTTCATAAAGCGTCGCGATCGATTGGTAACTTGAAATGTGACCGCCGATTCCGTCTTCTTCACGGTTGGCGCGGACCACCATGGCCATGGCATTCCAGCGAATCAGGCTCTTGATCCGGCGTTCCATCTCGCGGTCGCCCGGATAGGCGGGTTGGTCGTCGAGCGGAATGGTATTGATATAAGGTGTATTGGCCGAAAACGGCAAGCGGACCCCTTTTCGGTGCGCGCTTACCTGCAAATCGTGCAGAATATCCTTCACTCTGTCCGCCCCCTCGGCCTCCAGCAATTCGTCAAGTGCGTTCAGCCAATCCTGCTTCTCAAAATCTATATTTTCTGTATTGGTATTACCTGTATCCATCATGCATGTCCTTACTTTTAAGGCGCTCACATTAAATATGACCGTTATGGTACACAATAAAAATCGTCAAAAAATACATGCCCTCAACTATCATGTTTTCGGCATTTGTAGAAAATCCGTTAATTTTACCCCTTCCGAAAGCGCAACACCTCGCTGTTTAGCTCCGAAACTTGCTTTTTTTCAGAAGATCGATGTGCTTTAAAAGGCGACTATTACTAAAAACGGAGAATTTTAATGAAACGACTTGGTGCACATGTGAGTGCTGGCGGAGGGGTTGAAAATGCACCGCTCAATGCGGCTAAAATCGGCGCAGACGCCTTTGCCCTGTTTACGAAAAACCAGCGTCAATGGGTTGCAAAACCATTATCGACCGAAAGTATTGATGCCTTCCGAAGGAATTGCGCCGACCATAATTTTGATCCATCGCACATTCTCCCCCATGACAGTTATCTGATTAATCTCGGCCATCCTGAAGCGGACAAGCTCGAAAAATCGCGCGATGCGTTTCTCGATGAAATGCAGCGGTGCGAACAACTCGGACTGCAATTGCTGAACTTCCACCCCGGAAGCCACCTGAAGCAGGTTTCCGAAAGCGAATGCCTCGCCACCATCGCCAGGTCGGTCAACATTGCCCTGGATAAAACGACAGGGGTGACGGCGGTGATTGAGAACACAGCAGGGCAAGGCTCCAACTTGGGATTTCGCTTCGAGCATCTGGCAGAAATTATTGATCAGGTGGAAGACAAGAGCCGCGTGGGCGTTTGCATCGACACTTGCCATAG
The DNA here is from genome assembly GCA_964639125.1 of uncultured Verrucomicrobiota bacterium. Taxonomy (GTDB): domain Bacteria; phylum Verrucomicrobiota; class Kiritimatiellia; order Kiritimatiellales; family Pontiellaceae; genus Pontiella. Next base: position 4,107 of record CAZWZW010000143.1, read on the forward strand.
TTTTGCGGCGGGCTATGACCTGACCACGGCCGAATCTTGCGAGAGCGTATTTGCCGAATTCGAAAAGGTGGTTGGCTTCGCATATCTCAGAGGGATGCACCTCAACGATTCAAAAAAAGGATTGGGCAGCCGCGTCGACCGCCATCACAGCCTCGGAAAAGGTGAACTGGGGCTGGAGGTTTTCCGCTATATTATGAATGATGCGCGGTTTGATGAGATCCCAATGATTCTCGAAACCATCGATGAAACCATCTGGGCCGAAGAAATTAAACTGCTGCGGAGTTATGAATAGTGAGTGCACTCGACAATATTCGAATCGTTTTAGTGGAGCCGATTTTTGGAGGAAACATTGGCTCAGTCTGCCGCGCCATGAATAATAACAACATTACAGATCTGGCGATCGTCAACCCACGCCCAACCACCGACTGGGGAGATGCCCGCAAGCTTTCCTGCAACGCCAAGGCACAACTGGAGGCCCGCAAAGAGTATGCAACGCTCGCCGAAGCCGTCGCCGGCTGCACCGTTGTGGCCGGAACATCAGCACGAACCGGATTCTACCGCGACACCGCCTACTCCCCCCGGGAATTCGCTCCAATTGCACTGGAAAGTGCGACCGACCACAAGATTGCTCTGGTCTTTGGTCGCGAAGATAAGGGCTTGCTTAACGAGGAGCTCGCACTCTGCACACATATCATACAGATTCCTTCCAGCGAGCTGTATACCTCGCTGAACCTTTCGCATGCGGTCATGCTATGCTGCTATGAAATCTTTACAGCAGCGGGCGTATTCCTCCCGGCTGAAGAAAAGGCGGAAGAGGCCAACTCCGAACTGCGCGAACGTATGTTTTCCGTCTGGCGTGAAATGATGATCGAGACCGAGTTCACCCACGAGCAAAAGCTTGAACACATGATGATGGGACTGCGCCGGATCTTCTCACGCGGCAAGCTCACCGTGCCCGATGTCAAAATTCTCATGGGGCTTGCCAAACAATCCATTTGGGTTGCCGAGCAATGGCATAAAGCGAGTGAAAAATAAAACCGGCGGATTGCTTCTCCACTCGGACGGTGGGTTGGTTATACTTTCGATCAATCTGTCTGCACCACACGCCTACAGATTATCATCCTGAAGCTCCGAGAGTGCGTTCGTCGAAAGTTCGCCAAGCAACTCAAAATGCCTGATCAGCACGCGACGCTGCTGATCCGTCAACCGCTTGGATTCGCCCAGCTGACCGGCCATCTCATCGACTCTCCCATCCAGCGCATCGAAGCGCGGATTTATCACTTCCGCATTATTGGTTTCAATCATGCTCTGAACACTTAGTTTAGAGACACATCCGGCCGTCATCAGGCAGGCGAGGGGTAAAATTACAAGATTCGTATTCATAAACGGTCCTTTCTCTTGCCTTGCATGCTTATTATTCTATACCGTAGTGAACTTTTGACAAGCAGAAGATCGTACTGGAAGCAATATGAACCCGAGAAACCCGAGCCGCGAGGCGCGACACATCACCAAAGCCGAGATCAACGAACTCCCGATGCAGCAGTACGAGGGGCCCATCCATCTCTGCCGAACAGAAGAAGAAGCCGAAAGAGCAGCCAAAAAACTCTTAAAGGAAACACTACTTGGCTTTGACACGGAAACACGCCCCGCTTTCCGCAAGGGCGAAAGGTATGATCCCTCCCTCCTGCAACTGGCCACCGAGAACGAAGTCTATCTTTTCCAGATCCAGCAAAGTGGCCTGACCCAAACCTTGCAGAAGGTTTTGGCCGATCCTAATATTGTCAAAGCCGGCGTGGCGCTCGAACGCGATGTTACTGAACTGCAGGAACTGGAAAATTTTGATCCCGGCGGTTTTGTCGAACTCGCGGACTATGCAAAGCTGGCCAACATCAAGAATATGGGACTCCGCGGTATGACCGCGATTTTATTCGGCTTCCGCATTTCCAAAAAGGAACAGGTTTCCAACTGGGCCCGCAAAAACTTAACCGAGACCCAAAAAGTTTACGCCGCCACCGATGCCTGGCTCGGCCGCAAACTCTACCTCCGCTTCCAGCAAGAAGGATTGATTCTCTAAGCCCGTATGTGTTAGGTATCATCATTCATGGCCGAAACGGAACATCCTACAGTTAGTATCGCGATCCCGCTCTATAATTGCGAATCCCACATCCGCGAGACCATCAAATCGGTCCTTGCACAAACCTATTCGAATTTTGAATTGATCGTGCTTGATGATCAATCGACCGACCAATCAGCCGACATCGTCAAATCGATTAAAGACCCGCGCATCCGGTATGAGCTCAATCCCGAGCGACTCGGTTTTTTTGGAAACTGGAACCGATGCCTTGACGAAATGAGCGGAACCTACTGCAAACTGCTTCCTCACGACGACCCCATGAAGCCGAGTTGCATCGAAGAGCAGGTCCGCGTTCTGGAGACATACCCTGACGTGGAACTCGTCCACTGCGCGCGCACGATCATCGATCCCGCAGGGAACATTCTAGCTCGGAGAGGTCCTCGTGAATCCGAAGGCGTGAAAGAATCGAGCGACAGCCTGAAACGCATTGTCCGCTCCGGCACCAACCTTATCGGGGAACCCGCATCGGTCATGTTCCGCAGAGCAACCATGAAACGTATCGGCGGGTTTTCCGACGCCGACATGTATTCCATTGATGTAGAGTTCTGGTCACGCCTGCTGGGCGAAGGAAAACGCTACTATATCGACAAATTTCTCACTTCATTCCGGGTATGGCCGGATTCAGCCTCCGTCCGGCTTTTTGGAAGCCAGTCCCGGTCGATGCGGGCATTCTTCCAGCGGTTGGCGAAAAGATATCCCGACGCCATCCGTCCTGCCGACGTACGAGTCGGCTCGTTGAAAAGCGTTTTTCTCGAAGTGGCGCGAGGTGGATTCTATTTCCTGATGAAGCTAAAAAACAAATGATGCAAAGATTGTAAACGTTCGTTCGAATCCCCATTATGAATCGCATGAATAAAGATACAGGAACAAAGCGAGTATCCATCATTGTACCCTTTCTCAATGAAGAGGAAAACCTGCCGTTGCTTTACGAACGGTGCATCCAGACGTTCCAACCATTGGATGAAAAACCTGAATTTGTGTTCATCGACGACGGCAGTACTGATGGAAGCCTGTCTTGGGTAAAACAAACTGCCGAAAAAGACCCGACCGTAAAATATATCCAGCTTTCGCGAAATTTTGGCCATCAGCGCGCAATCACATCCGGCATGAACCTATGCACCGGCGATGCCGCCGTCATCATCGATGCCGACCTTCAGGATCCTCCCGAGGTCATAGCTGAGATGATCGCAAAATGGAAAGAGGGCTTCGAAGTCATTCATGCCGTCCGCACCGAACGCAAAGGCGAAAGTAAACTCAAGAAATTTCTAGCACATGCATTCTACCGCATTCTCAGCAAAATGACCGAAGTGCAGATGACCGTCGATGCCGGCGATTTCCGCCTGCTTGATCGTAAAGCGCTCGATGCGCTCAACTCCATGCCAGAGCAGCACCGTTATATGCGTGGCCTCGCCTCATGGATTGGATTTAACCAAACAACCGTTAACTATGAACGCGATGCGCGCCATGCCGGGGTCACCAAATATCCCATCATCAAATCTATTGCCCTCGCGCTCAACGCCATCACCTCGTTCAGCGGCACACCGCTACGGTTTATTTTCTATCTTGGCGGCGTGCTCTGCACCCTTTCATTAGGCATCGCCATTTACCTGCTGGTGGTCTGGAACATGATCGGCCATTCCCCCAGTCATGCAGGCACCACCTACCTCACCCTGGCCATCTTCTTTGTCTCCGGCCTCCAGATGCTCTGCATGGGCATCCTCGGCCAATATATCCGCCGCGTCTTCGACGAAATCAAGGAACGACCACTTTATTTA
>CAZWZW010000144.1:0-7962 GCA_964639125.1 uncultured Verrucomicrobiota bacterium
CCGCCTTAACCACAATCTGCATCGACAGCTATGAGGTCGGCACCCAGAATTGGACCGCAGGTTTTGAACAAGCCTTTCAAGAACGCCGCGGATACAATCTGCTCCCGCTGATGGTGGCGCTCACCGGTCGCATCGTAAACGACACCGCGACCACCGAACGCGTGCTCTGGGATTTGCGGGTTACCGTCGCTGAGCTAATGCAGGAAAACTATTTTGGATATTTGAAAGAAAAATGTCATGAACAAGGACTCAAACTCCAACTCGAACCCTATGGAAGCGGTACCTTTGATGCCACGGCCACCGCGTTGATCGGCGATACGATTTTAACCGAGTTCTGGCAACGCGAAGCGGATCGGAACCTGTGGACGTGGACCGCGCAGATCGTTTCATCCGCCGCCCATCTTTCAGGCAATCCGATTGTCGGTGCGGAGGCGTTCACCAGTATGAAAGCGGACTGGGCGGCGTATCCGGGGCTATTGAAGAGGTGGGGCGACCGGGCCTTTGCCCGGGGGATTAACCGGTATTATTTTCATACATTCGCACATCAACCCTTCGACGATTCTGTCCAACCGGGGATGACCTTCGGGCCGTATGGCGGAAATTTCCATCGGAATAATACCTGGTTTATGAAATCGAAAGGATGGATGGACTATATCGCCCGTTGTCAGTTTCTGATGCAAACGGGAACCTATCAGGCGGATCTGCTGGTGCTCTATGGCGACGAGCGCGGGTTCACTTCGTTTATAGCCGGAAACGAACCGGTGGATATGAACGAAGTTCCGGGCTTTAATTTTGATCTGGGTGGGATGGCTTCGTTGCCCGATCTTTCGGTCGATGAGCTGGGAATGATTCGCGTGACCCGAAACGGGAAGCGTCTCAAGACGGGCTATCGGGTTTTATTGCTTAAACGCGCCGATTTGATGCGCCCGGAGCATGTGGCGATGCTGGGCGAATTGGCGGAAAAAGGCGCCAAAATATTTGCGCCGAAACCGGTGCGCTCACCGTCCTACTCGAATCATCAACAGGCGGATGCAATGCTGGCCGCGCTGGTGAAGAAATATTGGGATAGCGGGCTCATCCAAACGCCCGACGCCTTTGATGCCGCCGTTTCAAGAATGCAACCCGATTGTGTGGTGCCGGAAAAAATATTTTTCAACCATCATACGATTGGGTCGGACGATTTTTATTTTCTTTCCAATCAGCTGGATAGCCAACGCGAGGTGGTTGCCACCTTTCGGGTTAAAGGGAAGCAGCCCGAACTCTGGAATCCAGTGACGGGCAAAACGCGGCCGGCTTCAACCTGGAAAGCGCTCGACGATGGCCGCACAGAAGTCCGACTTCAGATGCCCGCCGCCGGCTCGCTGTTTGTGGCATTCCGCGAGTCGACCCCCTCAAAAGGGAAGAGTTCTGCGCCCCTCAAATCCACCGAGTTGATGTCGTTGAATACCGACTGGTCCGTCGCATTCGACCCGAAATGGGGGCCGGAATCTCCGGTCAAATTCGACCAGCTGATCCCGTGGAACGAGAGCGCGGATGAGGACATCAAATACTTCTCCGGCAGCGCGGTGTATCGCAAAACATTCACGCTGCCCCGCATCAACAAAGCGGCATCGCTTAAGCTCGACCTCGGTCAAGTCGATGTGATGGCGCGGGTGAAGCTCAACGGCAAGGATCTGGGGCTGCTTTGGTGTCCCCCGTTCGAGGTGGATATCAGCGCAGCGGCAAAGCCGGGGAAAAACCAGCTGGAGATCGAGGTCACCAACCTTTGGATCAACCGCTTCATTGGCGATGAGGTTTTCGCGTACAAAGATATCTATTCGCAGATTCGGGAAGGTCAGCCGCTTCCTGCCGATAGTCAGCGAAAAACCTTTGAGTTCCGGTTTAAAGGCAGAAGCGCCAAGCATTGGAAAACAACCGATGCCTTGCGTCCTTCGGGGTTGATCGGCCCTGTGCGCATTCACGAAGAAATTGAACAATAAGGAGTATTCAGGAAATGAAAAAATGGTTGATCTTAGTGGCTGTATCCATCTGTACGTTGGCGTGCGCGGAAACAAGGCCCAATGTTGTGTTTATTTTGAGCGATGACCAGGCCTGGGGGGATTACGGGTTTATGGGGCACCCGCATGTGCAAACCCCAACGCTTGACCGGTTGGCTGCAGCTGGGGTGCTGTATGAGCGCGGTTATGTCACCGCACCGCTTTGCCGCCCTTCGCTCGCAAGCCTCGTGACCGGGCTTTACCCGCACCAGACCGGAATCCGCGGCAACGATCCGGTGATGCCGAAAGGGACGAAGCCGAGTCGTAAAAATCCCGGGGACAAAGATCTTTGGGTGAAGATGCGCAACCGGATGACGGCGCCGATGGTGAATCATCCTTCGTTCATTCAAGAGCTGAAGAAAAACGGATATGCCACGCTGCAGACCGGTAAGTGGTGGGAAGGCAATCCGCTCGACCACGGCTTTACCGATGCCATGACGCACGGCGATCCAACGCGCGGCGGCCGGCATGGCGACGAAGGGCTGAAGATCGGGCGCGAAACGATGACGCCGATATATGATTTTGTGGACCAGGCCGCGGAAAACGACCAGCCGTTTTTTATCTGGTATGGGGTATTTCTTCCGCACTCGCCGCATAATGCCCCGCAGCGCCTGTTCAACAAATACAAAGACATCGCGCCCAATGAACCGACTGCCCGCTACTGGGCGAACGTTGACTGGTTAGACGAAACCTGCGGCCAGATCGTGGAGTACCTGAAAAAGAAAGACCTCTACGACAATACTATTTTCGTTTATACCTGCGACAATGGATGGGTTCCCGACCCCGAGCAGGTCAACCGGTATACCCGCTCCAAGCAGGATCCGGTTGAAGCAGGCATCCGTACGCCGATTTTTGTTACGCATCCGAAAACCATTCCACCGCGTCGCGAAAAAGAAATTCTGGCGAGCACTATTGATATCGCCACCACGATTCTCCACGCTTGCGGCATCCAGCCGCCGGAAGCGATGAGCGGACTTGATCTGCGCGACCCGGCGGCATTGAAAGAGCGCGACCGCGTCTTTGTGGACGTCTATTTACATGACAGCGATATCGATCAGCTCGATGATCTGGACGATGGGTTGAAGGCCCGTGTTGTGATCGATGGCTGGGACAAGCTGATTGTCCGCCCGGGTAAAACAGAACTCTACGATCTGAAGAACGATCCCGATGACCGTGCCGACCTTGCCGCGCAAAATCCTGAAAAGGTGAAGCAGCTGTCGAAGTTGATCGACGTTTGGATGCAGGCAACCCCGCCCGTTAAATAGGAAACAGAAGAAACATCAAGTCGGCTCGGGTTCCTGGGTCCGGTCCGTCTGATGAAGCGCGTTGAGTTACCGTGATATGATGAAGCTTACACCGATTTTGATTTTCGCGATGAGTATGGCCGCATTGGGCCATGCGGAATCCGGTCAGGCGCACCGTGTTGTTCCTTACCGTATGGTCGTGAAACACCCAGGGATTGATGCGAACAAACCGCGGCCGTACACCCTTTTTCAGTCCTTGGATGAGCGCGGGTGCCCCGTGGGATATTCCATGGAAGTGGATTCCGTGGTCTGTTTAGACGCCCTCTGCAAGGTCGTCAAAGTTAGGATGGATTGGGACGCCCTAGGGGGCTATCGGGGCTATTCTGTCGCCGATGGGTCGGTGTTGGAAAAGGCCCTGGTGTCGGACGGAAACGCAGCGACGAAGAAAAGGGCATGGACTGGGTTGGCGGGTGGCATTCCATCAGAGCGGGATCAGGCATGGGCGGCCTTCTCGGAAGCGGATCACGCGAAACTTGATCGGATCTTACGTGATCGATCTTCCGTATTGCGCACACAGCGGATGTCCGAGCTGACCGGCTACCGTGACAAAAGCAGGGTGGATGGCATATCGGGGGCGACGCCGCTCACCTTGAGGGAAGCCGTGGTCGAGGGCGCCGCACTCAGCAGCTATCATCTCTGGCACTGGGCAAATAATGGCGAGGTTGTGGCGGCTGCCCGCGAACGGACACACCAAAACTGCAGTGCGGAACTTCTTCAGAGCTTTCTTACCCGCGACGATCCGGATTTCATTCTCTTTGCTCTCGAGCACCTTCAACGGCATCAGCTGTTCGCTCCGTCATTCGTATCGCAGGTGCTTGAGGTGATGAGCCGCGGGGATCATGCCCTCATCGATGCGGGACTGGCCTATCTGAGGTCAGCTCTGCCGGACGCGGATGCGTTTTATGAAAAACTCGCCAGGCTGTTCAAACAAAGCGACGGAGAAACGCGGGTCTATCTGCTGGAACTCCTGGGGGCGGAGCAGGCGATTTCCGGTGCCCAACTTGACCGGTTTAGCGAGGGCCTGATGGAAATAGACACCTACTATGAGCTGCATCTTTTCCTCAACCTGCTTGAAAAACATCAACATGTTTCCGAGCCATTACTCATGGAAGTGTCACGATTCCTGGAAAATGGAAATTTCTTCATTGCTCGTAGGGCCTTCTGGTACCTGGAAAAACTGAGCCTGAACGAGCCAATGGCCGAAAGGCTCACGGCCTTTCAGGAAAAGTGCGCCAGGGAAAACAGGACCTTGCACTGATGCGAAACGGGCTCGTGGGCCGGTCCGGTTGATAAAGCGCGTTGAAAAAGCAACCGCCGACAAAAGCTGGATGGCAGAAAAAAATGAAACATTTAGACCGAAGTGAAGTTAAATGGAGACGAGAATTATGACAAAGATTGGAAGACGTAATTGCTTAAGATATTCCGTTGCGGGGCTCGCGCTGGCCGCCTCGACAAAGGCGGTGCCGGATGGGTTGGTGCCTGTTGAAAAACAGAAAGCCGACCCTGTACTCGAAAACGACGTCGATGTACTCGTGGTCGGTGGCGGGACCGCTGGAACCATCGCCGCAATCCAGGCGGGGCGGGCCGGCGCAAAGACGATGATCGTCGAGCGCGGGACTCAGTTGGGCGGTACGATGACGACCGGCGGCGTGGCATTTCCCGGACTTTTCGATGCGTGGGGTCAACAGATCATCGCGGGAGTCGGCTGGGAGCTGGTCAAAGAAAGTGTTGAACTCGATGATGGAACCTTGCCCGACTTTTCGAACTCTCCAAAGCAGCATTGGCTGAATCAGGTTCAGGTAAACCAATATCTCTACCCCTTGCTTGCCGAGGAAAAATGCGCGCTGGCCGGCGTAGAACTCGCGTATTACGAATTCCCGGAAGCCATCACAAAATCAGCGAACGGCTGGCTGGTCGATTGCATCGGGTTCGGCACGAAACGCCGCGTACACTGTAAGCAGATTATCGACTGTACGGGCGGCGCTGAAGTCGTCGGATTGCTGAACCTTCCCCGGCTTCGTGAAGAAGAGACGCAACCGGCCTCGATTCTTTTCCGGCTGGGAAAACCCTATCAACCGGGTCGCGAAAAGACAATTAATAAGATTTATGTTCACGGGGGGGATTCGACCAACTCCCGTACGGTTACGGCCGCGAATTTGAAAGGGCGCGCGGACCTGCTTGAAAAAGTTCGTTCCGTCAAAGGGAAGGGACGTTTACTGCATCTACAGCCGGAGACGTCGTTTCGTGAAAGCTACCGAATCCTGGGTGAGACGCTGATTACGGTCGATGACTATACATCCGGTCGGGTGTTTGACGACGCGATCTGCAACGCCTTTTATCCCGTCGATCTCCATACGAAAACCGGGGTTAGACCGAAGAGACTTAAACCGGGTACGGTACCGACGATTCCGATAAGCGCGCTGGTGCCGAAAGGCAGCCGGAATATTCTCGTCGCGGGTCGATGCGTATCGAGCGATCGGCTGGCGAACTCCGGGTTGCGCGTCCAGGCTTCCTGTATGGCCATGGGGCAGGCGGCAGGCGCCGCCGCGGCGTTGGCAGTTGAGAAGCAGACCACGCCGGGCGCGGTTCCGCTCGACGAACTGAAAATCTTGCTCAAAAGACATGATGCGATTCTGGCGGGCGAATCCAGAGCAGTTTCCGGTGCCTAGAGCAATTTAAAAAATGTTGTGGCCACAGAATAACACCGATTTACACGGATTACTTTTCGTTCGGTGTTCATCCGTGTTTGTCCGTGGCTACAGTTAAGATTAGTTTGCTCTAGGGAGCCGCTTGCAAAATCCGCGGTTTTGGAGCGGTCGTTATTCGTTAATAGGGATTGGTTATTTATGGAGGATCGAGTGAAGAAATTAATTTGGATACCGTTGTTGATGGGGGCGCTTTTTGCCGCGCCGGTGGTGTTTGCGAAACCCAATATTATTTTCCTGCTGGCGGATGATCAGCGCAGTAATGTGCTGGGCTGTTACGGGAACGAACTGATTCAGACGCCGACGCTGGATGCGCTCGCGGCAAAGGGCATCCGTTTTGAAAATTCGTTTTGTGAGGTGCCGATCTGTGCCGCCAGCCGGTCAACGCTTTTTTCCGGACTCTCCCAACGAACCCACGGCTATAATTTCGGGGAACCGAAAATTGCTGCAAAATATATCGCAACCAGCTACCCGGTGATGCTGAAGAAGGCCGGCTACCGCATCGGGTTTGCCGGAAAATACGGGATGGGATTTGCCGGACCGGGCATGAAGGGACAGTTTGATTTCTTTGAGGAGATTGGTCGAAATCCCTATCTGAAAAAGATGCCCGACGGCAGCCTGCGCCATGAAACCGATCTGTGCGCCGATGCGGCAATCAAGTTTATTGAGTCCAACCCGGCGGATCAGCCGTTCTGCCTGTCGATCAGTTTCAACGCATCTCATGCGGAGGACAGAGACAAACGTCCCGGCTATCATTTCCAATGGCCGGAATCCACGGACGGGCTGTATGAAGACCTTCAGATCCCCGCGCCGAAACTGGCGGATGAAAAATATTTCAACGCGCTGCCTCCTTTCCTCAAGGATGAGAAGGGGCTGAGCCACCAGCGCTATTTCTGGCGCTGGGATACCCCGGAAAAATATCAGACCAACATCCGCGCCTATTATCGGATGATTACCGGCATCGACAACGCTGTTGCCCGCGTGCTGGAAACCTTAAAGACAAAAGGGCTCGATCAAAATACGATCATTGTCTATTCCGCCGACAACGGCTTTATGATGGGCGACCGGAAACTCGCCGGCAAATGGAATCATTATGAGCAGTCGTTGAGCGTTCCCCTGATTATTTATGATCCGACACTGCCCGAAAGCCGCCGGGGCCGTGTAGAGACCAGGCTGGTGAGCAACATTGATATTGCACCGACCTTTGTTGAGTTGGCGGGAGTGGATGTTCCGTCCGTTTATCAGGGGCTCTCGCTCGTGCCTTTGCTTGAAGGGAACGCCGCAACGTGGCGCAAGGAGTTCTTCTGCGAGCATCTGTTCAAGCACTACAACAACTGGCACGCGGTGCGTGGCTCAACCTATAAATACGCCACCTATTATGACGATGATTACGAAGCCCTCTATGATTTGGAAAAAGATCCGACGGAACTCAACAATCTCGCCACGAACCCGGAATATGCATCCGTGTTAAGCAGGATGAAAGAGCGGATGAACCGCTATCTGACGGCCTACCCGAAAGCGGAGCCTGGGTCGAACAAGGTAAAAGCGCCCAACGGCGCCTCTGCAAAAGCGAAGCCTGCGGATGAAAAGTCGAAAGGGTCTGCTCAATTTGAGCGTCGCGATAAGAATAAAGACGGCAAACTGAGCTATGAGGAATTCATCGTGAAGCCGGAGCGGGATAATAAAAAACTGAAAGCCATGTTTGAACGTAAAGACACGAACAAAGACGGCTATTTGACGGCTAAGGATATGGTGAAATGATCGTTCCCGTTTTGCTAAGAGCAATTGAAAAAAGGATGAGTCTGGCAAAATAATCAGGAGAAGGTTCAACATGTCAGAAACGAAAAAAAACGGTTTTTTTTCCAAACATGCAAAATCCAGTGCGGCCATGATCAGTGTAGGTATTCATGCGGTACT
>CAZWZW010000145.1:0-7921 GCA_964639125.1 uncultured Verrucomicrobiota bacterium
ATCGGCGGAAGCGCGGCCACCGCATCCGCGCCCAAGTCGTTGGCCCATTGCACCCCCAGCTTGTTCTGCTCCAACCCGCAGCCGCCGGCATGCAGCACGATCAAACCCGGAAAATGGCGACGTGCCAGCTTGAGCAATGTCTTGCGCTCCTCCGGAAACAGCGAATAAAATTCGGCCGTCGTCCCATTCACCATAATGCGTTGGATCCCGTGGTGCGCCAAAAACTCCAGGTGGGAAATAAATGCAGACTGATCGATTGCACCGGATTCACCGAATGGCGTCAGCACCGGAACAATCAACCCCTTCAACTGTAAATTTTCATTCATACAGAGCAATATAACGGTTTTCTAAAGGTTGGAAAACCCACTTTCAAACCTTTGGGAAACGCAGTAGGATGATATTAGCCAAGGAGGTTCATATGAGAGGCCATATTATTGCCGAAGACCGGTTCCTGCATCAGGGGATCGACCACCATCTCTTCGTGATAGGGATCGAAAACGGGGAAAATGAATTCCGGTTCGAGGTCACGTGTATTCCGCCCGGCGGCGACACCCCCGAAACCGTGTTTGAAAGGATCGTCGACTTTTCCACGCAGCTCACCCAATACCCCGACACCACCATCGACCAGCTCATTTCCGCCGAGCTCACGGCCGTCCGAAACTCGGTCTTCGCCTGCGAAGACCTGCTCAGCCACGATCCATGATGGAATATGTGATGCGTCTTAATTCTTCATTCGAATAAAGCAGAGAGCGATGGCCCCTCCAACCACCGCGCAAACCATGTCCAGGGCCGTGTCGGCAACAGACTGCGTCCAATTGGGAGTCAGGTTAAAGGCTACTTCAAAGATTTCCCAGAAGACCGAAGCCAGAAGAAGACCAGCAACCAGCCCGGCCTTGATGCCCATAGGACGCGGCGGGATACCCTTCCTTTTTTTGAGCCACACATGCCAGACGAGTCCCGCAAGGGTGATAACAAACAATCCTCCGCCAAGGCCATGCATGAAAACATCGTAGTAGGCCGTCGTGTGGAACAGATCGTGGTACCACCCGAAACTGAACAACGACAGGATTATGAGGGGACATCCCGCGATGACTGATTTTTTCTGCCAGAACATCTTCACCCTTTCCACGATGCAGCAACCTCTATTGCAGACGGAGGTTAAACCGAGCAGGGAAAAAAGAAAACCCGGAGTTTCAGGGAAACCTCCGGGTTTTTCGTGTGCGCTTTTAAGAACGCCTACGGGAGTACGGTATCGCCCATGAGGTATTTATCAACCTCGCGCGCGGCACCGCGGCCTTCGTTGATGGCCCAGACAATCAAGGACTGCCCGCGGCGATTGTCGCCGGCCGCAAAGATCCCGTCCACGGTGGTGGTGTAGACTTCATGCTCGGCTTTAAAGTTCGACCGCGCATCGCGTTCAAGTCCGAACTGCTCGCCCAGAAGATCTTCCGGCCCAAGGAAGCCCATCGCCAGCAGCACGAGATCCGCTTCAATGCGCTTCTCTGTGCCTTCAATAGCTTTCGGCATCATGCCGCCCTTTTCATTCTTCACCCACTCCACTTCGACAATGTGCATGGCGACCAGATTTCCGTCGGCATCGCCCTCAAACTTTTGGGTCATAACCGAGAAATTACGCGGGTCTTTGCCCTGCAGCTTGATGGCTTCGGCCTGGCCATAGTCGACCTTCAGGTTGGACGGCCACTGCGGCCACGGATTCGAGACGCGGTTGCGGTCCGCTTCCGGCTTTGGCAAAATTTCGAGCTGCGTAACTTTTTCGCAGCCATGGCGCAACGAAGTTCCCACGCAGTCGGTACCGGTATCACCGCCGCCGATCACGACGACCTTCTTGTCCTTGGCAGAAATATAGTTGCCATCCTCAAGCTTGCTGTCGAGCAGGCTCTTGGTGTTGGCGTGCAGGAATTCCATCGCAAAGTGAACGCCTTTGAGATCGCGTCCTTCCACCGGAAGATCGCGCGGCTTGGTGGCACCATTGGCCAGCACGACAGCATCAAAATTCTTTTTGAGCGCCTCGGCTTTGATCTCTTTCCCGACCTCGATGCCGGTTTTAAATTCAATACCTTCGGCCGCGAGAATATCAACGCGGCGCTGAACGACGGATTTGTCGAGCTTCATGTTCGGGATGCCGTACATCAGCAGTCCGCCGATGCGGTCGGCGCGTTCGTAGACCGTCACATGGTGACCGGCCTTGTTGAGCTGTGCGGCACAGGCCAGACCCGCAGGGCCGGAGCCAACAACCGCGACCTTTTTGTCGGTCCGGATTTCCGGCGGCTCGGGAACCACCCAGCCATTTTCAAAGCCCTTTTCGATGATGGTCCATTCGTTGTCGTGAATCGTAACGGCCGGTTCGTTAATGCTCAGCACACAACCCGCTTCACACGGTGCCGGGCAGACGCGGCCGGTAAACTCCGGAAAGTTGTTGGTGTGATGCAGTCGGTCGAGCGCTTCATGCCAGCGGTTGCGGTAGATCAAATCGTTCCATTCCGGAATCAGGTTATTGATCGGGCAACCACTTGCGCCGCCTTCCATCAGTTCACCCCGGTGGCAGAACGGAACCCCACAATCCATGCACCGTGCGCCCTGCTCCCGGCAGGTCTGTTCGTCGCGCAGCACGTAGACTTCATCCCAATCCTGAACGCGCTCCTCTACCGGGCGCGAGGGATTGGGTTTACGTACATACTCCAAAAATCCAGTTAGTTTTCCCATGATAAATTCTCCTTCAGATCAAGATTAAAGACCTAGGTCGGCGATGTGCATATCAAACGCCGCATCGATAATCTCTTCTTCGGTTTCATATTCTTCGGTCAGGCGGGCCCGTTCGATGAAATCAAGCATGCGCTTGTAATCCGTCGGGATCACTTTCACAAATTTATCCAATGTACTGTCCCAGTCGGCCAGCATATTTGCAGCAACGGTCGATTCGGTCTTTAGCTGGTGCATTTCGATCATATTCTTCAGGTCGGCAATATCGGCATTGGCGTGAACTTTTTCGAGTTCGACCATCTCCATGTTGCACTTCCCGGAAAAATCGCCGGTGGCATCATAGACAAAGGCCACACCGCCGGACATACCTGCACCAAAGTTTCCGCCGGTTTTCCCGAGGATGACCACCTTGCCGCCGGTCATGTATTCGCACCCATGGTCGCCGATGCCTTCCACAACCACTTCGGCTCCGGAGTTGCGCACGCAAAAACGTTCGCCGGCAACGCCACGGATGTAGGCCGTTCCTCCCGTCGCGCCATAGAAACAAACGTTGCCGACCAGGATGTTATTTTCGGCCACAAACGAAACGTTTTTGCCCGGGTAAATGGTTAAATGGCCGCCCGAAAGACCTTTGCCGACATAATCATTGGCGTCGCCTTCAAGTTCCAGCTCAATCCCTTTGCACATAAACGCGCCCATGGATTGGCCGATCGAACCTTTCAACTTAAAGTGAACCGTTCCATCCGGAAGCCCCTTGTCCTTGTAGACCTTGGTCATTTCGTGCGAGAGCACGGTACCGACCGCCCGGTCCGTATTAACCACATCAAAGGACGCTTCAACCTTGCCGCCGCTCTCGAGCGCGGGCCTGGCCGCATCGACCAGTTTCCAATCGAGGATCTCTTCCATCAGGTGGTTCTGGTTTTTGCTGTGGAAGGTGCCTTCTTCTTCTCCGATGGTTTCGCGATGAAGAATCGGGGAGAGGTCGAGATTTTTATATTTCCAATGGTCGACTTTTTCGCGGAATTTAAGGCACTGCGACTGGCCGACCATTTCATCGATGGTTTTGAAGCCAAGTTCAGCCATAATTTCGCGGAGGCCATCGACCAGGAAGGAAAAGAAGTTCACCACATGATCCGGGTTGCCGTCGAACTTCTCGCGCAATTCGCCGCGCTGGGTAGCGATACCCACCGGGCAGGTGTTGCTATGGCATTTGCGCATCATGATGCAGCCCTGCACCACAAGCGCAGCCGTCGCCACGCCCCACTCTTCCGCGCCGAGCAGCGTTGCCACGGCGAGATCGCGCGAGGTTTTCATCTGTCCATCGGCCTGAACCACAATGCGGTTGCGCAGGCGGTTACGAACAAGCGTCTGATGCGTTTCGGAAAGACCAAGTTCCCACGGGAGCCCCGCATGCTTGATCGAGCTCAGCGGTGATGCGCCCGTTCCACCGTCATATCCGGCAATGAGTACCGCATCGGCCTTCGCCTTGCAGACGCCGGTGGCCACCGTGCCGACGCCGGCCTCCGAAACCAGCTTCACGTTAACCCGGGCATCGCGGTTGGAGTTTTTCAAGTCGTAGATCAGCTGAGCCAGGTCCTCGATCGAATAAATATCATGGTGCGGCGGCGGGGAAATCAGGCCGACGCCCGGCGTAGAGTTGCGGGTCCGCCCGATCCAGCCATTCACCTTATGGCCGGGAAGGTGTCCGCCCTCGCCGGGTTTCGCGCCCTGCGCCATCTTAATCTGAAGCTCGCTGGCCTTGCTGAGGTAGTAGCTGTTCACCCCAAAACGGCCGGAGGCAATCTGCTTGGTCGCCGAACACATATCGTCGCCGTTCGGTAATTTTTCGTAGCGAATCGGATCTTCGCCGCCTTCGCCGGAGTTGGACCGCGAACCAATACGGTTCATGGCAATGGCCAGCGTCGTATGGGCTTCCCATGAAATGGAGCCGAACGACATTGCGCCGGTTGCAAAGCGTTTCAGAATATTTTCGGCCGGTTCGACTTCGTCCAAGGCAATCGGCTGCCGATCAGAATGAAATTCCATCAAACCGCGAAGCGTAAAGGCGGCCTTGCCCTGTTCGTCGACGGTTTTGCAGTAGGCCTTGTATTTTTCATAGTCATTATCGCGGGTACATTCCTGCAGCAACCGAATGGTCAGGGGGTTAAACAGATGGCGTTCACCATCTTTGCGCCAGCTGTATTCACCGCCCGGATCGAGCACCTTCTGGGCTCCGCCGCGGGTCGGGAATCCCTTGCGATGCTTCATGAGGGTTTCCTTCGCGATATCGTCGAGGCTGAGGCCTTCGATCCGGCTGACGGTGCCGGTGAAATATTTATCGACCACGTCGGAGTTGATGCCGACAATCTCGAAGATTTGCGCGCCTTGATAGGAGGCCAGCGTCGAAATCCCCATCTTGGAGAAAATCTTCAACAAACCGCCGTCAACGGACTTGATGTAGTTTTCAATCGCTTTTTCGGCGCTGAGTCCGTTGAGCAGGTCGTCCTGCTCCATCTGGTGGATGGTGTCGAGGGCGTTATACGGATTGACCGCCGAGGCCCCGAACCCAAGAATGGTGGCAAAGTGATGCACCTCGCGCACATCGCCGACTTCCATGACGATATCCGCCTTACCACGCTTGCCGGCGCGGATCAGATAGTGGTGCACCGCCGCAGCGGCGAGCACGGACGGAATGGGTGCGTGGCCGGAATTGCAGTGGAAGTCCGACAGAATAATGATCGAATGGCCTTCATCAATTGCATCCTCGGCATAGCGGCAGACCCGGTCGAGTGTTTTTTCCATCACACCGGGTTCGCCGGTGGCCGGGAAAACGATTTCAAGGCGCTTGGCCTGGAAATGGTTGTGATCGAGGAACAACAGGCGCGATAGATCTTCATTGGTCAGCACCGGCTGATCAATGGCAATACGGCGGCAGTGCTCCGGCGACTCGGTCAGGATATTCTTGAATCCACCCACATAGGTACGTAGATCCATCACGACGCGCTCGCGAATCGGGTCGATCGGTGGGTTGGTAACCTGCGCGAAGAGCTGTTTGAAATAGTGCGAAAGCTGTGCCGGTCGATCGGATAGAACGGCCAACGGGTTGTCTGCGCCCATCGAACCGAGCGGCTCCTTGCCGCCCGTCGCCATCGGCTTCAGTATTTCGGTGATATCCTCGTAGGAAAAGCCGAAAAGTTGCTGGCGGCGGAACAGGGTTTTTTCGCTGGGCGTCTTCAACTCATAGTCGTCCGCAACCGGAAGCTGGCGGATGTGGACCATGGTCTGGTCGAGCCACTCCCGGTAGGGCTGGCGCGAGCAAATATCGGCCTTGAGCTCTTCATCGGAAATAATGCGGCCCTGATCAAGATCGGCCACAAACATTTTCCCGGGTTGCAGGCGACCGCGGATCTTGACCTTGGAATGGTCGACGTTGATGACGCCGGTTTCGGAGGCCATAATCAGCGTATCGTCGTCGGTTACGCAGTAGCGCGACGGACGCAATCCATTGCGGTCGAGCGTGGCCCCAACCAAAACCCCGTCGGTGAAACAGACGGATGCAGGACCATCCCACGGCTCCATCATGGCGGAGTAAAATTCGTAGAACGCACGCTTGGTCGGGTCCATTTCCGTATCGTTTTGCCACGCTTCCGGGATGAGCATCATCAGAACGTGTGGCAACGAGCGCCCGCTGAGCACGAGCATTTCAATCGCCATATCGAGGTTGGCAGAGTCGGACGCAGCGATATCGCAGATCGGGAAAATCATTTCGAGCTCTTCGCGCGAGAACGCGGTGCATTCGAGTAGCACTTCACGGGCGCGCATCCAATTAATGTTGCCCTTGTTGGTGTTAATCTCACCATTGTGGGCAATGTAGCGGAAGGGCTGCGCCAGCTTCCACGACGGGAAGGTGTTGGTCGAGAAACGGGAATGCACCAGCGCGATGGCACTGACAGCGGACTCGTTCTGCAGGTCGAGGAAATATTGCGGCACCTGCTCGGTGATGAGCTGGCCCTTATAGTTGATGGTCTTGTAGGAACAGGAAATAATGTTCAGTCCGTCGGGGCCGATACCTGCAACGGTATCGTTGGCAACGCGTTCGGCACATTTCCGGAACACAAACAGCTTGCGGTCAAACTCCTCGACCGACATACCGGCTGGCTTTCCGATGAAAATTTGCTGGATGCTCGGCTCGGTTACGGATGAATCGCGACCGAGGTCGGAGTTATCGACCGGCACCACGCGGTAGCCCAGCAGAGGCAAGTTGAACTTGGCCAGCTTGCGTTCGATGATATCCTTACATTCGGCCTGCTTGATTTCATCGCGCGGGAAAAAGGTCATACCAACGCCGTATTCGCCGAAATGAGGCAACTTAATGCCCACCTTCGGGCATTCTTCCATGAAGAGCTCATGCGGGATTTGAAACAGGATACCTGCACCGTCGCCGCTCTTGATATCAAAGCCGGTACCGCCGCGGTGCTCCATACAGGCCAGCATGCCGAGTGCGTCGGTGATTACGGAGTGCTTTTTGCGCCCTTTCAGGTTCGCAACAAAGCCAATTCCGCAGCTGCTGTGCTCGAAATCGGAACGGTACAGGCCTTTCCCTTCGGGTTGCCCAAACGTATTCAGCTTCTCTTCCTTATAAGTGGTTATTTTTTTCGCCATAAAAAACCTCAGTAGGGGGTTCAGATAAAATAGCGGGGTAATTTGAGCATTGGCCCCTTCCAAGTCAATCCATTACGCCGAAAAATAAGGGAACTTGAACGGAACTTGAACGAATAATACGGGGATAGTTTGACCGAAAATCCTATCGGTCGGTTCCGCCCAATTCCCGGAAAAAGCAATAATCCGACAGGAATATAGCCAGCTCCGAAAGTTGATGCAGGTCATACTCCTTAATCAACTGGCATGGATCATAGCCCATGCAATCCGGTTCGGTGCCGTACCGGCGAGGGGTCAGTCCCGTAATGTAGTAATTTTACGCAATTGTTCCCGCTTCTTTATCAACACAACATCTTTGGTTTCATCGATCTGCCGAGGATACCTCGACAAGCAATCCGCCCGCCCCATATTCAATCGATTTACGATCCAACCATTCGGCACCACACAGTGCCTGCGGATCAGCCACGCCAGCAGAGCCTTTTCCTCCGCACCCTTGCGCAAACCCAACAGCATTTCCTCCGTCAGTCCCAACACCCCGAGA
>CAZWZW010000146.1:0-2156 GCA_964639125.1 uncultured Verrucomicrobiota bacterium
CTCGGGGTAGGGGCTTCCATGGCGAATGTCGTAGCGGCGTGGGATTTTAATGACGCTCAAACCACCGCTGCTGCGGGGTGGACGACCGTCTCTGCGAGCACCCTTACTAACGGGGGCTCAACCATCAGCAATATCACCGTTAAGCTGACCGGTGGAGTTCTCCGAGCAGTGGATAAGGCCTTTATTAATGCAAACGCAACGTTTGTTGCGGATGGAACGCCGATGTTGAGCCTTTCCGCGTCGGCCGAGGATCAGGCCGTGTATGAAGATTTTTTCAGGGTCAGGTCGGCCGGTACCACAACAGCCGTTCCCGAATTTACCATTTCGGGGCTCACGCCCGGGCAGGAATACGTGATTCAGTGGATTGGCACCTTCGGTATTACAAATCACCAGATCACGGTGTCGCAGGATGGTAGCTCGGTAAGTCCAATAAAGGCGGCCGGCAATTCGGCGCTAAATGATGTGGTGTATTCGACTCATTATTCGTTTATCGCTGCGAATGGTGATACGGATGTGGAGTTTGCCTTTAACGGGGCAAACGGTGGCAGTGCTGCCCAGTATGGGATTTCAGGTCTTGTCCTTCGTTTGGGTGATGTCACGCCGCCTGACCCGGACGTTATCGCTCCGACACTCACGGCCCTGAATCCTCTCGACGAATCCACGAATGTGGTGGTTGGCGCGGATCTGGCGGTGACGTTCAGTGAAAATATTGGTGTGGGCACGGGCAATATTACGATCGAGAATCTGACGGATGGAACAACCGAAGCCGTGATCCCTGTTACAGACTCCAGCCAGGTTTATGGGTATGGCGCGGTTTTGATGATCAATCCGACCCATGACCTTGTGGCCTCGAAAGACTATGCGGTTCTGATTGATGCCGGCGCGATTATAGACGAAGCCCTGAATCCCTTTGCGGGTAGTACCGACACCACCACGTGGAACTTTACCGCGATCGAACCCCATGGTCCGAATATCATCCTCATTTACTCCGATGATCACGGCTACACGGATATGGGGCTGTTCGGTATCGATCCCTATGTCGATACGCCAAACATGGACACGCTGGCCGGCGGCGGGGCGTTGATGACGCAAGGCTATGCCTCGGCGCCTCAGTGCAGGCCGTCGCGTATGGGTTTGATGGCCGGGCGAATCCAGAACGAATTCGGCTTTGACAGCAATAAAGCGGATGCGGGAGAGGGTTCGGGAATGATGCCAAGGACCTATCCGGCAGGCTCCGATATGGCCGGGAAGCCTTTGCTGACGATTGGTGACCGTATGAAGGCGCTTGGCTATGTGACGGGGTTTTCGGGAAAATGGCATTGCGGGGATAATAATGATATCGATGCCGAGTATGACCCTCGGGGCCGCGGGTTTGACGAGTATTGGGTTGGGCCAGCCAATGCCTACTGGGCAAACTTTAACCTGGCCGGTAACAGCATATCTCACCAGCGGATCAGCGACGGGCGTAACAGGGTGATTGTACAGGGTGAGGCTGCCGAGGCCTTTATCCAGCGCAACGCCAATAATCGGTTCTTCCTCTACCTCCCGTTTTACGGGCCGCATACTCCACTTATCGACACCAATGATGTGTACTATACGAATTTCCCGCTGGTGGATTATCCGCAGTATGATGCCGACGATGATGATGTCCGGCGCAGGGGCCTGGCTTTGATCAAGGCGATGGATGACGCGATAGGCGGCGTGGTGGATAAGCTCCGCGATCTCGGGCTGGAAGATAATACGCTGATCCTGTTTTGCGGTGACAACGGCGCTCCGCGTGGCAGCGCTTGGAACGGCTCGGATAATGTGCCCATGCGCGGCGTAAAGGGCAATCTTCTCGAAGGCGGCATCCGCGTTCCGATGTTTGCCTACTGGAAGGGAACCATTCTACCCGGACAGGTCATCGACGAAATGGTGACGGCGCTCGACTTTGTCGCGACCAGCGTTGCGATGGGCGGCGGAACAGCACCCCCTGAGTTTGACGGGGTGGATATCATTCCGCGGTTGACCGGTCAGGAAACCAGCATCACGCGAACCGAGCCCATGTTCTGGGATTTTGAATTTACAGGCGAGCAGGCCGTTCGCAAGGGAGATTGGAAACTCTGGCGCAACGCGACCGGAGATCGCCTCTTTAATATCGCCGCCGATCCGATGGA
>CAZWZW010000146.1:2256-7888 GCA_964639125.1 uncultured Verrucomicrobiota bacterium
CCTACCCGGCGGCGATGCTGAAAATCGGTGCGACACCGCCAGCCGATACCGACGGCGACGGAGCCAACGACACACTGGAATATGACTGGGGACGCAACCCGTACAATGGGAACGATGGAACGGTGGATGCCGACTCGGATGGAGAAAGTGACCTCTTCGAAATGATTGCCGGCTATTCGCCGGACCATGGAGACGACGTTTTTACCAGCAACGTGGGGGGCACTCCGAGTAACACCGTTCAAATCGCCTACGACGGAAAAGCGGGGCGCACATATAGGGTTGAAGCCACCACCAATCTGGTTGACGGCACCTGGGAAGTGCTGGGCACCAACGGCCCTGTGGCCGACGATGGCCTGCAGCTGCTCGACGAACCGATAGGAACCAACCGCTTCTATCGCTTCAAGGTATCCTATCCCTGATGGGGCGGGGTGGGTTGCTCCCATAAACAATACGTAGAATAACAAAACAGGGTTCTGAAATTTTACAGCACCGGAAATGTAGAGGTTGATTATGTTGAAAACGATAAGCGCGTTATTGGTTTTTTGTGGGACGTTGTATGCGGCGGAACGCCCCAACATTGTTCTCATTATGGCGGACGATGTCAGTTGGGAGGCGTTTGGCTGCTATGGTGCCGTTGACTATGAAACGCCGCACATCGACAAACTGGCTGCGGTGGAGGGGTGGAGGGGTCAGCCCGCACATTGCGTCATTTTGATTGACGCATCGGATTAAACTGCTATGTTGATTTCATGCCGAGAGCAGTTCGACATGAATATGAGGGTGCAGTCTATCATGTGATGTGCCGCGGGAATAACGGCCAGTCGATTTTTGAGCCGGTTCGTCCGGATGGTTTTTCCAAGGTGCCGACTGTTGTCGTTAAAAAAGGAAGCGGCCAGCGGTTGTTCCTTTCAACTTTGCAGGAGGCTTGTCAGCAAACGGGTTGGCGTATTCATGCCTATGTGCTGATGGGCAATCACTATCATCTGCTGCTGGAGACCCCGGAGGCGAATCTGGTGGCCGGAATGAAGTGGTTTCAGGGAACCTATACTCAACGGTTCAATGCGATATTTTGCTGTCGGGGACACCTCTTTCAGGGGCGCTATAAATCCCTGCCGATAGAAGGGGATGCTTCTTACTTCAGCGCTGTTGGAAATTATATTCACCTTAATCCATTCCGTGCCGGCATTGCCGGGGTGGGGTATGAAAACCCGTTGGATTCCTACGCATGGAGCAGCTATTCGGCCTATATCGGCCGGAACCGAAAAATTCCGGACTGTTTGGAGCGCGACCGCCTGATCAGCGCCTGTGGATTTGATCCCAAGTTGCCGAAGAGCCGGACGGCATACCGTTCGTTATTGGATTGCCGGATGAAAGGTGAGTCCGGCGAGGATTCGGTGGATGTGCTGGTTGAAAAGCAGTTAAGGCGGGGTTGGTATATTGGGGGAGACGCTTTTCGGGGCTGGCTTTCCGGAATGTTGCCGGACCATTCTGATAATTTACGTGGAGATCAGCGCAAGGCTCATGATGAAGCGGAAGCAGAACGGCTGCTGCAACGGGCGTTGACTGAGCTGAGTGTGAGTGAGTCGGAACTGTTGGAGATGAAAAGTAACCGGCCTGAAAAACAGGCGGTAGCCTGGCTGTTGAAAACATCAACGACCGTTACAGGCGTCTGGATCGCGATTCGACTGAATATGGGCTCCCGAGCCAATATATCCCGTGCCTTGTCTGCTTTAAGTAATGAAGTTGATGAGGTAAGAAAAGAACTGAAGCATAAAATGACGCAATGTGCGGGCTGACCCTTTCTTTCTTTAAGAAATGAGGTTGATGAGATAAGAAAAGAACTGAAGCGTAAAATGACGCAATGTGCGGGCTGACCCTTTCTTCCCGGGCTGACCCTTTCTTCCTTTCTTCCCATATGGAATTCCGTTATCCCGTTGAGGCCGATAAGACCGGCCAGTCGCGAGGAAACAGCGGTCTCTTTTTTCTGCCGATCGGCGAGGTGCAGATTCTCAACAGCTATGCGACGCCCAACTATTGGAATGAGTGCGGCTCCATCTATAAACGCGTGCCCGCCAAGGTTGATGCCGCCGGCCCGCCGCTGGCTTGGCAGACCTACGATGTGGAGATTGATCTGCAGGACAACGGAAAGGCCATCATGACGATCCTTCTGAACGGGCGGACGGTGCATAACCGGATGATGATGGCTTGCGGCGCAAAGGAGCTTTCCATCGGATTGCAGGATCACATCAACCCGATGCAGTTCCGCAATATCTGGCTGAAGGAAAAATGATCTCAATGATCAAAAGATGACTGCTGATCTTTTCTCTGGCAACTTCCATTTAACCGCCGGAGTAGGTGAAGCCCGCTGCGCGGCTCCGTGGGCTATCCAGGCTAGTGACTAAGACAACGGAGGGGCGCGTCTTCGTCGGCCTGCCGAGTCACAGCGCCCGGATCTACGAGGGTACGGTTTCTCGGGTTTCTACTTCGTGGGATCGCCTGTTCGGGAGAGGGCATATATTAGGTAGGACAAAATGGGACAAAATAGATTGACTGTCCATTGTGTTAGGGTAGATTGTTTAAATATATCGGGATTCGATCGTGCGGAAACCTGCAGGTACTTAGCGTCATTCCGATGTTCTGCCTCGGCAGGTATTCATCAGAAACAGCATAAGAACGATCGTTTAAGCCCTGATGACTTACAATGGAATTGAAAATGAAAAAGACCATTATAACGGTTTGTTTACTCTCGGTATTTACCGCGAGCGGCACGTTGAATTATAGGCAGGGTTTTGAGTTCGACAGCGCCGGCGATGGGGAAGGCTGGGCGGCAAACAACCACATCCTGATCTATCGCTACTGGCTGATTTACGGCGATCTCGATGAGATCCGCAACAACGTCTACGAACTGCATACCCTCCACCCGCACGGATAATTCCGCAGGAAAAGAAACCATGATCAAACAACTATTACTTGCAATTTCATTGGCCACCGCAGTTATTGCTTCGGCGAAGCCTTTTGTGGATGGAACGTCACGTTCCCCGAATATCATATTCGTTTTGGCGGATGATCTGGGCTACATGGACCTGGTGTCCTACGCGGCGCGGGTCAAGGGGGTGGATCGGGATGCGTGTTATTATGAAACGCCGAATTTGGACCGGCTGGCCGATCAGGCGGTGGTGTTCACGCAGGCCTATGCCTGTCCGCTCTGCGCACCGACGCGGTCGAGCATCATCACCGGAAAATACGCCGCGAGCCAGGGCTTCATGACGGCCACGCCCGGCGGTTATCAAACGTATTATAACCAGGGCATGGAAACACCGGACGGGTTCTACGCACAGGACGGACTGGAAAACAAAACCGACCGCGCGCATTGGCCGCTGACGCAGGGCCTCTCCAACATTGCTTTGCCGCTAGGTGAAACCACGATTGCCGAAGCACTGACCGGTTACAATTCGGCCTTCATCGGCAAGTGGCACCTGGGCGGACACGGCTCAGAAGGATTTTCTCCATCCGACCAGGGCTTTGAAGAGCTGGCCTGGTTTGATTCCGGCGGATCGGTCTATTTTGATTGGCGCGAGCGATGGAACCAGAAAAAGAAAACACACCCGAAGATGGCGCAGGCGGAGCTGCATCAGGGAAGTGCCGGCGAGGAAACCGGTGAGGACTATCTGACCGACGATCTGTCCATGCAGGCCTGCCGCTACATCGAACGGCAGGCCAAGTCGGACAAGCCGTTCTTTCTCTATTTCTGCCAGTTTGCTGTTCATGGGCCCTATCAGGCCAAGCCGGACGACATCAAGCATTTCGCCCAGAAAAAAACGCGCGGCTGGAATAACCAGGCCAACCCGACGTATGCCGCGATGCTCCGAAGCCTGGACGATTCCATCGGCGCGATGTTCCATACCTTGGAAAAAACCGGGCAGACGGATAATACCGTCATCGTCTTCATGTCCGATAACGGTGGCATTGAGCATCCCGACAAAAACGGAAAACCCGCCGTCAGTTGCAACGCGCCGCTCAAAGGTGAAAAGGCGCTGGTCTACGAAGGCGGCATCCGCGTGCCGCTGATGGTGTGGTATCCGAAATCGGTAAAACCCGCTCTGTGCGATGTGCCGGTCGACTGCAATGATATTTTTCCGACCCTGCTCGATATCGAGGGGGAGTCCACGTCATCCGGTGACGGCCAGTCATTGCTTCCTTTGCTGAAGGATCCAAAGAATAGTGCGAAGCAATATTCTCGCGACACCTTTTTCTGGCACTATCCATTCTATGTTTCGGTCGGCCTGAAAAAAGGCGTCATGACCGCGCCGCGCTCCGCCATCCGTAAGGGCGACTGGAAACTGATCCTGAACTGGGACGGCGGGCTGGAGCTCTATAATATTCGCAAGGATATTTCGGAAGCCTCCGAACTCTCCGCCAAAGAACCGGAGCGCACACAGACCCTGTTTAAGGAATTGGTGGGCTGGCTGAACGAAACGGTTGAAAGCCGCTACATCCCGAAAACCAACAGCCGCTACGATCCAAACCATGCCGAAGCGCGACCGTTTAAGAATATTTTTAAACAACAGAACATGGAATGGCCGATGGGGCGTGCCACCAGGGTTGGGCAATAGAGGACCGGTTGCGGCGCAGCCGCTTTGGAGTGCGTGCGACAGCGTCGCCGCTTTAATACTTTATTACATGGGATTCAGGAGTTTGAAATGGAGATAAAAATGAAGAGTTTAATTTTAGTGGCCATGTTGATGGTGGGCATGGCGCATGCAGAGCGTCTGGAGCAGGCGTTCCGGTCGCCGCCGGACTCCGCAAAGCCCTATACGTGGTGGCACTGGGTGAACGGCAATGTGTCGAAGGAGGGGATCACCAAGGACCTCGAAGCGATGAAGGAAGTCGGGATTGGTGGCTTTGTGCTTTTCGACGGATCGGTCGGTATCCCGAGCGGCCCTGTCATATTTAATTCCAAAGAAGACCAGCAGTTGCGCTCGTTCGCGATGGCGGAGTCCGCTCGGCTGGGGCTCGATGCCGGATTCAATAATGCCTCGGGGTGGTCGAGCACGGGCGGACCCTGGGTGACGCCCGAACAGTCGATGAAAGTGCTGGTCTTTAGCGAAACTCAACGCAAAGCAGGCGATACTGCGCCCATATTGTTGCCTCAGGGAAAACGAGTGGATAAAAAACTGCATCATGAAATTGATGTCGATTTTTATAGAGATGTTGTGGTGCTGGCGTATCCCACCCCCAAGAATGATGACTTCCGGGTCGAGCAATGGAAAAACAAGGCACTCTACGAACACCGCCCCGTCTATTTGATGCCCGATTTCCGTACGGCACCCGCCGATTCGATTATTCAGGCGGAGCGTATTCTCAATTTAACCGACCAGATGAAGCCCGACGGCACACTGGACTGGACTCCTGATTCTGGCGAGTGGACCGTACTTCGGTTCGGCTACATTTCGACTGGCGCTCAAAACAAGCCCGCAAATGAAGGTGGGAAAGGGCTGGAAATTGACAAGCTCAGTCGTGCGGCGGTCGATGTGCATTGGAACGCCTATCTTCAGCGACTCATCGATGCGAGCAAGCCCGCCTTAACCACAATCTGCATCGACAGCTATGAGGTCGGCACCCAGAATTGGAC
>CAZWZW010000147.1:0-7887 GCA_964639125.1 uncultured Verrucomicrobiota bacterium
ATGCAATCATCAATCCCGGCGAGCCGCCTCACCATAAAAATCTACGTAGAACCCAAATCTTCCCAGAATAGGTGGATTCAAAGTGCAGATTTGGAGCGATGAGCGGTTTACCCATCGAAGGAAGGGAAACCACCCTCGGTAGCATGTATAGAATTGCACTTTTGTTTTCATGGTTGTGATTCCGCCTGTCGCGACTTCTTTCTTATTCTGACGCCGTCAGATCAACTCACTCTCCAACGCGGTCTTGAGTTGTTTCCAGTTGGGGAGCCGCTTTTTCAGTAGTGCGTAGAATGCGGGGCTGTGGTTCATATGCTCTATGTGGCAAAGCTCGTGGGTGATTACATAGTCGATCTGTTTGCGGCTTGCCTGAATCAACCGCTTGTTGAGTGAAACGCTATGCGTTGCTTTTGAATAGCTTCCCCACCGTGCTTTCATCTGTCGGATCTTCAAGGCCGGAATATCTTCGATTTCATACGCTTTAGCGCACTGCTTCAACTGCTCCGCAAACTTGGCTTTCGCATTCTGCTCGTACCACGCATCCAATAGCTTCTTGGTATACAGTCGATTCTTTGGGAAATGGCTGAATACATTGATAGAACCGAACTGAAGTGAAACACGATCTTCCGATTCGGCCTGAGAGACAAGCAACTTATAATTTCGCCCCAGATAGCGGAATGTTTCGCCGCTCACATAGTTTTTGTGGGTAGCCTTCCTGAACTCCTCAAAATAACGCTGTTGCTTCAAAACCCACCGCACTTTACGGCGAAGGAAATCATCCAACCGATCCTGTGTAGCTTGTTCGGGGGCTTTTAGCGTCACCTCTAAATCGGGATGAACCGTCACCGCAATAGTTTTTCGCGGCTGAAGAATCAAATCGTAATCAAACCCGACATTCTCTGTTTCAAATCGCTGTTTCATTAATCCTTGTTCTTCTTCGCCAGATCCCAGATCAAGTCGAGCGTAGCATCAATCTCATCCAAGGTGAGCGGATAGCCATATTCATCTTTCACCACATCGAACAGGTAATCTTCCACCTCAACACGAATCTTGCGCTCCACCTCAATATTCACATCAAAATCGATGATCTTATTGCGTTCAATCCGCTCCATAATGGCATGTACCATTTCGGACAGGTATGCCCACCTGCCCAACGAACTAAAGATTACCGCCGGTAATAACGAACAGATCACAGCCGTCTTTCTGAAACATCCACAGGCGGAATACACCCTCCTTTTCAGCCATGGCAATGCGGAGGATCTCGGCAATGTGGTTCCGTTCATGCAGCAGTTTTACGCACAGGGCTATTCAGTACTGATGTATGACTATCGCGGATACGGCACCAGCGAAGGAATACCATCGGTTCGCAAGGCGAAGCAGGACATCGAAGCGGCCTACCATTGGCTGATTGAAGAAGAGAACATCGACCCCATGAAGATTATCGCCCATGGCCGCTCCGTCGGAGCCGGGCCCGCCGCATGGCTGGCGGCCCATCGCGAGGTTGGCGGGCTGGTTTTGGAGAGCACCTTTGTTTCTACCTTCCGCGTTAAAACCATTGTTCCCCTACTTCCGTGGGACAAGTTCAATAATCTCAAACACGTCAGGCAAGCCTCTTGCCCGATATTCGTCATGCATGGTCGCGACGATGAAATTATTCCCTTCTGGCATGGCGAAAAATTATTCCATGCCGCGCAGGGAAAAAAGATGCATCTCTGGATCGAAGGCGGGAAGCATAACGACTATGCCTACGTCGCCGGAGAGGATTACATCCGTTCGTTCCAGGCATTCATGGAAATCGTTCGATCCGAACAGAGATGAACAGATCCGGAGCTGGAGGGGCGCAGGCCTCTGCGCCCGGTCGGCGAGCCGCCGACCCTCCAACAATCACCACAGCAAATGGCGCACTGTTCCTTGATATTGCCAGTCGTCAGCATCTGCAACCAAACCCGCGCGAACCGGGTTGTTGCGAACATACGCCCACTTTTCACTGTAGCTTTCATGGGATCGCAGTTGTGTGTCCCAACAATCCCTCTGCCAGATCGGTTTCAGGTCGGGTAGCTTTCGACTCACCAACCGTTTCCAGTATGCCACCCATTTCGCAATGTTTTCCGCATCCCGCTGAGCAGGCGAGCAGAACAGATGAATATGATCAGGCATGACAACATATCGTCCCACCTTCCACTGGGTGGTGGATTCCCATGCAGATACAAGTGCCTGAACGGCCTGGTCGGCAAGTATTTTTCGGCGTTGCCGGGAGCAAACCGTCAGAAACACAATGATCGACCTATTGTGCTGTTCAACCGTTGGATGATGTGCAGGATGCCTGCGGTCTGGATGGGAATTTCGTGCTTTGCTGGACATGCAGAAAGCATAATGTGATTAACCATTTCCTCAACCTCTTTTTGCTGTGGAGCTGGAGGGGCGCAGGCCTCTGCGCCCCGGACGCCGAGGCCGGCGTCCCTCCACCCCTTCAACGGCAGGGCCCGAAACCGCCGACCCGCCACATCACGCGAGCACACCCAAATAGGTCACGATCAGCTCGGTGCTGCCGGTGTTGATGATTTCGTGGATTTCGCCGGGTTCAACCACAACGGTGGTGCCGGGGGCAAAGACATAGCCGACATCACTGATGCGGATTTCGCCGGAACCGGATTCGACGGTAAAGATTTCGGCCATATCGTTGTGGCTGTGTGCGGCGGCTTTTTCGCCCGGCGGGAATACGGCACGGGCATAATTGATGATCGGCCCAACTTCGCCCTTTTCAAGGATCACGCGTTTGCGGACGCGCGCGTTATGCGACACGCCCATTTCGGGAACCTCATTGATTTTTTTCAGTTTCATTGTTCCAGCTCCTGCATGATGGTTTCCAGCCACAGGAGTTTTTTGGACTGAAGCATGGGACTCGGGTGCGCATTGAGCAGCGGATGAACATCGGACGCGACGGTACGGGTTGGTTCTTCACCGATCCGCTTCATGCATTGCTCCACCAGCGGAAGCAGCCCTAAATCCTGCCCCCACCCCAACAGGATGGGCGTGTTTGTCTTGCGCTTGAGCGACTGCGCACATTCATCGGTCCGTTCGCTGCAAAAAATACTGTGCGTGTGCCCGCCCATCACTTCGGAAAGTGCATCCACTTTCTGCAGGAAACTGCCGGACTTGGGATCGCGCAGGTCGGAGAGGTTGAGCACGCGGATATGTTTCCACCCCTTTGAAACCGCCACGCGCATCACCTGATACTGGGTATTGTCCGGTTGCGTGAGCACCAGCGGCTTGCGTTCGGGCCCATCCGACTGCGGATATTCAATTTCCTGATCGATGTGGTAAATATCCTTCGGGCGCGAGGACCCGGGATTCATCATCACCACCACCACGTCCGGTTCCATCTGTGAGATGTCGGATGGATTTGCCTGGGGTATGGATGTATCAACAATTTCCAGTACGCTGCGGCACTTGGCGCGATTGCCATCCATCAGCATTAATTCATAAAAATGCCCATAGCAGGTAAATCGCTTCTTCAACTCTGCTGCATATAAAAAATTCATGGGTGTACTCCGTATTGCGTATTGCGCCGCCGTCAAGCAGGAGTCTGGTCATACGTAATACGCCGTATGTAATAAAAAAATCAGACACACATTTTAGGCTTCCTGCCCTGCAAATAACAACCTATCTTTCATTCGTTCAAAACCTGGAGTTTTTGCATGCATATAGTCATTGATGTTCTAGCCGCACTGATCCTGTTGTTCTTTCTACTGGCAGGCCTGAAAAAGGGGTTTCTTCTGTCCTTGCTGGGGGTGGTTCGGGTGGTTGCGGCCTTTGGGGTTTCCTATTTTTCCGGGCGCTACCTTGGCTTCTGGCTGGGCGAACTTACGCACCGCCCGCGGCTGGTCACCATTCCCGTCGTTGCGGTCTTTACCTTTGTCCTGATCACGTTCGGGTTTCATATCCTTATGTATGAAATCCGGGAAAACAAGGAGCACAAGGAAGCAAAGGAAGATTTCCGGCTGCCCTTCTACAGCCGCGGCGGCGGGGGCGTGATCAACCTGTTCAAGGGAACCCTCTTGCTGGTCATGCTGCTCTGGCTGGGAGATCTTATTATGGTTGGAGTTGCGGGCCGCCCGCTTCCCGGAGCAGAGCAGGCGCACTTTGGACGCTTTGCACACCGCACCGTCTATGAGTTCATCAATTTTTCCGGAGCCAGAGGGCGCCATCCTTCGCAGGCGGCCGCCATGGCGAGCATGATCAGCAATCCCGCCGAAGGCATGCAGCACTTGAAAAATGTGCTGGCAGCCGATTCGGTTCAACAGATCCTGACCGACCGGCAGCTCGCGGACGATTTAATGAGCGGCGATCCCCAGCGCATCGAACAGAATCCAACACTGCAGCACTTCTTCAACGACCATTCAACGCTTAATGAACTACGGGATCTGGGCGTATTGGCCGGCAACGAAAAAAAGTCCGTCCTGTGCGAAAAGCTCTCGCGCTTCGGCAGCAACGAAACCATTCAGTCCAGCCTTGAAAGCCTCAAGGCAAAGCAACTGCTCAGCACCGACCAGATTAAGGTTCTCATACGCGACCCTGATTTCGACGCGATTGTTGCCGAACTGGTCAGGTAGCACAGAACCTCGGCCCAGCTTGCGGTTGACCTCCCCCATGGCAACCGATACGCTGTAAATGAGTTTTCAGGACATAGCAAACACAAGGAGAACGCCATGAAGAAAAGTCAATTGCTGCTCACCTTAGCCCTCGTTTCCATCGTCGCGCTCACGGGATGCAAAACCAAGGTCAAGCGCGTGGGCATCGACGAAGCCATCGACCTCTCCGGACGCTGGAACGATACCGACTCGCAACTCGTCTCCGCCGAAATGATTTCCGACATCTCCAACCGCCCATGGGTGGAGCAATACACCGCAGAGCACGGCAAAAAACCCGTCATCATTGTCGGCACGGTTCGCAACAAAAGTTCCGAGCACATTGAAACCGAAACCTTTATCAAGGATCTTGAGCGCGAGCTGATTAATAACGGGCGTGTTAAGTTTGTGGCCAACAAGTTCGAGCGCGGCGAGCTGCGCGAAGAGCGCCGGGAACAGCAGACCTGGTCGCGCGAAGAAACACAAAAACGGTTGGCCGCCGAAACCGGGGCCGATTTTATGCTGCAAGGTGGCATCAAAACCATCTCCGACCGGGAAGGCAAGCGAGAGGTTAAGTTTTATCAGGTCAATATGGAACTCGTGCACCTTGAATCCAACGAAAAGGTTTGGATCGGCGATAAAAAGATCAAGAAATACGTCAAGCGCGCACGCGTGAGCTGGTAGCACAGATTCCTTTCGGTGTGCGGCACTACGGTGCCGCTTTTCATATCCCCCCTGCCTGCGACCCTTGTAAATGAAAAAAAAACCAGCAGATTTAAATCCGCGCCACTCTGCTGTCCTTTTCACGAACTCCCTGCACCGCTGGTTGCCGCTCGGTCTGTTGCTGCTGCTGACCGGTTGCGCAATGCTGCGAACGGATAAGTCGTACTACGCCGGCATGGACCTGCTCCTCGCGAAAGAAGACTACCCGACCGCGATTAACCAAATCAAGTCCGCCAGGTTACGGAAGGCCTACAGCTATAAAGACCGCGTGGTCTACTATCTCGACCTCGGGATGCTCTACCACTGGAACCGCGACTATGAAAAGAGCAACGAAATGCTCGAAAAAGCCGAACGCGGCATCGAGGAAAATTTCACGAAAAGCCTCACCCGCTCGGCCTCGTCGCTGATCATGAACGATAATATCCAGGCCTATGCCGGAGAGGATTATGAGGATATCTACCTCAACGTGTTCAAGGCACTTAATTATCTCGCCCTCGGACACAACGACGAGGCCTTTGTTGAAGTGCGCCGCATCAACAACAAGCTGGTTCAGCTCGAAAGCAAATATGACAAGCTCGCGCAGAAAATGAGCCGGGCGGCCGAGGCCAAGGAAACCTTTGTGCCCGGAAAAAGCCATTTTCAGGAGTCCGCCCTCGGCCGTTATCTCGGCATGCTCCTCTACCGAAACGATTCTAAATGGGACGATGTCCGCATCGACCTCCAAAAGATTGATCGCGGATGGAAACTCCAACCCGATCTCTGCACCTTCCCAAAACCCGATTTCAGCCGGTCCACAAAGCGCCTCGCGCCATCCCAGGCCCGTTTGAATGTATTTGCCTTCAGCGGGCAGGCCCCGGACAAGAAGGCCAGCACCTTCTATATCCATACCGAGGAAAACCTGATTGCCCTGGCCGGATCGGTCGAAAACTATCTCGGCAAGCAAAGCCTCTCCGGACTCAACGTGATTGCATGGCCGGGTGTAAACGAGGGCTATCATTTCAAGCTGCAACTCCCGCACATGAATCCGCGCGTTTCCAGGGTGGGCCGTATCGAGGTGGTCATCAACGGGAGGGCGCCCGAACCGCTTCAGCGTCTCGAAAGCATCGAGAACGCCGCCATCGCAACCTTTAGCATCCAAAAACCGATCATTTTCCTAAAGACCATTACCCGGGCCGTCGTGAAAGGACTGGCCGCTGAACAGGCCAAGCAAAAGCTTACCGAAAACATGGATGACGGCGCGTCATTCTTTACTCGCCTCGCCGCCGACCTGATGGTCGATACCACCGAAAATGCCGACCTGCGCGTGTCCCGATTTTTCCCGGCCGAGTCCTTCGTCCGCGAGATCCATCTCGACGAAGGCGTCTATGATGTCAAAATCAACTATTACACCCTTGCGGGGCTCCTGCTCGGCAGCGATGAAAGAACCGGTGTTAACGTTGAAGCCGGACGCCTCAATGTGCTTGAATCCTCGTATCTGAACTAAAGGATGGGAAGAATGGATGTCTGTAAACCTCGATTACCCGCAATACTGTTGCTAGCCACAATGTGGCTACCCGGCTGCAAGATGATGGGTGGAGGGGCGCCCGGTTGGATGGAAAACCCGAAGACCGTTTATCCCGAAGCTCGATATCTTGTGGCGGTCGGCGAAGGCGATACGCGCCGCGCCGCAGAAAATGCCGCCGCCGCCAACCTCTCTCGAATTTTCGAAGCGCACATTGAGTCCGACGAGCGCCTGCTCGATCAAAGCCACGAAACCGGGAAAAGCTTCGAGCGCACTACCGACTTTACGACCGACATCAACATTCTTTCTTCGCAGACCCTCTACAACATACAACATGCCGAAGCATGGGGAGACCCCAACGGTCGATACCATGCCGTCGCGTACCTTGAACGCGGCGAAACGGCCCGAATCTATCGCGACAAGATTGCCAAAGAAACCACCACCATCCAGTTTCTGCTCGCCCAGTCGGAACAAACCAACAACCGACTGAAAAAATATGCACTCCTTCGCAACGCCGCCCGGCATGCGGCGGAAAACAAAATCCTGCTTCAGCAGCTGAAAGTGATCCATCCTCCTTCGATGGCGAGTGCCGCCCCAGACTATTCCGAAGACACGATCCGCAAGGCCCTGGCCGATGCCGCCCGCCAGATCCGGGTGGACATTGATATCGATGGCGACAACGACCGGCGTATCGGCTCCTGCATCGAAGAGCTTATCACCCACTATGGGTTTATCGTTGGTCGCCCGTCCACCTTGAACATCGCAGGCCGGGTTGAGGTCAGGGATACCGGACGGCGCACTGCAAACCTCGTATTTGTCCGCTATGAACTTAATGTGCAAATCAAGGATGCCAGCAATGACATCCTCGTTTCATTGAGTGAAAAAGGGAGGGAAGGCCACATCTCGATGGACGAAGCCCGGATTCGCGCCTTCCGCACCCTGGAAGACTCCATCAAGGCCTCTGGTGCTTCCCGCCTCGAAAGCTACTTCGATACCCTCATAGACCCGACATTCCGATAGCCTTCCATAAAATATATT
>CAZWZW010000148.1:0-7845 GCA_964639125.1 uncultured Verrucomicrobiota bacterium
TGGGCCCCACCACCATAAACGGTACGCGGACGCTGTGGTCGTACAGGTTTTGCTTGCCGATGAGTCCGTGGTGGCCCACGGCCAGTCCGTGGTCGGCCGTGAAGACGATGTAGGTGTTGTCGGCCTGACCGCTATCTTCGAGCGCTTGGAGGATGCGCCCGATCTGGTCGTCCATATGGGTGATCAGGGCAAAGTATTCCTGTCGGGCGACCTTCACCGAATACTCGGTGCGCGGGAACGGGGCCAGGCGGGCATCGCGCAGTTGCTTGCCGCAGCCTATCTCGTCCTGATATTTGTATTTCGGAACAAAGTTTTCGGGCAGCTTGATGCGGTCGAGGGGGTAGCGGTCGATATATTCCTTCGGCGCCTGGCGCGGGTCGTGCGCCGCGTTGAAGGCCAGATACATAAAGAAGGGTTCCTCGTGTTCTTTGGCGTCTTTAAGGAATTCAATGCTGTGGTCGGCAACCACTTCACTCCAGTGCTTTCCGCCTTTCCAGTATCCGCCGTACTGGGTGTCCCACGGTTTCCAGCCGTTTTTGTAATCTTCCTCGTTCAGCGGCCGGTTATAGCCTTCCGGTGTCTGGTTCGGCATGCCGGGGCGCTCGTCCTTGACCGTATCGAATACCAACTCCGAGTTGGCTTTCACGTGCCATTTGCCGGTCATGTAGGTGCGGTAGCCGGCCTTTTCCATCAGCTGCGCCCACAGATGTCCCTGTTCCTGTTCCTTCGCCATCAAGGGTCGGGTATCGACCCTGTGGGTATTCCAGACCGAGCGTCCGGTGTTGAGCATGGCTCGGCTGGCTATGCAAACGGCACCGCTGTAGGAGCCCATATTATATGCGTGGGTAAAGGAGGTGCCTCGTTCGACCAGTTTGTCGAGGTTTGGCGTGTCAATATCCAGCATGTTGTAGGCGCCTATCGTTTCGTAGGAGAGGTCGTCCGCAAAAATGAAAAGTATGTTGGGTTTTTGCGGGGCTTCAGCAAAAAGGGAATGGGCCAAGCCCAGTGTGGCGACAAGGAGGGTTTTTGTTCGAAATGTATGTGTCTTCATGTTCGTTCCTTTTATGTAGTCTGGATAACAGAGGCTAATCTCCGTATGGCAGGCTTGCAATGTCAATTTGTTTTGCAAGGAACCCCTGAGCGGTCCCTTTTTGATAAAGGCCCATTTATAGGCGTGGGATAAAAGAAAATCAATGAAAAGCTTCCATTTTAATAACGCGTGTTATTTAATTGTTGGGCAAGTGAAGCGAGGGAATGATTAGTCAATGAAGGTACAGCTGATAGATGTAATGGTGCTGCTGGCATATTTTGTCGCGATCATTTTGATCGGGGTGGTTATTTCCCGCAGGCGCGCCAAGGGGGGGCGCGAGTTTTTCCTTGCGGGAGGGCAGATGAAGTGGCCATTCATCGGGGCATCGCTGTTTGCGGCCAATATTTCAAGCCAGCAGTTTGTGGGGCAGGCGGGGCTTGCATTCACCGTGGGCATCATTGCCGGCGGTTTTCAGCTGGTCGGGGCCTTTTGCTTTG
Source organism: uncultured Verrucomicrobiota bacterium (assembly GCA_964639125.1). Classification (GTDB taxonomy): domain Bacteria; phylum Verrucomicrobiota; class Kiritimatiellia; order Kiritimatiellales; family Pontiellaceae; genus Pontiella. The sequence goes on from CAZWZW010000148.1 coordinate 1,528, forward strand.
TCCTGCTGGCGGTGGTTTTTCTGCGCACCTACATGGGGCTGCGCCTGACGACCTCTCCTGAATTTTTTGAGCGGCGCTACAATGCTCGCTGCCGAACCGTCGTTTCGTTTATTAACGTGATGATGGTGATGTTGGGGAATCTGGCTGCGGCAATGTATGCCGGAGCAACGGTTTTGAGCCATCTTTTCGGGTGGGACCAGAGTGTGCATGCCAACGTATTGTTCTGGGTGGCGGTACTCGTTATCGGCGGTGTGGCCGGACTCTACACGCTGGTCGGTGGGCTCAAGGCGATTATGTTCTGCGATTTCCTGCAAATGCTCATTCTGATGGTCGGTGGTGCACTGCTGCTGGGATTCGGGATTTCAAAGGTTGGAAGTGTGGGTGAGGTATTGGCCTTTACCAACGGCGAGGTCGGATCCATGTGGTCCCTTTATCGCCCTTGGTACGATAATCTTGGGTGGCTGCCGATGCTTACCGGAACGTTCATTCTCGGGGTTCACGGGCACTGTACCGATCAGGACTATGTTCAGCGCACCCTTTCGGCTGGTCGCCTTTACCATGCCAAGATGGGGGCCCTGTTCGGGGGGTATCTGAAAATCCTCGCACTCTTTGTGATTGCTGCGCCGGGCGTGGTTTGCGCACAACTCGTGGCGCAGGGCAAGGTTGATCTGGTCACTGCCGACTCGGCTTATGTGGTCTTGCTGACCAATGTTATGCCGGTGGGTCTGATGGGCCTCTGTCTGGCCGGCCTGGTTGCCGCAATCCTCTCAAGTGTCGAGGCGGGGTTGTGCGCTTGCGGATCGTTGTTGACCTATGACTTTTTTTCCAAGATTCGAAAGACAACCGATGACCACAAACAGTTGCACCAGGGACGCGTCATCATGTTTGTGCTGCTCGTCATCTGCATGATATTGGCCCCGATGATTCGTCACTTTGAAGGGTTGTTTCAATACCTCCTTTACGTCTGGGCATTGCTGGCTCCGCCGGTATTTGTGACCGTCCTGTTCGGACTTTTCGATAAACGCGCAAATGCGCGCAGCGCCTTTGCCACGCTCATCACGGGATGCGTGTTGGGATTGCTGGCGTTCGTGGTGCTGAAACTTCCTTTTGCAAAACCGCTGCTGGAATCATTGCCCATCTACTTCCAAAACAAGCTCAACGTCGGTTTTGTCATTACCATCATTCTGGCGTTGGAAATGCTCGTACTCGGTCGCATATATAAATCGACACCGGAAGATGTGGCCAAGGTGGAAATGGTTCGGACGGCTCATGATCAGGTTGAGCCCATGACGCGCGAGGAGCTGATCAAATACCGCTTCTTTATTATCGGACTGCTGGCCTTCCTGTTCGGCGTCTTAATTTTCTTTTCGCCGTTGGGAATCGGTCGATAGGTTTAGCCATGAAATACAATATCGTCATCATCAACCCGGATCAGTTGCGCGGGGATTATATTACCCCGAATGGGCACCCATTCATTAGAACCCAACACCTCTCGCGCATGGCGGAGCGGGGGACTAATTTTACACAGGCCTTTACCGCCTGCCCGATGTGCGGTCCGAGTCGTGTATCGGTCGTGACGGGTCGCTATCCATCCGAGCATGGGGTTCGTAACTATGTCGGTCGAATGCATCCGAATCATCCGAATATGTTTCAGACGCTGCAAAAAGCGGGCTATCACCGCGCGCTCTTTGGCAAAGACCACATTACCTATGAGGATTCTATCGGGGTGCATTATGACGAGGGGGAAGATATTTGCATCGGCAATATGGATGAGCACCCTTCCTATGACCGAAGCTGGAGCTCCGGTCCAATCGAAGCATCCAATTCCTGGAACCTGACGGAACGGCTGACCACGGCGGGGCTCGACTATATTGAGCGGCGCAGCAAAATCGACCAGCCGTTTTTCCTTACCCTGAACTATCAGGACCCGCACCCCTACTTCACGGCTCCCGAGCCGTATGCCTCGATGTTTCTGCCCGAGCAGTTCGAGCTGCCCGAAAACTTCCGCCGTGCACCCGTGGACGGCGAACCAGACCGAATGGAAATCTGGCGGAAGCATTCGCGCTCGAACGAAGCAACGGAAGACGATTTCAAAAAGGCCATGGCGATGTATTGCGGTCAGATCCGCTATGTCGATGATCAGGTTGGGCGCGTTTTCAAAACGCTGGAAGACCTCGAAATCCTCGATCAGACGGTTGTTTTGTTCTGGAGCGACCACGGAGAATTTATTGGCGACTATGGTCTGACGCATAAGATGGCCGCGTTCTACGACTCCATGGTGCGCATTCCCATGATCTTGTGGGATCCGAGCGGAACCATCCAGCAGGGGGTAAACGAGGATATGGTTGAAGCCATGGACCTCTTTGCAACCGTGCTGGATCTCTGCAAGGTGGAACAGCCTCCGGGCAGTCGCGCCTACAGCCTGTTGCAGGCGGATTATCAACCGCGTTCCGATGCCTATGCCGAAGGGGGCCTGGTGATTGCTCCGGTAGAAGCCCCGGTTGACGGGGTCAATCTGGTTGCACCGCATCCTCCCACGCAATTTGGTCCCGGTGCCATGTTGCGTACGAAGAAGTGGAAGCTATGCGTTCATAGTTTTGACTGCTGGGAACTCTATGACATGGAAAATGACCCAAACGAAATCCATAACGTCTACGCGGATCCAGAGAATGCCGAAACGGCTCGGCGGCTCTCCGAACGACTCATGCGCCGCATGATGTGCTATGGGCAGGCTCCAGAACATGTCGAGCATCCCGCGGCTATCGGAGTGGATGAATCCGGATGTCCGGTCTGGGATAAGGATTATAGCCACATTCTGAATGCCGACGGTTTTTTGCCCGAGTATATCGAGTAAACCATGATTATTAGCTTGCTGGGTAGGAGGTTGTATTATTTATTAACGCAGTTAATAAAGAGAGGTTAATTATATGGCAACAATGAAGCAGATTGCAGATCTGGCCGGGGTTTCAAGAAGTACAGTTTCCTTCGTTCTGAACGATAGCCCTTTGGCCAAGAAGATTCCCGACCGCACCCATAAAAAAGTTCACGCAGCGGCGGAAAAACTGGGCTATCGCCCGAATGAAATTGCTCAGGCCTTGATTACGGGAAAAACCAAGGTGCTGGGTTTTGTGACCACCCAGATGAGCCGGGAGTTTGTTTCGAAAATGTTATGGGGGGCCATGGAGGCGGTGGACCAGAAGGGGTACTACCTTAAACTGTTTCCTGTATCCAACGAGGAGTCGATGAACGGTGCGCTGGACAGCCTGCTCAAGCGCAAGGTGGCGGCGGTCATCCTTCAGGGCCTCGACAGCAAGGCGGCGGAATGGTTCCAGTCCAAGCTGTTGGAACACCGCATTCCCTGTTGTTTGCTGGGGAGCAGCTTTTCTCCCTCGACGGGCATCCGGGTGGTATCGGACGACAGCCAGGGTGCGGAAAGTGCCATTAGTTATCTCGCAGGAAAAGGCCATCGGAAAATTATTTTCCTGAATGGGCAGTCCGATTGGCCCGCCTTTATCATCCGGCAAAATGGAGCCATCCACAGTGCAAAAAAAGAAGAGGTGGAATTAACCGTGGTGTCGGCCGAATCCTACCGCCCGGGAACCCATTTTGCTGAAAATGTGGAAGAGGTTCGCCGTGAAATTATTTCCATTCTTGAAGGCGAGTGCGATGACAATACCGCGATCTTTTGCGCCAACGAAGTCCTGGGTGTTTTGGTGCTGCAGGCCTGTCAGCGCATCGGCATCAGGGTGCCCGACGAGCTGTCGGTTATGGGATATTCCGTGTCCACGCTCTCCCTGTACTGCGATCCTGAGCTTGCGACGGTGGTTCAGCCGCATCACGAAATGGGGCACGAGGCCGCCGCGGAATTGGTTGAGGTTCTTCGCAAGGAAGACGACCGCGTTTTTGACCGTGCCGTGGAGATGAAGCTTCCCACAACCATCAAAGCGGGGGGGACGGTTGCGTCCATTTAGGCTTAACCGGATTCTGTTGAGTACCACGATGTGGCTTGCCGCATCCGTGCTTTCCGCGCGGGAATTTACAGTGTCACCCGGAGGGCAGCTCGCTTCGGTGGTCGAGGATATGCAACCCGGGGATGTCTGCTATCTCCACGGCGGAACCTACCGCACCGAGCAGGTGGTCAAAGGATTGCGGGGGACTTCGGACAACCCCATCAAGATTCTTCCCTATCCCGGAGAAAAAGTGGTGTTTGACGGTTCGGACCCGATTGATCCGCAATGGAAACCCCACAAGAAGGGGATCTTCAAAACCAAACTGAAAGCGGCGGGCTGGCAGCTGTTCTTTAATGGCAAGACCATGACCACGGCCCGCTTTCCCAATGCCTCGTGGGATGATGGTTCCATTTGGGATTTAATGGCCTCCTGCCGCCATGTGGCCGAGGGCAGCAAGCCCGGTGTTACGATCGACGCAAGGCCGCCGGCAGTGGAGAAGAAATCCGACAAATATGATGAGGGGTATGTGGCGCGTTTGCTGAAGGATGACGAGGTGAATGTGGTTTCACTCGCAGACAGCGGAGTTGATTATACGGGTGCAATCGCCATTTTGCATATTGGCTCATGGCTTTCCTGGGCACAGGAAATCAAGCAGCATAAAAAGGGCTCGGATAAGTTTACCTACAGCCCCGGATTCAAGCGCTCCGGCAAGATGCGCGGCGGCGGTATTTTTAAAAATCGTCCTGATTTTTTCCAACAGAAAAACATCAGGCATGGCGAGGGCTATTATTTTATTGAAGGACTGCAATGTCTGGACCAGCCGGGCGAATGGTTCTATACGCCGAAAGACAAAATGCTCTATGTGATTCCGCCCAGCGAGCGGGAAAAACCGATTGAAATCAAGATCAAGCGCCGGACGTATGGGCTGACGCTGGAGGATTGCGAGCATGTAGTGGTTCGCGGCATCGATTTTTTTGCGGAAACTTTCAAGCTGGAGAATTGCCGATCCGTGGTGATGGAGGACTGCAATGCCCTGTATCCCTCATACAACAGGATTGTGCTGGGGGATTTTCGCCGCCCGGAAGTGACTGGAATCTACGGGGAAGACAGCTTTGGCAATATTGTTCGCAACTGCCGCTTTGAAAAGATGGATGGCCCGGGCATCGAGCTGGAAGGCGCGTCGAATACCATCGAAAACTGCCTCTTTGCCGAGATCGACTATACCTGTCTCGGCACCGGCGGAGAAGGTGCTCTGAATATGCGGGGGGCAAGGCATTCCATCGTCCGGCGCAATACGGTGCATACCACGGGGAATTCGGAAGGCATCCGCTGTGGGCCCGGCGATTTGATCGAGCTCAACCATGTCTACAACATGAGCCTGATTCAGCACGACGGCTCCCAGATTAATGTCGGCGTGCATCAGCAGGATGGAACCCTGCTGCGGCGCAATTGGTCCCACGATTCATTGAAATCCTCGTTGCGTTTTGATTCGTCCAACATGGGGGATCCAGAAACCGTTAACTATGGGGTCAACGGTTCGATGCTCCAAAACGTAATGTGGAATTCGGGACCTATGAAAATCAAGGGCGAGCACCACCGTATTATCGGCAATACCGGGATTGATGGCGCAGATGGCCCGTGCATTGGTGTGCTGGATAATCCCGGGATGGGGGGCTTCAATCTCGAAACGATTACCGCCAATAATTTCGGGGCGCTTTCCGGGCATTTTGTGCGCATTACACCGGTGCCCGGCAAGGCCGAAAACAACATCCGGCTGGATCCCGGTCAGGATGCAGGAACGTTTCTCCGCGATCCTAAGAATCTGGATTTTCGTCCCAAGGCGGGTTCCCCTTTGATCGATGCAGGGAAGATATTTGAAGGGGAAGATTTTGTCGGCAAGGCTCCAGATATCGGGGCCTACGAATTTGGATGCGACAGCTATTGGATTCCCGGTCGGCAGGAACCGCAGGCTTCCATGCCTGTCCCTCCCGATGGCGCAACTGACGTTAGACCCGATGCTGACCTCATGTGGCTTCCCGCCTACAAGTCGATGGCATCGGAGGTGTTTTTCGGGACGAGTGCCGATCCGTTGAAACATGCTGTAATGTTCGAGAATAATATCTTTACGCCGCCGGAGCTTCGCCCGGGGGAAACCTACTATTGGCGTGTCGACAGCCTGCTGGAAGGCGGTGAGCGAACCGAAGGTTTGGTCTGGTCTTTCGCGGTCGGAAACTAAAAAAAAACCAACCCCTGTTTTCAGAGGTTGGAATTTAGCGCAGTTGGCGTGAGCCGGTATGCGTCTGATTATTTCTTAAAGCCAATCTTCAGCGCGTAGGCATATTCGCACGGTTTTTCTTTCGGGAAGTAA
>CAZWZW010000149.1:0-7772 GCA_964639125.1 uncultured Verrucomicrobiota bacterium
CACTCATTTATTTCAAACCATGCAATAAGTAGAAGAAGAGGCCATAATGATAATTTTGAAATGCCGACAAATGCATGAAGACAATCGGTTAAGGATAATACCGCTGTCCGCCGCCTGCTTCCATTTGCCGTGATGTGGAAAAATCCCTGTCCAGACGGATGAGGTTCAGTACGTCGGATTCCTGGAGCTCTATAACTTGGAATCGGATCTGGGTGAACGCACCAATATTGCGGCAAGTCATCCCGAGAAGACGGCGGAGCTGCACCGATTGCTGAAGGAGTGGCGTGCGGAAGTGAATGCACCCGTGCCAACCGAGCTCCGGCCGGACTACAACCCGGATGCCAAGGCGTTGTCGAAGTATAAAAAGAGAAAGAAAAAGAAATGATGAAAAAAACGGTAGTGTGGGGCGCGCTGATGCTGTCGGTGCTAAGCGCTTTCGGAGTGGATGAACGGAAGCCGAATGTGGTCTATATCCTATGTGACGACCTGGGTTATGGCGAGGTCGGATACAATGGGCAGGAAAAAATCCAGACCCCGGAGTTGGATAAACTTGCCGGCCAAGGCATGCGCTTTACGGCGCACTATTGCGGCAGCTCGGTTTGTGCGCCAACTCGTTGCATTTTGATGACCGGAAAGCATGCGGGTCATGCCTACATCCGCGCAAACAGCCCCGGCTACCCGAACGGGCAGACACCGATTCCCGCCGACTCCGAAACGCTCGGAAAACTCATGCAGCGTGCAGGCTATACCACCGCCTGCATCGGCAAGTGGGGGCTGGGGTCCGGCTGGAATTCCGGCGACCCGAACAAGCAGGGCTTCGATTATTTCTTCGGCTACTACGACCAGCGCAAGGCGCACGAATACTATCCGGAATATCTCTGGCGTAACGGGGAAAAGGTGATGCTTAACGGCAAGTACTATAGCCACGACCTGATGACCGACGAGGCGCTCAAGTTTGTCGCCGACAACAAGGACCAGCCCTTCTTCCTTTATCTGGCCTACACCATTCCGCACACGAAATACCAGATCCCGGACCTCGGAATTTATGCCGGCAAGGATTGGCCGGATAAAATGAAAACCCACGCCGCGATGACCTCGCGAATGGATCGCGACGTGGGCCGCCTGGCCCGGCGTCTGGAAGAACTGGGTCTGGCGAACGACACACTGATTATGTTCAACACTGACAACGGCGCACACGGACAGGCCGGCTCTCTCGCCTTCTTCAAAACCTCCGGAAAACTCAGGGGCAAGAAGCGCTCGATGTATGAAGGTGGCGTTCGTTCACCGATGTTTGCCTGCTGGCCGGGTAAAATCGCGGCCGGAACGGAGAACGACCACATCTCGGCCTTTTGGGATATGCTGCCAACTCTGTCCGAGCTGACCGGCGAACCCATCAAGGGCGAAACCGATGGCATTTCCATGCTGCCGACGCTTCTCGGAAACCCGGGGCAGAAAGAGCACGCCTATCTCTACTGGGAGCTCTATGAAGGCCGACCCAACCAGGCTGTTCGTATCGGCAAATGGAAGGGCGTCGTGCTGGATCGGCGCATGGGGCAAAAAATCGAACTCTACGACCTTTCTGCGGACGAAGGCGAACAACAGGACCTGGCCGGTGAATATCCCGAAGTGGTCGAGCGCATCCGCAAGGCGATGAACTCCGCGCATGTGCCCAGCCCATTCTGGAGCAAGAACAGCAGGCCGCTCTTCAACGTTCAGGCGGCTTGCGAAGCGACAGGCGAAACCTTCGTCCCCAAAAGGAAAAACAAGAAGAAAAGAAAATGATGCCGCACTTGCTCGCCGGGTATGGCGGCAGCCGTTTTGGCATAACCCGATATTGTTTTCATTCTGACGGATGATGCTGTCATCGATTGGTTCAACCATATAATAAGGGAGTAGTGACATATGAAAATTCTCGTAGCAGATAAACTCGATCCGGCCAAGGTTTCATGCCTGGAAGAACTGGGTGCGCAAATCGATCTGCAGCCCGGTCTTTCCGCCGAAGATCTTCCGGCTGCCATACAGGATGCTGAAATCCTGATCGTTCGCTCAACCAAAGTGAGTGCCCGGACCATGGAAGCGGCTTCATCGCTTACATTGATCATCCGTGCCGGTGCCGGTACGAATACGATCGACGTTGCGTGCGCAAGCCGCATGGGCATCTATGTGTGCAACTGCCCCGGTACCAACACGGATGCGGTGGCCGAGCTGGCCATGGCACACCTGATCGCCGCCGACCGCCGTGTGGTGGCTGCCGCCTGCGATATGCGCGAGGGAAAATGGCGCAAGAAGGAATACGGAAACGCAGCCGGTCTGAAAGGCCGCACGCTGGGCGTCATTGGCCTCGGCGCCATCGGCAAGGCCTTGGCTCGACGTGCTGCGGCGATGGATATGGAGGTGATCGCATGGTCGCGCAGCCTGACGCCGGAAGCGGCGGAAGCACTCGGTATTGGCTACTGCGCGACACCTGCCGACGTGGCCAGCAAGGCCGATGCGGTCAGCCTGCACCTGGCCGAAACTGCAGAAACCAAGCATATGGTGAACCGTGAATTCCTTGCGGGCATGAAAGACGGTGCCATTCTGATCAACACCGCGCGCGGCGGAGTGGTCGATGCGGCCGCCCTGAAGGAAGCCGTTCGCGAAAAAGGACTGCGGGTTGGTCTCGACGTATTTGAAAACGAACCGGCCGGCGGCGAAGCGGATTTCGTGGATACGGAGCTGGCTGAGCTCGTGGCCTGCACTCCACACATCGGGGCTTCCACCGACCAAGCGGCCGACGCCGTCGGTGATTCCGTCGTACAGATTGTTGCGGCCTACCAGGATTCCGGCATGCCGCTGAATTCTGTGAACCTGCGTGCCAAGACCTCTGCCATTACAACCCTGGTGGTTCAGCACCTCAACAAGGTGGGTGTGCTGGCCGGTGTGCTGGATGGACTGCGCGGCGGTGGAATCAATGTTGAAGAGATGCAGAACACCGTCTTTAGCGGTGGCGAGTCCGCTTGCTGCTCGCTGAAACTGGACGAGGTTCCTTCCGAAGAGGCGCTGGCACAGATCGGTGCCAACGAAAACATCATCCAGCTTCGCCTGGGTTAGAGTTTATTAAACACAACTGTAGCCGACTTGATGGAGGGGCGCACGCCGTGCGCCCGTGCAGACAGCGTTTGCCCCTCAAGAGTTCGGTCTAGCGGGTACAGTATTTCTTAAACACTCTAACCGGAAGGTTTGCATACAAAAAAGGGGGCATGTCTTGCGGCATGCCCTTTTGCACGATTATCGTGGAGAGTGTTATTTAACTTCATCGATCACGATGTCGTCGATCACCAGCATGTCGCCGCCACGCGCAAGCTTCTTGATGGCGATGAAGCTTTCGGCCGAAGCGCCGGTGGTGAAGGTGGCGATGAAGGTTCCTTTCGTGCCCTTGATCGTTTTACGGAACAGGGGCTCGGGGAGCTTTATGGCCTCGGAAGCCGTGGCCAGCTGGATGTCGCTGACTTCCAGCGTGGTCTTGCCGCGGGTGCGAAACCCTATTTGGCCGGGCGCAACCGGCAGGCTATCGATCATTCCCTTGTAGATCAGCTCGCCGTCGACCCATACTTTGCAGTGGCGTCCGCTGAAGCGAAGTTTGAATCTATGCTCCCTGTCGTCGGCCACATTCGGGCCGTCGGACGTCAGCCGGCTTCCGCCATTGTTCGACGACCAGGCCCACTTGGTTCCGCCATCGTAGCCGATGTAGGCGTAGCCACCGCCGCGCGCGGACTTGTTGCGGAAGATGAGGGCAAACTTGCCGGACTTGTTGATCTTGGCATTGAAGGAGACTTCGCCATGGGCCACCGGAGACATTACGGTATTGATGACGCGTCCTTCGTCCTTCTTTCCGGTGGTCTTGATCGTGAGCTTCGACTTGTTCACCGACACCTTGGCCTTCTTCCTGGAATCCTTCCAGTCGGCAGTGGAGTCGATCGCCACTTTCTTGACCACGTCATAGACCAGATCGTCGATTGCCGGTTCTTCAACGACCACATCATGGGCATTTTCCTTGTCCTGCAGATATTTGAACCGGATCTTGTACGTGGTTTCGGGTGCGAAGCGCAGAAGCGAAGGAAGTGTCTGAAGCACATAGCCGGCAACGCCTTCCTTGGTTTTCAATGAATAGCGACCGTTGATGGTGTCCTTTGTGTACGGCCGATGCTCTTCGGAAAGATGGGTTTTGCACGGGCCGTTGAAGCCGTAGACAAACGGGCCCCATCCGCCGACCGTGTTTTCAAAATCCTCGAAATAGTGGTGCCCCGTATTGATGTCGGCGGCGGTGGCAGCCACGCGAACATCGTCGAACCGGACGATTGAGCCGGCCTGGTCGGCACCGGCCACCAGCGAGAGCACGACCGGTGTGCCGGCCTTCGGCGCGGTGAAGGAAACGGGCACCTTCTGATAGTAGGTCCCGTTTTTGTCCGAGTTCGGGAAGTTGCACATGAAACCGGTCTCGGTGATTTTGTTTTCGACAACCTTTCCACCGTTATCGATGCTGATGCCCGCCTTGCGTTTTCCATCGATTTCGATCCAGACGGAAACGACATAGTTTGCGCCAAGTTTGAGGTCCGAGAGTTTTTGGGAAACAACGGCCTTTTCGGATCCCTCGATGTGCAGAACGCTCTGGCCTTTTTTATCGGTGCGGATCGAGGCGCCGTCGGCCTTGCTCCAAACCGTGAAACCGTGGGAATCAAAGCCGGCGTCCCTGACCGACAAGCCTTCCGTCCATTGCATCGGTTGCTGCTTCGGGGCCGGTTTTTTATAGACCACATACGGAGTGTGCGCCTTGGCCTTGATGGCGACTTTTCCGTCCGCAACTTTCACAGTGCCAGCCGGTACGCGGCCGAGGTCGGTCAGCTCGTAGACGGCAACGTTTTTCAATCCGCCCCAGCTTTCGGGCAGCTTCCAGGTGGTGCTTCCGCCCTCGGGGTTCCAGTGGTAGATCTTTTCCTCTGTCTGCGGATTCCACGGGATGAATACAGTATTGCCGGTGGCGATCAGGCGACCGTTCTTGGTCATGTTGACCTCAGGGCCTTCGGAGCGGACCTCAAGCCCGTCGGCGAAGATTGCAAAATCCTTTTCCAGTCGCAGCAGGTCGTGGTTTTGAATATACTTGGAGGGCAGGTTCTGGGTCATGAAAGTTTCGATGACGTGGTGGATATTCTTTTCATATCCGCCGTGGTCCCAGCCCATCATGCCGCAATGCTTCGCGCCCTTGAGGATCTTGTTGCTTCCGTAGACATCCCGGTCGGCATTGTTGACGAAGCGCGCAATTTGGCCGCCACCCGCCCAGTGGGTCCAGATGGCATAGTTGTTGAGGTTGGGATGGAACTCGGTCCATACCGGCCAGCCACACTCGTAGAGGGTTTCGCCGAGTTTCCACGCCACCCAGTTGGTGCCGGCGTAGGTATCGACATAGATGAACGACAGGTTGGGCGCGTTGTCCCGTAGTTCGTAGAGGCGCGCCTGCATGTTGCCGGCCACGATGTCGGCATGGCGGTCGATCTTCATGGACTTATCCAACCAGCTCCACCCCTTGCGTCCGGTTAGGAGTTCGTCGCAATAGGCCTGCGCCTCCGGGTAGGCTTCGCTGTGGTTGATGTGCACGCCGATCTGCGTGTTGTAGTCCTTCGCCTTTTTGCAGAGCATGTTGAAATCTTCCAGCCCGCCGGCGCCCCGGTTAAAGTTGTTTCCGTAATCCGGGTGGGAGCTGTCGTGCCCTTCGGCACCGTAGCCCTTGATCAGCAGCATCTGGCCAAAGCCGTCGGTGTAGAGGTACAACTTCTTGATGTTATCGAGGACGCGGGTGAACGGCCACTGGGCCACACTGGCAAAGTTGATCGCCACGTGCGAAAAGCTGCTGCGCAGGAATTCGGTCCCTTTGCGCTGCACCATGATCTTGCGGTAGGCCACGGCACCGTCCTGCCAGGTCACTTCGCCGTCGCCGTTGATTTCGGGCGTGATCACGACCTGGACATTCGGGAGTTCCACGATTTCGGTATCGATTTCCCGATAGATCCAAGAGTTGTTTGCCACCGTACAGCGCTTCTTCGAGCCTTCGCCCTCGACGCTGATCGAAAAACGGACCCAGTCGCGGATGGAATTGTTAGCGATGCTGGCCGCGAGTTTGTCGGTATTCAGTATGGCATAGTCGTTGTCGGCCTGCATGTTCTTGCACTTGGCATCGACCGAAACAAACTTATCCTTGCCCCGGATGCTGCCCATTGCGTAGGCCGCGCCGGACTGATCGGCTCCGACCGAAAGAAATCCCTGCGGCAGCTCAATGGTCTTCAGCAGCGTGTCGCCGGATTCCTTGATTTGGGTAAAGCGGTAATCAACCACGTCACCTTCAACGGAAACCTTGATCTGCATCGAAACCGAAATTTCCGGAATGGAGAGGGCATAGGTTACCGAGTCGCTGCCTGCTTGCTTGAACGTGACCTTCGGCGTATATTCCCGGCCGTTGATCACGATGGTATTCATCGGCGTGGTGCAACCCTCCATCACGACTTTCGACGCCCGCCACGTATAGCTCGAAATCAGCGGAAATTCCTCCGAGACCGCTACTTCGAGTTCGTCGCTCACCAGTTGGGCTGCCTCCAGTTGAAACGCCGCAAACAATATAACCGCCATCACAGGCATTAATCTAAATCCACCGGCTCCGTGCGCCAGTCGCCGTACGCTGTTCATAACCATATTTTTCCTTTTATGAAACGGTTCTGTCAAAAACCTTTGATTGTCTTCTCTCTAATCTGCATCCCGGATTGGCGTTGAAGCTCGTTCCGTCGCCTTCCTTTTTGATGCCGAGTTTTGATTGAGCGGGGTGGGGCGCACGGCCCTTTTCCCGCACAAAAATAGAATGAGGGTTCGGTGTGAAGAATAGTCCTAGGGAGCTTGCTCAATGGAGCTTCCGCAAACTCACCATATGCATATGGAGCGGGTGATTGCTGGAGGTGCTCAAATGCACGCATCAGGATGCTGACTCGAGCATTTTACATTATTTCTTTTTTTTTCTTCTTATTCTTCCTGTTCCCCTTCTTCCTGTTCCCCTTCTTCCTGTTCCCCTTCTTCTTCTTTCCGCCCGCTGATACCTTGCGAGTTGAATCCTTCTGAATCGGTGCAGCAAGTTTCGCCAGCCACTCGTCGGTCGTGAATTTGTTTTCGTTGGAGTATTTAGCCAGGATTTTACCCTGATGGCGTACCAGGACGACGTACCCACCATAGGTGTCGCCAGAAAAACTCTTTGAGGAACCGCCGCCCTTACTTCCGGATGAACTCTTGGATGTCTTGGATTCGGTGTTGAGAAGTGCCTTTGACTGTACCTGGTACAATGCACGCTTCATACCCGCGATCGGAAGTGAGGTCTTTCCTTTTTCACATACCCTGGGATCGCCTTTTTTTCCCTTGTCATTAATCGGGTACTTAATGAAATACCATTCGAGGTCGAAGGTGGCGTCTTGCTTGGAGGTGTTCGACGTTTGGATTTCCAACTCGTAGAAAAGTATTTCAGTCGTTGTTCGTGTGCTGCTTTTTTCCTTCTCCGATTTATCCGTTTCCCGATCCTTGTTCAGCTTGGCCTTCACGTTCAAGCGCGCCGCCGGCCCAGATGCCCGTGCCGCGAAGGTGGTGGGGAGTGCGGTAAAAGGAAGGCAGACGGTTGCTATTACCCTGTGCTTGAGCCAATTCCAACTTATTTTGGTTCTACGTAGATTTTTATGGTGAGGCGGCTCGCCGGGATTGATGATTGC
>CAZWZW010000150.1:0-7729 GCA_964639125.1 uncultured Verrucomicrobiota bacterium
GTTTATGGAGCATCTATGGCTGAGAAACTTAAAAAGCAACTTGGGCTTCTCGATGTTTTTGCAATCTGCTCTGGAGCCATGATCAGTTCGGGGCTGTTTGTTCTGCCGGGAATCGCGGCTTCAAAATGTGGGCCGGCGGTTATCATTGCCTATTTGTTGTCGGGCGTGTTGCTTATTCCGTCGATGCTTTCCGCAGCAGAAATGGCCACGGCGATGCCGCGGGCGGGCGGGACCTACTTTTTCGTCAGCCGCAGCCTCGGCGGCATGTTTGGCACCATTGATGGCGTGGGCGTGTGGTTGGCGCTTATTCTTAAAACCAGCATTGCGCTACTGGGTCTCGGTGCTTATCTGGGGGGGTATATCAACATGCCCATGCCGGTGATCGCCATCGCGGCCGGTCTAGTCTTTATGGTCACTAATATTATTGGCGCAAAGGAAACCACGCGTCTGCAGGTTCTTATGGTCGTGGGCTTACTCGCGATTCTGGTTTATTTGCTCGTGTGCGGGGTGCCTGATATCGAGCGGGCACCGTTTTCTCCTTTCGCCCCCAAAGGCATGGGGGCGATTCTGCCAACCACCGCACTGGTTTTCATCAGTTATATTGGCCTGACCAAAGTGGCGAGCATGGCCGAGGAAGTAAAGAGTCCCGAGCGCAACATTCCCCTTGGTATGTTTCTCTCGCTGATTGTGATTCTGGTGCTGTATGGCGTGGCGGTGACCGTTGTTGTTGGGGTCGTCCCTGCCGGGCAGCTGTATCAAAGCCTGACGCCCCTCAGCGATGCGGCTGACCTTTCCATTGGCCCGGTCGGAAAACATTTGATCTGCCTGGCGGCGGCGCTGGCATTTGCCACCACGGCCAATGCTGGAATCATGTCGGCCAGCCGCTACCTGTTGGCGATGAGTCGCGACCATGTTATCCCGCATTCATTGTCGCGCTTTTCGCGGTTTAAGACCCCGGTGAACGCCATCGTTCTTACCTCGCTCGTCATTTTGCTGATCGTATCGATGGCCGGGCTCGAACGGGTTGCGAAACTGGCCAGTACGTTCCAGCTGTTGGTATTTGCCTTCGTGAATATTGCCGTAATTGTTATGCGTGAAAGCGGAATCAAGAGTTATGACCCCGGTTTCAAAAGTCCATGGTATCCCTATATTCAAGTTATCGGAATCCTGATCTCCGTTGTGTTGATTCCCGAAATGGGCCTGCTGTCGAGCATCTTTGCCATGGGGCTTGTGGCGGTAGGGGTGATCTGGCACAACCTCTATGTTTGCCCGCGTGTAACGCCCCGCGTGGGAGCCGTGGCCAAGGTTGCACAACGGCTTGGCGAACGGCTGCTGGAGCGCGATGCCGATGCAATGGGGCTGCGCACCGAGCTGCGGCAATTGATGAAAGAACGCGGCCTACGGCAGGGGGACCCCTTCTTCCAGATCGTGCAGGCGGCGGATTTTATTGAAGCGGGCGCGGAGGTGGACTCGGAAGAGATCATTCACCGAGGAGCCGACCTGCTGGCCAAGCAGAGTGGAATTTCCCGCGATTTAATTCTCGGGGCGATGCTTGAACGGAACCGGCTTGGCGAAACCCCCGCCGATGCCGGAGTGGCGCTTCCGCACCTCTTGCTTAATGATGTGGACGGGTTTTACATGGTCGCAGTTCGCAGTATTCACGGACTTGATTTTCCTCTGGCGAAACAAACCATCCATGCGGTCTTTATGTTACTGGGTAGCCGGGCGAATCCAACGCAGCATCTGCGCTTTCTGGCCGAGATTGCCCGCCGAGCCGAAAACCCGCTCTTTATCGATAATTGGATCGACGCAAATACGGTTGACGATCTCGCGCTCCTGCTTCTTTCAGAAGAGGGATAGTTCTTAAGCTCGGGGGAAAGGGCTTTAAAGCAGAAGGGGGATCGTCTAGTGTTCTGCCATTAAATAGCTTTGAGCTTCAAATTACGGAGAGTTATATGAATGAATATGCACAGGCCTTGACGGTGTCGCAATCGCAACCGAGTGAACGGGCGGCGTTCATCCGCAGAACCTACGCGCATCTTGCCGGGGCGGTGCTGGCCTTTGTCGGACTCGAAACCTACATGATCAATTCGCCGATTGCCGGAATGTTGCTCAATGTGATGGCCATGCGGTTTGGGTGGCTTATGATTCTGGGTGGATTCATGATTCTGGGGCGCCTGGCCAGCGGCCTGGCTGCCAGTGCAGCGTCCTCGAGCGTGCAGTATGCGGGCTTGAGCTTATATGTGATTGCCGAATCGGTGATCTTTGCACCGATCTTATACTTGGCCGCTTATTACAGTTCGCCCGAAGTTCTTCCAACGGCGGGCATTCTTACCCTGTTGCTCTTCGGCGGTCTGACGCTTGTCGTTTTCACGACGCGCAAGGATTTTTCATTTCTGCGTGGCATTCTCTCCATTGGTTTCATGCTTGCGCTGGGCCTGATTGTTTGCGCGGTACTTTTTGGTTTTAACCTTGGGCTGGTTTTTTCCTTTGCAATGGTCCTGCTGGCGAGCGGAGCGATCCTTTACGATACCTCCAAAATCCTGCACCACTATCGGCCGGATCAGCACGTTGCGGCATCGCTTCAGCTGTTTGCTGCAGTGGCTCTTCTTTTCTGGTATATTCTCCAGATCGTGATGCGCCTGTCGCGGCGATAAAGGGCATCGCTTGAAGCAGGACGGTTTATAATGCATATATCCTGCCGAAGATTCTGCTCCCGCGCTCTGAAACATGCCGTTGAAATGCTGATTAACGGGAAGACTTTCGGATCGGCAACGTTTACAATCCAAACTTCTTGAACAAGGGAGGCGCGATGGACGCATTATCATCAATCAATCCAATGACCTGGCTAATTATTTTTGCAGCGGGTGCAATCATTACCCTTGTTCTGTTTGCCCGGGTCATTAAAGCGGCACTGAAAGTTGCCGTAATTGTTGTAATGCTGCTTTTGGTTGCCTATTTCCTGCGTCAGGCAGGAATTATTTAATTTCCAGCAGGAGCGAAAATGAAAAAAACGATAGGGCTCATCTCTTTATGTGCCGTCACAACCTCCCTCTTTGCCGACGAAGGCATATTGCTGCAGCGTATCGTTACCTTGGAAGAGCGGGTTGCCAAGCTGGAGGAAAAGCTCGCGCCGGTATTGGAGCAAGAGCGGATCAAGGGCGTGGTGGCTGAACAGCAGGCATTCGCCCGCGACCGGATGATGCTCGATGCCGATATCTATTCGCGCCACGACCTCCAGATCATCGAAAAGATTTATCAGGCTGCCGGTTCCGACTGGAGCTCCGAAGATGCCAGAAAGGCGGTTGATCTCCTGTCCGAGCGATATCCAAACGCCAACCGGACCGGATGCGCCATCCTCAATTTTGCCCGCCACGCGGAGAGAAATGAACAATCCGAGTTGCTTGCAAAGGCCATTGGACCCTTCAGCGGCTGCTATTATGCCAATGGTGTGCAGGTTGGGGCCTATGCCCGGCTCTATCTCGCCATGCGTCACAAAAAAGAGGGCAAAGACGAAGCTGCGGCCAAGTTGTTCAAGGTCATCCGCGAGGACTATCCCAACGCGATCGACCACAAGGGCCAGCTTCTCACTTCACACCTTGAGGGTATGGATTAACAAGGGGTGCAAGTCTCAGGGGATGACGGTTGATGAGATGGGCTAGAACCCCCTGTGTAATCGCACCAATCGACTCTGGCACTTTAATTGCTTAGTATCGCGTGTTACTTTTCGGAATGCGCCCATATCACAGGGGTTTGCATTGAATTCATTGGGGAAAACCATGCGTAGTGTCATTCTTATATTTTTTGCGTTTTGGATTTCGGCGGCAAACCTGGCCGCTGAAGAAACGCTGTCTATTGCCATTGCCGGGCCGACAAAGGAGATGGCTCGAAATAAATGGACCGCCACGGCCGAATACCTCTCGGAGGTCCTTTCCGGTTACCGGTTTGAAATCCAGAGCATGCGCTCTGGAGAAATCACGAAGGTTTTAGAAACAAATAACGTCGACTTCATTGTTGTATCTCAGAAAAATTATGTGGGTCAGGTCATGCCCTTCGGAATGACCCCGATAGCAACCCAGACGGCTTATAGTTCCGACGGCACTGCCCCGGCCTTGTTAGGTACCGCCGTTATTTTCCGCAAGGATAAAGTCCCATCTGCGGGCTGGAAGGATCTTAAACGGAAGACCATTGCCGCGTCCTCTAAATTGTCATTCACCGGATGGCTTACGATGCTTCGGGAGCTGACCGAAAAAGGGTTGCGCCCGGAAATCGATTATCAGGTTAAATTCGGCTACAAGGGATCCAGTGTCATATATGCGGTCCTTGAAGGTAAGGTGGATGCCGGTGTTGTCGGGGCTGATCGGCTGTATAAAATGAACAGGAGCGGGGAGATTGATCTGGCCGATTTTTCGGTGATCCCTTGCGCCTGTTCCGACCAGAGCCCTTGCGAATCCTTTCCCTATCCGCACAGTACCCGGCTTTATCCGGGAAATGTGCTGGCCAAGGCCGGGCATATCCCGCCCGAATTGGCACAAAAGGTTGCAGATGCTCTGTTTCAACTCAACCCGACCTCCCTTCCGCTGCAAGCCGCGCGGTGCGGGTGGGCGGCCCCGGAGGACTATACTTCTGTTGAAGAATGTTTAAAGGTGCTGGAGAACGGTCCGGGCAGGTTGGTGTTGCTGCTGCAGGCCATCAAGCGAAACGCCACTCTGTTTATCGCACTGGTCACGCTGCTCGTAGGTGCCGTTATTGTCTCTATTGTCACGCGCCAGCTGAACCACCGCCTCCGGGAGGCCAATGCCACGATCCAAAAACACACGGAGATGAAAAGCCTGTTCCTTGCCAACATGAGCCACGAAATCCGCACACCCTTGAATGCGGTCATTGGAATGACGGACTTGCTGTTGGATATGGATCTGGATACGGCCCAGCAGGAATGTGCGGACATTATCCGGGTCAGTGGCGATGCTCTGATGGGCGTGATCTGCGATATCCTCGACTTTTCGAAGATCGAGGCCGGGCGTCTTGAATTGGAAGAAGAGGATTTTGACCTGGCGGATAGTCTGGGAGATATTTTGGAACTGTTTATGCCGAAGGCCGCAGAAGGGCATATTGAGCTTGTTTGTGATATAGATGCCCATGTGCCGGCCGTGATTCGGAGCGATGCCACCCGGCTGCGCCAAATCCTGCTGAACCTGTTGAGCAATGCCTTCAAGTTTACGAAACAAGGAGAGATCGGGCTTACCGTAACCGCACGCACGAATGACCAAGAGCATAGCATCCAGTTTTCGGTTCATGACACCGGGATTGGCATTGCGCCGGATAAACTGGACGATGTTTTTAATAAATTTACTCAAGCCGATATCACGACCACCCGTCAGTATGGCGGTACGGGACTTGGACTATCCATCAGCCGCCAGTTAAGCGAACTGATGGGCGGGGGCATGTGGGTGGAAAGCGAGCCTGGAAAAGGGTCGGTTTTTCATTTTACCATTCAAACACCCGTCTTGACCGGCCACGGTGAAACCGTATATGCCGAACAAGAAGAATTTGATCTCGCGAACCCGGATGTCCTGGTGGTCGATGACAATCGTACGAATCTTAAGATTATTTGCGCACAGCTCACACGATGGAACCTGAATCCAATTGAATTTGATACTCCTGAGGATGCGCTTAAGTCGATTGAAGACGGCCATAGATATGCCCTCATGATCTCCGATATGCAGATGCCGAACATGGATGGCATCCAGCTGATCCAACAGGTGCGCAAACAGTATACCGCCCGTCAGCTTCCGATCATGATGCTATCTTCCATTGGCTCGACCAACCCGGATAAGTCCCTTGAGATCGCCGCATGGTTGCATAAGCCCGCCAAGGCCTCTCAACTGTATCGGAAAATCGCCGGGATCTTCTCGCCCGAAAGTATTTCTCAACCGGCTCCGCATGACGAGCGGCCGTATGTCCTCAATGCGCTGAGCGTGCTGGTGGTTGAAGATAACCTCTTGAATCAGAAGGTGGCCCTGCGCATGCTTGAAAAACTAGGCATCGATGCTGACCTGGCCTGCGATGGCCTTGAGGGCGTGGAGATGGTCGTTCAAAATGAATATGATGTGGTCCTAATGGATGTGCAGATGCCAATAATGGATGGCCTGGCCGCAACGCGAGAAATCGGTAAGCGTCTTGACGGCCAACGTCGACCGCTGATCTGCGCCATGACGGCCAACGCCGATAACGACACCCGCGACCAAGGGCTCGCCGCCGGCATGGACGACTACATCACAAAGCCCATCAGGCTGGTGAATCTGGAGGAAATCCTTCAGCGTGCCTGCGAGCAGAGTCAGGTTTTTTCGAAGGCCGGGTAGGGATAAAACTCTGCTTTTGCGGAGCTTGAAGAATTTGCGTCAGGATTCCTTCTTAAACTCGGTCTGAAGATATAGCTCTTCCACCAGGTCTCGCGCCCACTGATTCTTACGCAGGAATTTTAGACTCGATTTAATGCTGGGCTCCCAGTTGAAACAGCGGATGTCAATCTGTCGGCCCAGCTCTTCCCAACCGTAGTGTTTCTCCAGTTGCGTCAGCAACCGTTCCAGCGTGATTCCATGTAACGGATTGTTCGGCTGATTATTCATTTTTTTGCAACCCTGTTGGCTTCCCTTGCTCTGATCGCTTCCGGGAGCATACGGGTTATGCTGCCAAGCACAAGCATTGCTGATTCAAACTGACGCGGCGGCCTGCTTGTGACAGGGGGATTTCCCGATAATCTGATTATTGCGGTTGTATTTGATCACGAACCTTCGCGCATTTGCGAAAATGAGGTCGGTTTGCTGTGCACACTTCATCTTGCAGAAAACGACTGTACTCCGGAATCTCAAGGAGCAAATTTTGATCTCGACGATCTTTCCGGCAACCCGGTTTCCGAAGAGGCCCGGATCGCATTTAAAGCAATGTATACCCACGAAACCTGAGCATAACAGCTTACTTTTATACCCTCCATATATCTGGATCAGAAGCGATGTGGCGTGAGTTCTTCTATAAAGGGTTTCAACAAACGCGACAAAAATGATTTTTTTACTTTAATAAACCCGTGGCATGAATTATGCATGTGCTTGCAAGGCACTCTACGGTCTAAGAGGGGCTAATTGAAAAACAACAATGGGGTAGACATGAAGATTAAGTATTCAATTATTGCAGGACTTCTTACATTCGCGAGTATCACCCATGCGGATCTTGCTGTTTCTAATCTAGGCGAAACCATAGCAGGTGCGCAAAGTATTTTTGAAAATAGCGCAGTAGAGCCTTATCTAGGCAATCGTTTTACGACGGGGAGCAGCGGTGACTATGCAATCGATTTCGTGACGATGAGTTTTGGGACTCATAATGACACCGGCGACAATTTCGAGCTGGTTCTCTATTCGGACTCCGGTTCGACTCCGGGCTCGCTGCTGGCGACCTTTACCGGTCCGACCAACCCGACGGCAAGCAGTCAGGTGCAGTACACACTTGCTTCGTCGTTTAATATCAATGCAAACACCACCTACTGGCTGATCGCATCGACAACATCAGGGACGCTGTCCGACTACGGATGGAACTACACCTCTTCAAGCAGCGAAACCAGCTCGCTAGGGTGGACCATTGCCAATGATTCCTCGACCATCAACAGCGATTTTAGTTTGGGAACCACCACGGCCGGTAGCGCACAGATTTTTAACATTGACGTAGTTGCAATTCC
>CAZWZW010000151.1:0-7715 GCA_964639125.1 uncultured Verrucomicrobiota bacterium
CCGGAATGTGTTCTGAAATAGAACGGTTTTTAACGAAGGATTTTTTATGAAAAAAGTAATTTTAGGTATTTTTGTAGGGGGCGTTGCCGCATGGGGCGCACAGGGTGCGGGTAAACATTGGGAGACCGAGGTTCTCTCTGAAACCCGCGAGCCGATGCGGGCCTATGCGCATCAATACCGCTCGGAAAAAGAGGCGCTGACGTTTGAGCGCGCCAATGCGGTTCGGCAGTCGCTGAACGGGGCGTGGAAATTCAAATGGTCGAAATTGCCGGAGGGGAGCCCTGAAGGATTTTACAAAACCGACTTCGATGTCAGCGGTTGGCATTCGATCGAGGTGCCGTCCAACTGGCAGATGAAGGGCTACGGCAAGCCCATGTACAAAAACAGCGGGTACTATAATTTTGCGGAAAAAGCCTTTCCGAAAATTGAAACGCCCTATGGCAACCCGACCGGATGTTATAAGCGCACGTTCAAACTTGATTCAGAATTGCAGGGCAAGCAGGTGTTCATTCATTTCGACGGCGTTGAAGCCGGGTTTCAACTGTGGGTGAACGGGAAATATGTGGGCTACTCGGAGGACAGCAAATTGCCAGCCGAGTTTAATCTGACCCCCTATTTGAAGAAGGGCGAAAACACAATTGCCTGCCGCGTGTTCCGCTGGACGTCCGGAAGCTGGCTGGAAGATCAGGACGGTTTCAATATGAGCGGTATTTACCGCGATGTCTGGTTGTTTGCGACGCCGGATCTTGCGATACGCGATTTCTTTGCCACCGCCGATCTGGACGCGAAGTACGAGGATGCCGCTCTGAACGTGGAGCTGAGGGTGATAAACTATGCCAACACTCCCTCCAAAAAACATAGCGCGCAATGCACCATCGCCGGAAAAACGGCGGAGGTTGAAATCCCGTCGCTCGCTCCCGGCGAAGAACGGAAGTTTACGGCTAAAATGGCCATCGAAAATCCCCGCAAATGGACGGCGGAAACGCCGACCCTCTACCCCTTGTTGCTGAAACTGTCAGACGGCGCGAAGGTCACGCAGATTACCGGCACCGAGTTCGGTTTCCGTATGCTGGAAATTAAAGGCAATGTGCTCATGCTGAATGGAAAACCCTTTATTCAGTATGGCGCAAACCGCGTGGAACACGACCCGGTCAACGGGCACTATATCACCCGCGAGCGGCTGGAAGAAGAACTCGCGCTGATGAAGCAGTACAACATTAACTCCATCCGCACTGCGCACTTCCCGTTCGACTCCGAATTCTATGTGCTCTGCAATCGCTACGGGTTCTATGTGATGGATGAAGCCAACTGCGAATCGAACCGGTTTAAACCGGTGAAGCAGCCCCACTGGAAGGGGCATCATGAAGAGCGGATGACGCGGATGATGGAGCGCGACAAAAACCACCCCAGCATTGTGGCGTGGTCGGTCGGCAACGAAGCCGAGGCGCATGCCAATATGGCGGCGATGCATCACGCGGCGAAGCGTATCGATACCACGCGCCCCACCACCTATCACTACTACTCCGATCCAGCTCCCTACGACATCCTGTCGGGCGGGACCGCCCAAAGAGACCGCTTCCGTTATTACGGACTAGAAGAGTGGGAAGCGAACGGAAAGCAGGACCACCCCAAGCCGTATATCCGGACAGAAGGGACTCATGGGATGGGCAACGCCATGGGCAGCCTGAACGAAGTGGTTGAAATCATGGAGAAATATCCGCGCCTGGGCGGCTTTTATTTTTGGGACTGGGTGGATCAAGGCGTCTTGACTCAAACCAAAGACGGCACGCCGTTCATTGGCTATGGCGGCGATTTCGGCGAAATCTCGCATAGCAGAAACTTTTGCCTGAACGGCGCGGTGATGGCGGATCTGACTAAAACCGGCAAGCTCATCGAAGTCGGTTACGCTTACCAGAAAGCCGATTTTGAATGGAGCGACGCGTCGAAAAAACAGATCAAGATTCACAACCGCAACTTTTTCATCAACCTCGACAGCTACCAGCTGAATTGGGTACTTTTGAAAAACGGAACCGAAGTAAAAAACGGAACCATCGGTACAATCGATGTCAAACCGCAGGCCTTCGCGCTGATCGATTCTCCGGTCGATCCGGCCACACTGAATGCTGAGGATGAATGGCTGCTCAAATTGGTGCTCGTATCAACAATCGCCGAATTGGGACTCCCGGCAGGACATCCGGTCGCGGCTGAACAACTATCGATCCGCGCTTATAATTTCGGGCAGCCCGAAAAGGCGCAGGCCGTGAAAATTGAGCGCAAACAAAACATCGCAACCGTGAAGGGCAAAACATTCTCGGCTCAGATCGATATGCAGACCGGGCTGATCAGCGATTATGTTTACAACGGCAAAAAGATGATGAACCGCGGGCCGAAACTGAACTTTTGGCGGGCGGCGTTGGATAATGACAAACACTATGTCAAAGAGTGGAATAAAGTTGGGTTGTCACAGCTGAACCATAAGCTTGTTTCGGCGAAAGTGGAAAATAATCAGCTGGTCGCTAAATACGATATCAAGGCCAAAAAAGGCAACGGATTCCGTGCAACGGTCTCCACCCGATTTGTATCCGATGGCACGATCCGTTTTGAATACAAAGTGGAACCGTACGGCCCGCAGCTCAAAAAATTGGAATCGCTACCGAAAATCGGAGTGCAGGCGGTTCTGCCCAAAACGTTCGACACGATGGCGTGGTACGGAAAAGGGCCGTTCCACAATTACAACGACCGGAACCGCGGCTCGTTCCTCGGAGTTTACGAAAAGAACGTTGATGATATGTATGTTCCGTATCCCGTCCCGCAGGAGTACGGAAACATGACGAACGTGCGTTGGGTACAGATGCTCGATTCAGGCAAGCAGGGATGGACGGCGAAAAGCGACCGCGCATTTGAAACCAGTGCCCGGCACTATACCGATAAAAACCTGACTGATGCCCGGCATACTTTCGACTTGAAACGTACCGTTGAAATTTTCTGGAACATCGACTATAAACAGTGCGGCGTCGGGAATGCCAGCTGCGGAACCGCCGCGCCCGTTCCCGCCGCTCGGGTGAAACCGAAGCCTGTTAAATTCGGTTTCTCTCTGAGTCCCGCTGGAGAATAGGAGCGGGATCGGTTTGAATATTGAATGGGTATTTTCGGAATAATTAATAATAGAAATGGAGAAAGTATGAAGACGAGAGGATTAATCGTAGCGATTGGCGCATCAGTCAGTTTAATGGCAACCGTGTTTGCCGCAGAAAGTGCCGCGACTAAAGGCAATAGCAGTGCAAACAAACCGAATGTAATAGTATTTCTGGTCGACGATATGGGCGTTATGGATACGTCGGTTCCATTTCTGACCGATGAGGCGGGGAAGCCTAAGACGTATCCGCTGAATGAATTTTACCGCACCCCCGGCATGGAGCGACTGGCCGCGCAGGGGATCCGCTTTAACCAGTTCTGCGCTCAGTCGGTATGCTCGCCGAGCCGCGCTTCGATCGTTACCGGACAAAACGCGACGCGTCACCGGACAACGACCTGGATCAACCCGATGACGAAAGGGGCTGGTTTTCAACCGCCCGAATGGAACTGGGTGGGTCTCAAAAAAGGCGATGTCACGCTTCCTGGAGTATTGAAGGGGGCCGGATACCGTACGATTCATGTCGGTAAAGCGCATTTCGGTCCGCTGAAACACGAGGGACAGGATCCAACCAATATCGGGTTTGAAGTAAATATCGCTGGAGACAGCTGGGGCCGGCCGAAGAGTTATCTGTCTAAGGATCACTATGGCAATCATCCGAAATATAAGAAAAATAAGAAAGGGCAACCGGTTACAGCTACCCACACTCTCCCGCATTTGGAAAAATACTACGACACGGGAACGTTTCTGACCGAAGCCCTGACGCTTGAAGCCAAAGATCAGATCCAGAAATCGGTAAAAGAGGACAAACCCTTCTTCCTGCACATGTCTCACTACGCGGTACATGCCCCATTCGATACAGATCCGCGCTTTATAAAGAACTACAAGAAGTCCGGTAAACCAGCGAAGGCAAATGCTTTTGCGGCACTGATTGAGGGGATGGATAAATCGCTCAACGATATAATGGATCAGCTGGATGCGTTGGGGGTTGCCGAAGATACGCTGATTATTTTCCTCGGTGATAATGGAACCGATTCGCCGTTAGGAAAATTCCACGATGTGGCTTGCGCGGCACCGTTGCGCGGCAAAAAAGGAACGCACTACGAAGGCGGAATGCGCGTGCCGTTTATTGCCGCTTGGGCGAAGCCGAACCCGCAAAATCAGTGGCAGAAAAAACTGCCGATCGCGCAAGGTAAAATTCAGCCGCAAATGGGAACAGTGATGGATATTTATCCGACCGTGCTTGAGCTGGCGGGAGTGGATAATCCGGCCGGTCATGTGATCGATGGCTCCAGCCTGAAGACGCTGTTTGCCGGCAAGAATGATGCTGGTCGCGACGAGATGTTCCTAATGCATTTCCCTCATCAGCACCGCAGTTCAAATTTTACCAGCTACCGACTGAACCATTGGAAAGTGGTTTATCATTACAACCCCGAAAATCCGTCACAGCCTACGTACGAGCTGTTTAATCTGAAAAACGATCCGTTTGAGAATAAGGATCAGTCTAAGAATAATCCTGAGCGCCTAGCGACCATGATGAAGGCTATGGTCGCTCAGCTGGAAAAAGAGAATGCGCTATACCCGGTGGACAAAGGCGGGAACGAGCTCAAACCAAAACTAAAATAGGTTAAAGGAAGGAACGGTATTATGATGATAAAGAGATGGGTTGGAATCGCAGTTTTATTATTTTGTGGTGCCGATGTTTGCTTTGCCGCAAATGAATCGGCACAGACGCTTTGGATTAGTTCAGAGGACAATAAAGATCGTTCACCCTTGATGCGTTCAGTATTCGAGGTGGGTGACGGGTTAAAGAAAGCAACGGCGAAGGTAAGCGCCATCGGCTATGTCGAACTTTATCTGAACGGTGAGAAAGGGAATCGTGATGTTTTGTTTCCCGATCCGACCCAGTATCAGAAGCGAATATTGTTCAGGGAATACGATGTGACAAGCTTGCTTCATAAAGGCGAAAATTGTGTCGGGTACTGGCTGAATGAAGGGCAGGCTGCCATAACGCTTCCCAAACCAGACCGTTTTTTTAATAAGATCCGAGAGGTCCCCGGAATCTATCCGGCTCCGGCGGGTTGGCTTGAGCTTACGCTTGAATATAGTGATGGCGCGGTTGACGTTATTCGAACGGACACAAAATGGAAGACGTCGAGCAGTCCTCTTACCTACGCTCATTTTTATGGGGGCGAAGATTACGATGCCCGTCTTGAGAAAAAGGGATGGTGCACGGCGGGCTATGATGATTCAAGCTGGACGCCGGTTGTTAAGGCCGCTCCAGTTACCGCTGAGCTTTCTGAATCGCTCATCCCCGCAGCGCGCGTTGTGGAGGAGCTGAAGCCCATCGCAAGCCGGAAACCATCACGAGGAATATTTCTCTATGATCTGGGGCAGAATATCGGCGGATGGTGGCGGATCGCGGTCCGCGGCAAGCCGGGAACCGTCATCACCATTCGCGCCTCTGAGACGCTGGATAATCGCAATAATGAACTGGGCTTTAAAACGGCGAAGCGGGTGAGTGATAAACCGAGCCATGCAGGCAACCGTTACGCAAGAGACGCCAAAACACTGTATACGCTTAAGGGGGGTGGCCTGGAGCGCTATGAACCACGCTTCTTCTACACCGGCTTCAGATATATTGAAGTGGTTGTTGATGATCCGTCCGCCATTCAAGAGTTGGATGTGACAGGATGTGTGGTTCATAACGACGTCCCGTGGCTGGGCGACTTTAAGTGCTCTGATGAAAGGCTGAATCGCCTTCACATGAATACGGCCTGGTCCATCAAAGGGATTCTGCAGGGCGCGCCTATGAGTAACCCGAATTCGGAGAAATACGGATGGACCGGCGATGTGCACCTTTTTTCAGAAGCAGCCGATTCAATATTCAATATGGAAGGCGTGTGGCGAAAGTGGCTGCTGGATCTGCGCGATTCTCAGCAGGTCGTTGGCCAAGGCGACTTCATTCCCTGTACGGTTCCTAATTTCCGCATAAAATACACGCCGACCAGTTCCGTGTGGGGTGCTACCTACCCGTTGACCGCATGGTATTTATAC
This sequence comes from uncultured Verrucomicrobiota bacterium, assembly GCA_964639125.1. GTDB lineage: Bacteria > Verrucomicrobiota > Kiritimatiellia > Kiritimatiellales > Pontiellaceae > Pontiella. The sequence goes on from CAZWZW010000151.1 coordinate 6,191, forward strand.
CGGCACACCGGAGATAAGTCGGTTTACGCCGAGTATTATAAACCAATCCGGCGCTGGGCGGATTTCCTGTTCGCTGGATCCAAGAATCACCTCGTTACCGCGATTTATGCTGACCACAAGAGCCCGATCCTCGATAAAACGGGCAAGAAAGATTCGCTCTATATGACTAAAAACCAGCAAGAGCTGCTGGGCACATCCTATTATATTCTAACGGAGAATATTCTCGGCGAGATGGCTCAGGTGTTGGGTATGGAAGAAGAGGAACGTTTGCATGAAAAACGAGCGACAAAGGCGCAGGCTGCCCTGAACGCAAAATACTTTAACGCCGGCCGCTCGCTGTATCAGGTTAAACCGGACAAAGCCGGTCAAGATCCTTTTCAGACCGTAAACCTCGTTCCGCTTCAGATGGGGATTGAACCCAAAGGGAAGCGCACCGCTATCCTCAATAATATCTATAAAAATATTCGTAACAAACACAGCAACAACCTGATGACCGGAATTGTCGGCACGAAAGCGCTGGTGGAAGTTCTAGTGCGTGAAGGAGAGGGCGAGTTGCTTTACGATATGGTGACGAACCCGACGTACCCCGGCTGGGGCTTTTGGCTCGAAGGGGGCGCGACCACGCATTGGCAGAGCTGGAGCGGCGCCGGCGACCACAATCATGCCATGATGGGGAGTGTTGAAGAATTTCTTATGCAGGGGATTGCGGGCATTATTCCTCCGACCGAAGAAGGGACCGCCGTCGGGTGGAAGACCGTCCGGATTGCTCCGCAGATTCTTTCCAAACTCGATTGGGCTGAAGGGAAAGTGCCGACCCCTCATGGCCGTGTAATCAGTCGATGGGAGAAGAGTAGCGCTGGCGTTTTAATCACAATAACGCTTCCTGGCTCGGTTACAGGCGAACTGGTTCTGGCTGACGAAGTTAAGGCTCCTCTCGAAAGTGGACTGAACCGCTTCGTATTCAGAGACGGGAAACTTAAACGGACTTAATCAAAATATGACAACTTTTCAACTTGTTGATGTTTGGCATCAGAGACCACTCCGAGGATTGATGAACAACTATCGCGGAGCTGGTCGCCGTGAAATCGAATCCCTACTATTTCGGTTTTGATCTCTATGCGCCCAAGACCATGGAGGAGGGCGGACCCTTTACCATTGGTCGTGTCATTCATAGCAATCGACATGCGACGCTTTCCGCGTGGATCGGTGGGGTCGCCGTGTTTGATCGCGCGCTTTCTGACGACGAAATGAAAAGGCTCGCAACCATTGGGAATTGCTCGGCTGTGGCTCAGTAGAAGCTTAAAGGAAATACAATGAAAAGCTCAGAGTCCCACAAGATAAACCCAATATCATCTTCATCATGGCTGATGACCTTGGCTGGCAGAATGTGGGCTATATGGGCGCCAGGTATTTTGAAACCTCAAACATCGATCAGCTTGCTGCGGATGGAATGACCTTCTCGCGGGCCTACGCTAGAGAGCATATCCTTATACACAAGTCTATGGCATATGAAATTAGCAGCAGA
>CAZWZW010000152.1:0-7706 GCA_964639125.1 uncultured Verrucomicrobiota bacterium
TGCATCAGGAAAATCTCCGCTGCTGCTTGTAAAACGCGTTCACATAGTTTCTTTCACAGCACAGGACCTTTCGCAAAAAATGTTCATCGGGATCGCTACCCAGCAGTTCTGGGAGTGCATCGTAGAGCCGTACGCGCGGATGCGAGGTGAGGGGTTGCCCGTGCCAAAGCAGGTTCTGTACGATGGATTTGAACATGGAGCCTTCCTTGTCCGAATAGCGGGCCCGGTACCATGGAAGGAACCGCTGGAACACATCGCGGACAATCTTGAACTCCGACTTTACGTCAAACGTATCCAGTGCGTGATAGTCGCCCCAGTTCTTCAGTTCAATGGCACGCAGATAGCCTTTCACGATAAAGTCGCGGTCCGGTATTTTTACAAGGTCTGCAATGCGCTCTTTTTTCTGGGCATATAAAAGGTCGTATTTATGTTCAGCCAGCAGAGCGCAGTCGCCAAGGGCCAGCAAAACCTTGTGGAGATATTTGATAAAGCGGATGCGTTCATCCGGGGCCAGCGGTTCGTTGCGGTTCAGCCGCAGTTTAATGTCGAGCAACAGTTTTCCGCGGTTGAGCAGCAGGCGGGATCCCTCCGATAAAGGGATGGTGCGGTGGGGGTATTCCGGCATGGCGTCGAGGATGGTTTCCGCTCCCCAGATAACTTGATGACCATGTTTCATTTCATAGTTGAGCAGGGAAAATTCACAATGGGGCAGGGCGGATTTTCGGTAGGGATAGAGATCGACCGGAAGCCCGAGTTTCTGGCCCAACGTCTTTTCCAGGACCTCGAACAGGCGACGAACGGGAGCATCAAGCCTGTCGACGACAACGATCAGGTCGTAGTCGTTGAAGGGGCTTTGCGACCCGTCCGAATTGATGAATGGAGTTCCTTCACCTCGCCCGTAGCCACCGAGCAAAATTCCGGCAAGACTGTGCTCCGAAGCGGCTTCGGCAATGCATCGCATATCTCCATCGATATGGTCATCGAGATCAGCAGAACCCAGTCTGGTATATTTCCCCATCTTACGAGCACTCACATTTATTAAAACCGGATTGTGGGGGTTTCTGAACGAAGTGTCACGAAGAGAGTTGCGTCTTGATTTGGTGTGCCGGCTTAGGCAGTCTGATTTGCAGGTAAGCCGAACGGGGAAATCTATTGCTCGATAAGTTTCGTTTAATTTTGGGTCTGATGAATGCGAAGGACAAGCGGCAGCTTGTTTTGATCGGCTTTATCTCGGTGGTCAACGGTTTGCTCAGTGTCGTTGGAATTGCATCAATCCTTCCGTTTATCGGTCTGATTTCCGAGCCGGGGTTGCTGAACAGCAATGAATATATCCAGGCCTTCACCCGTATTCTGGGCATCACTTCCTATGGAGGCGCTGTGGTTGCGTTCGGTGGCATTTCGCTGTTTATGGTCGTGGCCGGCAATCTGCTCAGCGCGGTTGATGGCTGGTATGGAGAGGTGTTTGGATATAAAAAAGAACGCGAGCTTTCCGAGCGGCTGCTCCATAACTATCTGCATATCGATGTGCTTGAGTTTGAACGGAAAAAAAGTTCCGAACGGGCCAAGGAAATCCTTTCGGATGTCGACCGTGTGATTCTCGACACGGTGTTTGCCATGTTCGACCTGATCTCCGGCGTCATTGTTTCGGCATTTATCATTGGATTGCTCCTGCTGGTCGATTGGGGGGTGACACTGGTCGTTTCCGCCACGTTGCTGGGCATCTATCTGGTCATTCACAATTTTACGGGTGTGCGGCTTGATCGTCTGGGGAAACGCTATGCAGACCTTGAGGCCGATTTATACAGCGATGTGCTCGAAGCACTGAAACTGCAAAAGGAAATCAAGCTGAACGGGCTCTCCAGCTATTTTGTAAAGCGCTACTCAAAATCGTGCGGGCGGATGGTAAGCAATCGATTGAGGCATTCGATTATCAGTCTGATTCCCCAGTATGCCATCGAGATTGCTGCCTATGGTGTGATTTTATTGATCGCCATCTATTTTGCGCTCTATTCCGGGCCGAACACTGAACCGATCACCCTGATCGGCATGTATGCCTTCGCGGCCTATCGCCTGCTGCCGTCCATTGCGGATATTTTCGACAGCGTTGAAAATATCCTGTTCGGATCGGCGATCCTCGAGGATTTTGTGGGCGCATTCGAGGTGAAGGACGATGCGGGAGACGCGTCCGCAGTCGAGTGTGTGGCCAAGGAATCGATTGCACTTTCCAACGTATCCTTCCGCTATAATCCCGATGGGGTTTTCCATCTCGACTCGATTCATTTGGAGTTCCCGGTCAACGTAATGACCTGCATTAAAGGCCGGACGGGATGCGGAAAGTCGACCGTTCTCAATCTGGCGGCAGGCCTGTTCCGGCCTGCTGCCGGGGCAATCCACGTTGACGGGAAGGCGATTGATGTCTATGGCAGCACGGCCTGGAAAAGCAGGATTGGCTTAGTGCCTGCGGCGGTAAATGTCATGCAGGTCAGCCTGTATGAAAATATTGCGATGGGGGTTCCCGCGGCTGATATCGATCGGCAAAAGGTGCGGGCGGTATCGGAGCTGGTGGATCTGGATGCGCATATTCTGAGCCTGCGCCACGGCTATGAGTCGATCTACGGAGACGATGGCCTGAACTTTAGCAGCGGTCAGATCCAGAAAATCGGGTTGGCGCGTGCGTTGTACCGCGATCCTGCCATTCTGCTTTTGGATGAAAGTACCGACGCTTTGGATCTAAAAACCGAAAACCTGGTGCTTTCCCGGCTGAACCAAATCGAGGACATGACGATGATATTCGTCTCCCACCGTCCGTCGGTGCAGGAACATGCCGCGAAGGTCATCGATATGGAAGAAGTCTTGACGCAGTAGAAGATATGAACCCCAAAATACGTGTGGAAAAAAGGGGCCTTGATCCCGGGCTGATGGAGTTGGAAGCAGAGTGGAATGAACTGCTTCAGCGAAGCACTCGGCCCACCATTTATTCCACGTTGGACTATATCTATACCTCGTGTGTGCATTTCAAACGCACCGAAGACATCTTTTTCCTCCTGTTCCGAGACGACGCCACCCGGGAGCTGCTGGCGATTTTTCCGTTGAGTGTATGGGACGACCGCGTCTATGGCGTGCAGGTGCAAACGCTTGAGCATGGAATCACCACCAATAATACCGATGTCGACAAGCCCTATCCGATTATTGACCGGAATCATGAACAGGCTTGCTGGAGCCGATACCGGGACTATTTCAAAAAGGAATATCTCGAATGGGATCTGATCATTTATGACGAGCTGATCTCCGAGTCCTATTTAAACCATGGACTGCGCAGCCTGTTTCCCTTCCCGTTTTACTATACCCGGGTAAAACCCGGCCCGCATTCGCCGATCGTGCGGTTGGATGACGACTGGTCCGAATTTTGGCAAAAGCATTCAAACATGCGCAAAAAGAACCGGCGCATGGAAAAGAAAATAGGGGATCGCTTTGCCTACAAGGTTTTCAGTGCCCCAGCCGATGTTGAACGCTGCCTCAACGAATACATTGCAACCGAGCAGGCCGGGTGGAAAGCGGGCGAGGGGGTGTCGCAGTCGGAAAACCAGAGATTCTATCACGAACTGCTGCCAAAGCTCGCGGCCAAGGGGCAGCTGTTCTTCGGGATGATGTATGATGGCGACAAGGTGATCTCCGCTGAAATCTCCTATGTGTTCATGGATCGTGTCTATTTTGCGCTCGGCACCTATAACCCGGACTACAAACACCTTTCTCCGGGCACGGTCAGCACGTCGCGCTTCATCCGGTTTTTTTACGACAAAGGGTATGTGGAGGGGGATTTCCTGGCGGGGTTTGCAGAATATGTAAATCCATGGGCTTGCCGCATCGACAAAACCATCAACATTGCGATTCGGCGGATGAGTTGTAAAACCGGGTATCTCGCCCTGCGCCACCTGATGCGAATGGTGAAACGCAAGTTGAAGCGAGTTCTTGAAAAACGGCCGACGACAGCTGAGGTCGAGGGCGCTCCGGCGGCAAACACGCAGCCTGCCCCGGAAGCATAGGGTTTAGGATGTCTTTTTTGCCCGGTCCTTCAATCCGCAATACTCCGCCCGGTGGATCGTGACCCGATACGCCAGATTATACGGGATGGTGTGCAGTTCCAGTTTGCGAACGGCATGCAAAAAATCCCGGACCAATTCCCGAATGCATTGGATGAGTTGGTGGCCGCTGTCCGGTGCCCGATCGAATGTCAGTGCCTGCCGGTGGCGCTTTGCAAAGAGTGCCTGGAGGGAATAGTTATGGGAATGTTCCACTACGGAATCCGGAACCATTTGAATGCGAGCTCCGGCTTTACGGCAGGCGGCCGCCCATGCCAAATCTTCCGCATAGCCCTGTTCGCGAAAGTTGATCCGCTCCCAGAGGTCGCGTTTGAAGGCGCATGCCACCGCAGAGAAAAAAGCGGGGCTCAATTTATTCGGGTCGTAGGCCCGCTCATAGTCATAGGCCACTACAAAGTGCGCATCGCCTCGGGCAACCTGCCGACTGAAGGTTGCATCGGCACGCTCTTCGGTGAGTGGTTCAACGAGTGTTTCGAGCCACGTCTCATCAAGCGGAATGGCATCGGCATTCAGCAGAACGATGATGGTTTGCGGTGTTTGGGCAATGGCTTCGTTCAGCACTTTTCCCGGAAGATAGTTTTCCGGCGCGATCTCGGTCAGGCACCCATCACCGCAGTGCTTGTGCAAAAGGTCCGCCGAGCCATCGGTGGATCCGGAATCGACGGCGAAAAGTTCATAGTCCCGGTAGGTTTGTCGCCCCAGCATTTCAAGCACTGCACGAACATGTGGCATCTCGTTCTTTGACCGAATAATAATGGCAACGGAGGGGGGCATAACGGGATCAGTGGGTCGAGTCGAGTGGTTCCTCGATCAGCTCGGGCGATTTATACGTGGGCTCACGGCCGAGTTCGGCCGCTAGCGAATTGATCCTTCGCTTGAGCTCAATAATCCGTCGTTCACGTCCCGCGGCCATCGTATTGAAGCGGGTCATTTCCTCGATTTTTTCCGTCAGTTCTTTCGTACGGTGTGCCACTTCGTTTTCGAGGTGTTCTTGATAGTTGCGGTTTTCGTGCAGCCGCCGGGCACGCTCCAATGCTTTTTCGATGGCTTCGCTTAGGATCGACAGGTCGTTGATCGGCTTGAGGATATAGTCCCAGGCCCCGCGGCGCAGGGCCTTGACGGCATCTGTGATGTGCCCGGTTCCGGAAATTACAAGGAGCGGAATCTCGGGGGCTTCCATGGACAGTACTTCCAGCACCTGATGCCCGTCCATCTCCGGCATGCGTAAATCAACCAGCACAATATCCGGATGGATGGATTTGAATTGTTCAAGCCCCTTCTGTCCATCGGCCGCTTCCGCAACGGAATAGCCACAATCCTCTAGATAAAAACGTAAACTTTGACGAATCGCTGTATCATCATCGATCAGCAGTACTCTTCGTTGGTGTTCAGTTTTCATCTACCAAGGTATCGGCGGCCAGTTCTTTGATGCATTTGACCAGCAGTGTGAGTACGCGGACGGGTTTAAGAAAAACGTGCTCGGGCCGCATGCCCAGATCTTTCAGCTGATCGGAAAGATTAAAGGTGATGGAGCCGGTATAGATAATGTGGCGTTGGGCGGGATACTGGCTGCGTGCCTCAATGATAAGCTCGTCTCCGCTCATGCCCGGAAGGCGCATATCCACGATACACACTTCATAGGTGTTGCTTTTCATCAAATCCAATGCTTCTTCCGCACTTTCGGCCGACGAGGCCGCGAAACCATAGTCCTCCAAAAAGGCCGTCAGGCTCATGCAGATCGCCGGTTCGTCGTCAATGACCAGCACGCGTATAGTCGAATAATCAATCATGTACAATACCTACTCAAGAAATCCATGGTTACTTATAGAGAAGTCCTAAACACTTCCACAAGCGAATACCGAACCCATTTCACCACAGTGGGTTGATTGTTTCTTGAAAAGTTTAACTTTCGCCGACCCGGCCCGGGTTTTCGGGAGAGAGCGGAATCCGGATGCTAAAGCGTGTTCCGTGAGCCGGAGAGGAGTCCACCTGCATGGTTCCGCCATGGTTTTCGGTGATGATAAAGTAGGATACGGATAGTCCCAAACCGGTTCCCCGGCCTACTTCTTTGGTGGTGAAGAAGGGTTCGAATATCCGTTTGAGCGTTTCCGAGTCCATGCCCGGCCCGTTGTCCTCCACCTCGATCAGAGCCGTCTCGTGCTCTTTTTTGAGTCGCAAATGGATCTGCGGGGAAGTATTCGCTCTGGGCTTCTCGGCCATGGCCATGGCACTGTTGGAGAGCAGGTTTAATATAACCTGCTGAATCTGGCCCCTTTCGCAGGGGACCGGCTCCAGCGTTTCATCAAAATCCCGATGGATCTGGATGTGCCGGAAATCGAACCCCTTTTTCAGGTTGTAATCGTTCGAGGCCAGTTCGACGCTTTGTTCAAGCAGGTCTGCCAGCGGGTTCGGTTCAAAACACGCTTCATTTTTTCGGCTGAAGCTCAGCATGTTGTCGACAATCTTGGAGGCGCGGGAGCCCGCATCAATGACCGACTCCATCATGTCCAGCAAGCCGCGGTTCTGCATATAGCCCTGTATGGCTTCGAGCGAAGTCCCGGATTGCTGCGCGGCTTTCTGGTTGATCTCCGTATCATGCGTGACCCGGTTGCGCATCACCTGCAGGTTCTGCAGGATTCCGGCAAGCGGGTTGTTTATTTCGTGAGCCATGCCGGCCGCGAGTCCGCCAACCGACATCATCTTTTCCGACTGCACAATCATCTCCTGCATGCGCACACGATCGGTCACATCATCCACCCGGATCACTGCGCCTTCATTCTCTTCGGTGGTGATAGGATATACGGTGACGTCGGTCACATGTGGGCTGCCATTAATAATGCAGGGGATTCGCTGCCCGTGGTGCACAGTACGCTGATCGATGGCGTGGAGCACCCGATCCATTTCGTCACCCAGAAGAGAGAAAACCTGTTCCAGTTTTTGGCCCTCTGCCTCCACGGCATCGGTTCCCGTGACCCGTTCGGCCTCGCGATTCCACTGGATCACGTTTCCTTCGGCATCGACTCCGATCAGGATCGATGGCATGGAGTTAATGATACTGCTCAACTGGTTTCGCAAGGTCATCAACTGCTTGTTTGCTTGTAGACGTTCAAGTTCGGCGGCCATGCGCTCTGTGATATCCCGACCGATCCCGCGGTAGCCCTGGATTTGCCACTTTTCGTTGTAGAAGGGTATGGCGCTGCTTTCCAGTGCGACCAACCGGCCATGTTTATGTCGATGTATGTTGATCTGGGTATCGAGCTGAATGCCATTCTGAACAGCTTCCTGAAATTTTTCATGGGCGGAGGCTGCGTATTTTTCGGGCAGGAGATAGGTGAAGCGCTTGCCGTCCAGCTCGCCGGGTGAATAGCCGAGAATGTGGTTTACCTGTGGGCTGGCATAGGTGAAGCGCCCTTCGGTATCAACCTCCCAGATCCAGTCGGATGTGGTTTCCACCAGATTGCGGAAACGTTCTTCACTGGCCTTTATGGCCATCTCGGCTTCAATGCGAGCCGTGATATCGCGCGATACACCGCGGAATCCTGCGAGGTTTCCGAGAGGGTCGGCGAATGCCGCTCCACGGGTTTCGAGCGTTATCTTCTGCCCGTT
>CAZWZW010000153.1:0-7664 GCA_964639125.1 uncultured Verrucomicrobiota bacterium
AAAGCCAAAACACAAGATGTAGTACCGAGTCCAGCGAAGGGGATACCCATATTGTTTTAAATGCGCTAGAACGTGTGGCCAATGAGGAAGTTGAAGCGGCCCTGGCCGCTCTGGGTATCATCGAAGGTAATCGGCCAGGCATAGTCGAGGTGTAGCGGAAAGCCCGGCAGGTCGAAGCGCAGCCCGATGCCCCAGTTGTCGTTATAATCCGACGGATCAAAATCCCATGAGGCTTTGTTCACAAAACCCCAGTCATAAAAGGCGGCACCACGAATCTTGTTCCAGAGGGGATAGTTCAGTTCAACGGTGGCAAATGCAGAGCTATTTCCGCCGACCGGGTCCTCGGTTCCCTTGTCTTTCGGTCCCACATCGCGGAATTCATATCCGCGCAAGGTATAGGATCCGCCAAGGAAAAGACGGTCGAAAATCGGCACCCCTTTTGTCTTGGTATCGCCAAACGCTTCAACAGATTCCACTTCTCCCCGCAGGTTAAGCACCATGCCTCCGATCAGCGGCCAATGTTGGGTTGAGCGAATTTTTGCACCTACCAGATCGGTTTCCGCGCCCAACGCTCCACCGGATGCATAGGGTGTGATGATCGTTTTATTGCCGCGGGTTGGGTTGAAGTAGCGATCACGCGTGTCGCGTGTCCATGCCAGTTCAACCCCGCTTTTTGTGCGGCGCCCCGACTCGGCAGCAATGGCCTTCGATGCAGTACTCTGCACGTTAAACACATCAAACTGCTCCAATGTATAGGCCAGCGTTGCACGCGTGAAACGCGAGAGCGGTTTGCCCAAAGAGATGCGTACCCCATCGTTTTTCTGGTCGTAGGCATCACTGAAAAAGCGCGCCTCGCGATGATAGAGATCGGTACCAAGTGACAGTTGGCGATCCAGAAACCACGGTTCAACAAAGGAAATATCAATATCATTGCGCTGTGTACCGAGTTGCGCGCGGACCTTAAACTTTTGCCCGGCACCGATGGGGGGCCATGATTTATAGTCGAAGTTACCTTGTGACAACTCCACATAACCCACCAACGCATCCACACTGGAGAACCCGACCCCAGCGGTAAATTGTCCGGTCGGCTTTTCCTTCACCTGTACGTTGAGATCATATTTATTGTTTTCACCGGAAGGCACAGGAGTGGCAGTAACCATTTCGAAATAGTTTAGGTTACGCAGGCGATTTTCAGAGGTCTGGACCCGGCTGCGGTTGTATTTATCGCCGGGGTAGATCACCAGCTCGCGGCGGATCACTTTATCCTTCGTCCGTTCGTTGCCCAGAATGTTGACTTCGTTGATGTAGCCCACATCCCCTTCAACAATTTCATAGCGGATATTTACGGTGCCGGTCTCCGAGTTGGCATCGAGTACGGGCCGGACATTGGTACGAATATATCCGCGGTTGCCATAGACCGCCTGAATATTTTCGCTACCCTGGTTGATTGCCTGAAGGGCCGCAATGTCGCCCCGGCGCAACCGTATTCCACCACGTAATTCCTGTTCGGAAAAACTTTCCATTCCGCTCAAGGAAATATCGCCAACGACGTACCGTTGACCTTCTTCGATCTTGAAAATCATCCGTGCACGCTTCGATTTCGAATCATCGAGCACAGGGTCAGAGACCTTGACATCCAGAAAACCCTCGTTCATGTAGAGCGATTTAATGGAATACACATCCATATCGACCGCCTCTTCCTTGTATTTTCCGGATCCGGTAACAAAGGAAAGAAGCCCCTTCTGTTTCTGCTGCATGACCTTGCGCAGCACTTTATCTTCGACGGCTTCATTGCCTTCGAATTCGATGTGCTTGATGCCCAGCTTGCGCCCCTCTTTAATATCGAAGGTGACATCAACGGTACCCAGTTCCTCAACGACCTTGGTCCGCCAGGTTACCTGGGTCTCCGGATACCAGAAATCACGATAGGCCTCCTTTATCCTGGAAGCGGCCTGCGCAAAAGTGGCATCATCGGCAAACTGCCCGATTTTCAGTGCCGACTTCTGCTGCACCTTGCGATTGCGCATCTTTTTTGCACCCGCGATTGTAATTCTGCGCAGCTTGTTTTTTGACGACACGGTATAGACGAGAACCACACCATCCTCTTCCACATCCATCCGGGCGTTCACATATGAAAACCGTGCAGACTCGCGCATGCGATTAACATCCACGGCAATGGAGGAGAGAATCGTTTCCCGATCGGGAACCTGTTCGCCGATTTTAAAGGAGGTGAAAGCCGCCACCGAGCTGATGTGGTAGGATTCGCCGGTTTGATTGACGATGCGAATATCCTTGATCGTTTCCCCAAAAAGAGGAAGTGCCGCACAAAGGGAGAAGAGAATCAAGACGGCTTTTTTCATGCAATTTCCAAGGGGTAGAAGTTAGACATCGGCAGGAATATAATCATCATCGCGCGGGTCACGGGTTTCAAAGCGGGTATATTCCTTGATAAAACTCATCGGAACATCGCCGGTTTCGCCGTGGCGGAACTTGGCCACATCGACAATAGCGAGGTTGTCCTGATTCCGATCATCGCCATGTTTGTAGTAACTGGGGCGATAAAGCAGCAGGACCACATCGGCATCCTGCTCGATCGCTCCCGAATCACGAAGGTCGGAAAGTTTGGGAATATTATCGCCCCGCCCCTCCGTTGCACGACTGAGCTGACTGAGCACGATAACGGGAAGATCGAGTTCCTTGGCCATGGCTTTAATGGCCCCGGAAATGGCCATGGTTTCACGCTGGCGGCCATCGCGGGCAAACTTGGAGTAGTTCATGAGCTGGAGATAGTCGATCACAATCAGCTCGATGCCATAGCGACTTTTCATACGGCGGGCGCGCGAGCGCAATTCGACGGCCTCAAGGCCAGGCGTGTCATCGATGTAGATATTCGCCTTCGATAAGCGATCCACCGCATCGGCAAGTTTCCGGTGGTCCTGGGTGGTCATCCGGTCCTGGACCGCACGAGCCGAAACCCGGGCATTGGAGAAGAGCATTCGGCGGACGAGCTGCTCGCGCGACATTTCCAAACTGAAGATGCCTACCGCGACCGGATCTTTCGCCAGCAAGCCCAGCGCAGCATTTTCGGCAATATTCATGGCCAGCGAGGTCTTGCCCATGGCCGGGCGGGCAGCCAGCACGATCATATCCGTTTTGGCCAGGCCGCGCAGGCGCTCGTTCAAGCCCTTGTAGCCCGTGGTAACGCCATGGTCGATGTCGTTCGGATCCTTGTTGATCTCAGTGAACACATCCTTCACCGAATCCTTCCAGTCCGGGATCCGCTCGGCACCGTGGCTCCCGAGTTCGAACAGGGATTCTTCGGCCTGGCTGACGAGCAATGCGGCATCGTCTTCGGCCTTGTAAGCGGCGTCCACCGTTTCGCTGGACTGTTCAATCAGCCGACGATAAAGTTTCTTGTCGAGGACGATATCGCAATAGAATTCGACGTGTGCCGGGACGAGCGTGCTGTCCTGGAGCTGCACGAGATAGTCGTAGCCTCCGACCTTATCGAGAGCGTTATGATCCTTGAGCCATTCAGAAATAGTGATGGCGTCCATCGGCACATTGGCCTGATTCATATCCACCATTTGCTCAAAAAGCGCCTGATGGCGGCGATCGTAGAACGCATCGCTGCCCAGGCGCTTTGCAAGGCATTTATCAATAGCACTTACAGGATCCAGCAGAACAGACCCCAAAACCCCGCGCTCGGCTTCATCGCTGTGCGGGGGAATTCGCAGTCCTGCCCCTGACCCCTCATGGATCATTTATCTTCGACGATCCAAACCTTGAGAGTGCCAGTAACTTCGGGATGCAGTTTGATGGCCACATCAAATACACCCAACTCGTGCAGCGGTGCTGCCAGAGCAATCTTCGAACGATCCAGTTCAAGGTTTTGTTCTGCAAGTTTTTCAAGAATCTGCGGGATGCCAACCGACCCGAACATCGTACCGTTTTCACCCACCTTGGCGGAAATGGTGCATTCGATGCCTTCGATCTTCTTCGCGAGTTCTTCGGCAGCAGACTTTTCTTTTTCAAGCGTAGCGAGGCGCTCCATGCGCTTCTTTTCAATCTGGCGCTTCTTCCCTTCGGTCACTTCCGTAGCGATTCCTTTTGGAAGGAGATAGTTACGGGCATACCCGTCAGCCACCTTAACCACATCGCCCTCGATACCGAGGCCTTCAACCTGATCCATCAACAAGACTTCAATTGCCATAATTCGTTCCTTTCAACCTTAGCGGACCAGTCCCATAACCCGCGCACGGCGAATTGCACGCTTGATCTGGCGCTGCTGCTGTGCATTCGCACCTGTAATGCGACCGGGCAGAATTTTGCCGCGGTCAGTCATGAACTTCTTGAGAAGCTCCGCATCTTTATAGTCGACTTCCGTTACTCCTCGGAGGAGTTCGGGATCGCGTTTGTAATCATCTCTATCTCTACGAGCCATAATTCATATCCTTTCTCTAAAACGGTACATCATCGTCGTCCACTTCCGGAGCCGGAGGCGGCTGACTGGCAGCCTGTGTTTCGGCGGCGGGTGCCGCTGCAAACTCCGTACCCTTGCCGGGGGTGCCCAGAAACTGGACGCGGTCGGCGCGTACGCGCAACTTGCTCCGCTTTTCGCCCTGCTGGTTTTCCCATTGGTCCAGTTGAAGACGGCCTTCAACAAATACCGGAGATCCTTTATGAAGGAATTCAGCCGAAGTTTCGGCCTGGCGCCCCCACACCACCACATCCACAAAGCAGGTTTGTTCTACCGTTTCGCCCGCCTTGTTTTTGAAGTTTTCGTTGACGGCCAATCCAAGATCGGCAACCGCTGTTCCCGACGGCGTGTACCGGATTTCCGGATTACGCGTCAGATTCCCCATCAACAGAACCCGGTTATAGCTGGCCATTTTAAGCCTCCTGGGTGGCTTCTACTCCATCAGATTCAACAAATTGGTGACGGAACACATTGGTCCCCAGCTTCAAACGCGCCTTGAACGCATCCAGCTTCCGACCCTCGATCTTAATCATCATCACCACGTAAAGCCCTGCCTTCTGCTTCTTAAGCGGGCGGGCAAAGTTCTTCTTTCCCATGCGAGTGGTGCTTTCAATGGATCCACCCAGCTTTTCAAGTTCTTCTTTCACGCTGCCAATCGCCTGATCGAGACCTTCCTCGTCGAGCGTCTCGGGAAAGATGAACAATCCTTCGTACAAGTTATTCAATGTTATTTCTCCTTCGCTTATCCTATCTTCGACTGATTGAACTCATTCATGGTTCGTTCAGTTCCGATGGAAAAGATGCTTTCTACCGCATCAGCGGCACGTTCGACAACCTTTTCCAGCCTCAAACTCTCTTCTTCGGCAAAGTTGCCCAGCACGAAACCGATCATGTCCTGATCCTTCGGCTTCGGGCCAATGCCCACCCGCACGCGGGGAAATCCTTTTTCCTGCAGCCATTCCAGCACCGATTTCATGCCGTTGTGGCTGCCGCCCGAACCTTTTGCCCGGACACGGATGTCGCCGAATGAAAGGTCGACATCGTCGTAAATCACCACCGTATCGGCCAAATCGACATACCACTTTTTCATGGCACCCCAGACGGCCTTTCCGCTGCGGTTCATGTAGGTGGTCGGCTTGATCAGGCGGACCTCCTGCTCCCCAAGGCGGCATTTAGCCTGCCGCGCAGGAAACCAAAACATTTTTTTGAATACCACGCCCTGACGCCTTGCCAGCTCGTCCACCACAAAGAATCCAACATTGTGGCGGGTGCGCTCGTATTCTTGCCCGGGATTCCCCAGTCCAATGACCAGCTTCAATCCAATCCTCCCGGAACGGGAAGCCGAAACCTACTCGGCTTCCTCCCCTTCCTTCTTCTCGGTGATCACTTCCGGTTCGTCTGCACCAGCTTCGCCCTCAACCGCTTCTTCTTCCTCTTCGGCGCGCGGACTTGCAACAGAAGCAACAATACTGTCGGCATCGACCAGCAGGGTGAGCTTACTATCGATCTTGAGGTCGGAGACGTGTAGCGACTGCCCGATTTCGAGAGCAGAAATATCGACTTCGATCGACTCAACCAGATCGCCCGGCAAACACTCAACAGCAATGGCATGCATGACGTGGTCAACCGATCCGCCCGCTTTAACACCCGCCGCTTCGCCCGTAAGTTCAAGCGGAATTTCAACATGAATTGCCTTGTTCGCATCAACGCGAAACAAGTCTACATGAACCAGATCCCCGGTCACCGGGTGATGTTGAACATCTTTAACCAGCACGGAGATATCGCCTTCACCTTCGAGTTCGATATCAACCAGCAGGCTTTCACTTGTGTGGTGATGCAGCAGCTGCTCAAAATCGTGGGCAACGAGATGAATCGATGCAGGTTCTTTTTCAGCGCCATAAATAACCCCCGGCAACGCACCGGTTTTACGCAAGCGACGTACATTGCTCGTTCCATCGAGCGTTCTCTTCTTTGCAATCAGTTTAGTGTCTTCCATTGATTCTCTCCTAATTATCTACCTTGAACAGTGAGCTGACGGATTGGTCGTTGTGAATGCGACAAATCGCTTCCGCCAATATATCAGCCACCGATAGTACGGTAACATTAAAATCGTTCCATTCGCGCTGCGGCACCGTATCGGTGGTGACCAGTTCATCGATGGCCGAGTCTTTCAGTCTATCAATCCCCTTTTGGGTCAGGAGCGAGTGGCTCACCGCCGCACGAATTGATTTTGCGCCGGCTTTTTCCAGCAGCTTGGCTGCGGCAGTCAGAGTCCCGGCGGTCGAGGTCATATCGTCGACCAGCAACGTGTTGCGCCCCTTCACATCTCCGACCAAATGATTCGCTTCCACATCTTCGGCGCTTTTGCGCTGTTTGCCGACCAACGCAATACCGGCACCCAACAATTTTGAATAGGCATCCGCCATCTTCAATCCGCCCGCATCCGGTGATACCACCACCACGTCGTCCAAATTCAGTGAACGAAGATATTTAACGATCACAGGGGAACCATAGAGGTGATCCACCGGAATATCAAAAAAGCCCTGAATCTGCTGAGCATGCAGGTCGACGCAAATCACGCGATTGGCTCCGGCAGCCACCAACAGGTTGGCCACCAGTTTGGCCGTGATCGGAACACGCGGCTGGTCTTTACGGTCCTGCCGAGCATAGCCATAGTATGGAAGGACGGCCGTAATGCGAGCCGCCGAAGCACGCTTTGCCGCATCAATCATGATGAGCAGTTCCATCAGGTAGTCGTTGGGATCGACCGCAACCGACTGCACGATAAAGAGATCGTCTCCGCGTACGTTATCACGAATCTTAACAAAAATCTCTTTATCAGGAAAACGGGTGATGTCCACATCGCACAATTCCACTCCAGCGGCGGCGGCAATGCGCTCCGCAAGCTTACGATGTCCGGATCCCGAAATAATTTTCATTCTATGCATTCTAACCTATTGGTTGCCCGACCAGGGTTCGAACCTGGACCCTATGAGTCAAAGTCACATGTGCTTCCATTACACTATCGGGCAACAGCAAATCATTAAAAGGGGTCTACTGCCTGCCCCAACTTCCAAAAGAGCGGAAGACCATAGAAAGCAGGCGGTTAGAAGTCAAGCAGGCAAATAGAAGATTAATGCAGATTTAAACCCCACCCCAACAACGGGGGCGGAACCGGCAAGAA
>CAZWZW010000154.1:0-7636 GCA_964639125.1 uncultured Verrucomicrobiota bacterium
AGCAAAGATCTGCTGCTAATTTCATATGCCATAGACTTGTGTATAAGGATATGCTTGGTAAGGAAGGAAGCTGATTCGTGCGAACTTCAAGGCCCTCAGACTTATGTACCAGGATTTCCAAAAAATCTATCACTTCAGCGCTTTGACCTCCGCGACGCTTTTCGCAGATAAGTTCGAAAACGGTATTTTCCAAATTTGACCGCTCGTGGCCTGCTTAACCTGAACGTAATCGTCGCCCACCATGAGAATCACGCATTGCATGGAGCGATTCTTTTTATCCACGACCTCCACCAGAGACGCTTGCGCAGACGTATTATCAGCCGCCCATGCCTTGAGCAGGTCCACGCTTTCGGAGGATAAAACAGCGAACGGCACTTTAACTGGTGCTCCATCTTGAAGCCGCTTCACCTCAGCATCGCGGTCGCCGACCGAAAGGATCTCACATTTCAGCACTCTGCCTTTCTGATCCACTAGCTCAACGGCAGGACGCTGGGTTGAACCACTCCATTGACCATTGTTGTTGATTTCAACGAACTCCTTAGCCAAATGCGTAAAGGTGTAAGGCTTCGTTTCAGGAAGCTCCTCCTTGGGGTGTGCATACCACGATTGAAGTGTGCCCTTGCTGGGGTTTAAGCCATTTTTCTGAACTTCATTGAGGCAGTGAATCACATTGTGATGAAACTGTTCATCCGACTCATTCCCACCTTCGTGGTCATTGAACAGGAAGATGAAATCCATCCCCCGCTCGTAGCAGTAAGTCTCCATCGCCTTCAGTTTCTCCCAGCCGTTCGGGGTTGCCTCAATGCGACTGTAGGAATATTCAGGTTGGAACATGTCCACGCGGGTGCCTTTCCGCGCGCAGGCCGCGTTCACATCCTCTAGCAACTGCTTCAAGTCACCATAGGATTTTTTTTTGCCGCCTGGCTCTTCTGGGAATTTTTCCGGATCTTCCCAATAAAAGCGAAAGGCCGCCTCGATGATGCCGATTTTGATATCCGGGTATTTTGCTTTGATACCGGCCACAAAGGTCGCATACGCCTCAACTGCCTCTTCATACGACTCCCATGTGTAATCTTCAGTGAAGCGGTGCTGTGATTTGACGAAGACATTATCCGTCACCAAATAATCCACACGGCCGCCCATCTTGGTAATCGGGTCAAGGGTTCCCTTAATCAACTGCTCATGACCATGCCGAATCCCCACTTCGATCCCGATTCCGAGATCCATGGCCGACATGCTTTTGACCATCTTTTCGAGTAGCTCTGGGTTACTGCGAAGCAGGCGGCCCAATGGTGTGATATAGAATTTAAACTGAGCAATATTTCCCGACACGAATTGCCACTCGTCCAGTCGCTCAACAAACAAGTCCTCATAAGCGCGAAACAATTCATCTTCGCCCCCTTTATGCTTGAATGTCATGGCCGGGCAAATCGACAACTCCATCGCCCCCTCTGCGACAAATGCCGAGGCACCCAACAGGCAGCCAATAACAAGTAAACTTCTTTTAATCATCTATCGTGTACGCTTAAGAACGGGTTGAAATTCTGTAGCCGGTTCATTCCCAATGACCTTCAACTCGAAGAAAGTGATCAGAACCAGGAACGCTCTCACTCTCAGCTCGACAATCAAATTTCAATCTGGGATATTGCGAAGGGTTGCCACCTAAAGGCAATCCTTTTTTACTGGTTTAACAATGGGACGCCGCCTACTCATGAAAAAATTTATCCCTGCGCTTGCAGTTACAATTCTGTGCCTTTCGACTGCGCTGGCAAAGCCACGCCCCAATATCGTTTTTGTTTTCAGTGACGACCATGCCACGCAAGCGATCGGGACCTACGGCTTCGAACTTTCAAAGCATGCGCCGACCCCCAACCTCGACCGCATCGCGGAGGAAGGGATACGCTTCGATCGCGCACTGGTATGCAACTCCATCTGTGGACCGAGCCGCGCAACGATTCTGACCGGAAAATACAGCCATCTGAACGGCTTCATGGTGAACGAAGGCACCCGCTTTGACGGCACTCAGGTCACGTTCCCCAAACTGCTGCAGCAAGCAGGCTATCAGACTTCGATTATCGGCAAATGGCACCTAGGGTCACAACCAACCGGCTTCGACCACTGGGAAGTGCTTCCCGGACAGGGTCTCTACTACCGCCCCGAGTTCCTAACACCCACAGGAAAAATCACCGAAGACGGCTATGTCACCAATGTGATTACTGACAAAGCCATCCAATGGTTGGAATCGCAGCGCGACCCCGACAAACCATTCCTGCTGATGGTTCAACACAAAGCCCCACACCGCGAATGGTCACCGCCGGTCAAGTATTTGGATCTGTTCAAGGACACCGTATTTCCCGAGCCCGACACGCTCTTCGATGATTACCGCGGACGCAGCACCGCCGCACACGATCAGGACATGAGTCTAGCCGTGACCTTTGAAAAGGACAAGGATCTCAAAGTGGATACGCGCCGCCCAGATTCCATTTTTTATAAGCGCGTCTATTCGCGACTAACGCCCGAACAGCAGCAGGCCTGGGATATCAACCTCGACCGGCGCGAGAAAGAATATGCCGACCCCGACCTGAAAGGCGCCGCCCTGCAGAAATGGAAATTCCAAAGCTACATGCGCGACTATCTCGCTTGTATCCGCTCGCTCGACGACAACATCGGCCGCCTGCAGGATTATCTCGAACAGAGCGGACTGCTCGAAAACACCGTCTTCATCTATTCATCCGACCAGGGCTTTTATCTGGGCGAGCACGGCTGGTTCGACAAACGCTTCATGTATGACGAATCCTACCGCACCCCCCTACTCGTCCGATGGCCCGGCATCATACAACCGGGCAGCACAAACCAACAGCTGGTATCCAACCTCGATTACGCCCAGACCTTTCTCGACATCGCGGGAGTCAACGCCGCCCCCGACATGCAAGGCGCCAGCCTCGTCCCCTGGCTCAAAGGAGAAACGCCGAACGAGTGGCGAAACTACCACTACTATCACTACTACGAATATCCTGGCTGGCACATGGTGCAGCGCCACGAGGGCGTTTACGACGGGCGTTACAATCTGATCCATTTCTACGACCTAGATGAATGGGAACTGCTCGACACGCAAACCGATCCACAGGAACTAACCAATCAAATCGCCAACCCCACCTATACGGAATCGCTGCAGCGCATGCGCAAGGCACTCGAACAGGAGAAAAAGCGCTACCGAGTTCCCGAAGGCATCCCGCCCCCACGAGACGCTGACCCGAAACGCTACTATTCAACCGAGCGCAAAAAGAGCCTGTAAAGCCACGAAGAGTGCGAATTTCCAGTATCCATACACCACTGCCATACCAGTAGAGGATTTATAAGCGGTCTCGACGCGTGTTCGAGAACACGAACGCTTGATCCCATTGCTTGCTCTATAGGCCATATCGCTGTCGCAATCATAGATCCTTCTCCATCCGAATTAATTATTTTATTAGGGAGACTCCACTTTGTTGGGAAACGGTAACCTGTTCGAACAGCAGTAATGACTGCCTCCGATACCACTAATGGCACACAAACCGGCGAACTGGTGCTACTCGGGTTGCACGAAGGAAACGGGATCGTGCACATAGACTACATCGAAAGCGACCACATGGTCCGCGTGGCCCCGGCCCCCGGGACCCGCCACAACTTCAAAGTCAACGCATTGGGTAAGCTGGCTCTAAACAACTGGTAATCATTATTGATTACCTTTTTTCTTCTTTCCGCCCTTCTTCGGCTTCTTTTGTTTTGGAAAGCTTGCCTCGCTGGCCTCTAGCAATTTCTTAAGGCGTTCAACTTTTTCAGGATACTGCTTCGCCAGGTTCTTGGTCTCACCGATATCCTCTTTTAAGTTATACAGCTCCCATTCGCCCGTGCCGGCATCCTCTAGAAATCTCATCACTTTCAACGGAGAAATCAGTTTCCAATCCCCCTCGCGAATCGCATTACCGAGCAGGATCGTGTTCTGCACGGATGCAGAACCGGGATTGTAGAGGTAGCTGCTGCGAGCCGACTTGGCGTTTCCGAGAATAAATTCCGATTGATCGACCCCATCAATGAGTCGGTCAGCAGGCACCTTCGCGCCCGTCAGCGCGGCAAAGGTCGGCAACAGATCGATGGTGGCCATCAGCCCGTCATTGGTTTTTCCCGCCGCAATGTGCCCCGGCCAGCGCATAATGCAGGGGGCGCGGACCCCACCTTCCCAAATGGACGCTTTTCCGTCGCGCAATGCCCCAGCGTCGCCCCAGAAAATCGAATTCTCCGGGTGCCGGTTCTTTGCGCCACCATTAATATATAAGGGTTGATTCCATGGGCCGTTATCGGTCGTGTAGATCACGAGCGTGTTTTCTTTCAGTCCGAGCGCATCGAGCGTATCGAGCAAACGGCCCGTTTCGAAGTCAAACTCTTCGACGACCGCGCGATACAGGTCATCGCCCGTTTTTTCTTTAAATTCCGGGGAGGCATCGATCACCGTGTGCATCATCGTATGAGCGAGATAAAGAACAAATGGTTTTTCAGGATCGCGCTGATTCTCGAGGTAATCAATCGCCTTATCGGTATAGAGCCGCGTGAGGCCCCCCATATCGTCCGTTCCTCCCATGTTCTCGTTGTTGTGGTGAAGTGTTACCTTTCCATTATCATTCGCACCTAAAGCACCATAATAGAAATCGAACCCCTGCGCGTTCGGCATGCGGTCAATAATCGCCTTTCGATTCGATACATCCCACTTGCCGACACAGGCGGTCTGGTAGCCGACCTCTTTTAGCATCTCGGCGAACGTGATCTCCGAAGCGGGCATCCCCCAACCTTTGCTGCGGACCGGGTAGCGTCCCGTCAACAGGGCGGAGCGCGATGGACCGCACACAGGTTGCGCATAAAAAGAAGTAAACTTTGTTCCTTCTTTTGCGAGTTGATTGAGCACCGGCGTCTGGTTTTCTTTACTTCCAAAACAGCCGAGATCGGCATAGCCCTGATCATCGGTAAAGATGACAACAACATTAGGTTTTCGGGCCGCCGAAACGGATACCGACACGAAAGCGCTCAGTAATATAATGGTTCTTAATAATATGCTCATCTTTTCTTTCCTTTGTTATTTTTTCCGCTGATTTGGTCGGCCGTCATGCCGCGCTCCGCCAGCATCTTCTTAAGGCGCGCCGCCATCGCGTCTGCCCGTTCGGGATAATCGACGATTACATTCTTTTTCTGATACGGATCCTCTTTCAGGTTATAAAGCTGTCTTGGTTGTTCGCCCGGTTTTGAATGCGTCCAACCGCCATCACCCGCGCCCGGTATATAAACCCAGTCGTCTTGGATTCGCAGAGACACTATTTCTTCGTTTTAGCTGCCTTCCGATTCTTACCCGGTTTCTTCACGTGTCTCCCTGCGGACACACCAATCAGTTCGGGACGATATTTCGCTGGGTCAAACCTGGGATTTGGAACAGGAACCACGCCTCCGGTTCCCCGGATCTGGGCTTCGATTATGCGATCCATCTCCTGCACGCGTTCCGGGTATTGCGCCGCCAGATTGTTTTGCTCTCCAATATCATCCGCTAGGTTATAGAGTCGATACGCGTGTGCGCCCTGCTCTCCCTGATGAAAGAGCCGAATCAGTTTCCAGTCTCCTGAATGGAGCGAAATGGCGGGTGGTAGCCAATTCGGAACCGGCGGAGGTGTGGGAAAGTAAGTGACGATTCCCTCTCGGTCGAGACTGCCCCCAGCCAATGCGGAAGTAATGTCTATCCCGTCCACCGGGTGGTCAGCCGGCATTTGAATGCCAAGTTGGTTCAGCAGAGTCGGATAGAAATCTGAGGTTTGAATCATCTCGTCCGAGCGCGTCCCTGGCTGGGTGACTCCCGGCCAAACGACGACACAGGGGACGCGAATGCCACCCTCATACATTGTTGCTTTGCCTCCACGCAGGGGAAAGTTATCCGTCGGAATCGTGTCATCGACGTTGCTATGCATATTCCCGCCATTATCGGAAACAAAGATGATCACGGTCTGCTCGGCGATTCCGGCAGCATCGACAGCGTCGAGCAGCGAACCGATCGCATCATCCATGGTTTCAATCATGGCCGCATAGGTGGGAGAGCGCTGTTTCTCTCCGGGGTTCACCTTCTCTTTGTATTGGTCAATCAGCTCCTGCTTCGCAATCCACGGCCCATGCACCGAAAACTGCCAGTAGTTCATAAAAAACGGCTCCTTCCCTCTTACAGAGTTCATCCAGGCCACGGCTTCTTCAGCCATGCGATCCTCAATGTGCTCTTTCGGATAGTTGGGCTTCAGCTCCAGCGACCATGGCGCAATGTAGCTCTTGCCGGGTCCGGGGCCGCGCGTGTGCGGAATATCGACATCAAAGCCATGTTCCAGCGGTGAATAAGGCGCGCTGCCTAGATGCCACTTCCCAAAATGTCCCGTCGTATACCCCGCCTGCTTCACGAGTTTTCCCAAGGTTGGGAATTGGGTATCCAGACGCGACACGGAACTGACTTCCAGTGCCTTATCCCCAGGATCGGCATTTGGTTTGATGGTGGGCGTAAGGCTAACAGACTTTCCATGATGCACTGGATTCACCGAACCATGTCGAAGCGGGGTTTGCCCCGTCAGGATACTCGCCCGCGTCGGGGAGCAGAGAGGGCTGTTGGCATAGGCACGGTTAAAGGTCATCCCCCGCTTGGCCAGACGCTCTAGATTCGGAGTTTGATACAGGCTGGTTTTCCCATACAGCGTGGTATCGGCCCAGCCCAGATCATCCGCCAGAATGAAAATCACATTCAACCTGTCCTGCCTGTCCACCGTAGCCTTGGCGGAGGTGGAGGCCTGCCGAAGCGACGGAGCCTTCTCCTGTGCCGAGGCGTTTAGGCAACAGCACGCCAACAGCGCGACGACTGGATAACTGCAGCATTGTATGCGTGATCTGTATCCAGCCACTCCTATGCGAAACTGGGATTGTAGGACTGTCATAATACGGGACTTCATCATCATTACCAACATCTCTCCACTTCCCTGCTTAGGCCACTGCTTTACGGGAATTCGCTATTCGCAAAAATACCTGAATAAATTCGCTTTTGTTGACTATCGAACTGCAGCTCAGGCTGGCACGATCGCCTGATGCCGTTTCAGTTCCTGGCGAATCTCGTCCAATGGCACGGCACCTGGTGTGCAGCCCTGCCTCGCCGCGAGCACCGCAGTGACCGCAGCCGCCTGCCCCATGGCCATACTGGAAGCCTGCACGCGGGCAGCGGAGTTTGCCAGTCGATCACTGGAAACACTGCGACCGGCCACCATGATATTTTTGGAGCCCTTGGGAATGAGCGCACTGCGCGGGATGGTGGGCACCATGCCACGCTTCAGGGGCTTGGCCTTCACCCCATTCTCATCATGAAGGTCGATCGGATAGAATGAATACGACAGCGCGTCCTCGAAGACCCTGCCGGAAGTGTAATCATTTACCGTGATGACCGTTTCCCCTTTGATTCGATAGGTTTCACGGGAAGCGGTTTCGTTCATCATGCGATCGATGCTAGCATTTTTGCCACCGGGAATCGTTTTCAGGAATTTGAGCATCCGCAACACCGACTTACGGCCCGCCAGATTGGTCTGGGTCTGCGTCGCTG
>CAZWZW010000155.1:0-7609 GCA_964639125.1 uncultured Verrucomicrobiota bacterium
TTAACCCCGTTTTCATTGAACCAAACCCGGTTTCCTTCATTTTCATTTCCGTTTTGGGATAATTCCTGTGTGGTCGCGCTTATTCCATATCGGAGCCGCGGCGCAGGCTGCGGATGCCATACTTTTGTTTGATGCGGTCGGCGGCCTGGCTTAGCCGGCTGCGCTTTTCGTGGAGGGTGGTATCGGGCATTTCGAACAGGCTGAGCTGAGCGGTGGGTTGGTCGGTTTCGGTCAGGCCGCTCACGCCAAAACCAATAAGCCGTACCGGGCGATCCTGAAGGTGTTCGTTGAGGAGTTCCATGCCGGTTTCGCGCAGCGTGATGTCGTCGCAGCAGGGGATGGCCAGTTTGGTCTGGCGGGTGATGGTGGAAAAGTCGCTCCAGCGCAGTTTAAGATGGACGGTGGTGGCAAATAGTCCGGCCTTTCGGGTGCGGCCTCCAACCTTGTCGATGAGTCGTTTATACGTGGCTTCGATTTGTTCGCGATTGGTTGCATCTTCCTTGAAGGTGGTTTCGTTGGAAATGCTTTTGTCTTCCGTTTCGAGCACGATGCTACGCTCGTCGATCCCGTGTGCGAGGCGACCGAAGACCTCGGCGCCGCGTTGGCCGATGGCTTGTTCCAGCCGATGCGGGTCGAACTGTTGGAGTTTTCCAACAGTGGTCAGTCCAAGAGAGAGCAATTTTTTCTGTGTTACCTTGCCCACGCCCCAGATGCGACCGATGGGCAGGGGCGCGAGAAACGCCTCAATGGCATCCTGCTCGGTCGGGACGACCGTCAGGCCGTCAGGTTTATCCATATCGGAGGCGAGTTTGGCGAGAAACATATTGGGGGCAACGCCGACGGAGGCGGTGAGGCCGGTTTGCTCCCGTATGTCGGCTCGGATTTTTTCGGCGATGGTTGTTCCGTCGCCAAACAATCGCTGAGCGCCGGTTACATCGAGAAAGGCTTCATCAATGGATAGGGGCTGGACGAGGGGGGTATAGGTCTCGAAAATGCGCATGATCTGCCGGGACACTTCCTTGTATCGCCCCATGTTGTGCGAGACGAAAATGGCGTGGGGACATTTCTGCTGTGCCGTGCGCGAGGGCATGGCGGAATGGATGCCATACTCGCGAGCTTCGTAGGATGCGGCGGCAACCACTCCGCGCTGGGTGGGAGGGGCTCCCACAACGACGGGCTTGCCTTTCAGCTCAGGATGATCATGCTGCTCGACCGATGCAAAAAAGGCATCCATATCGACATGTAAAAAGATTTTTCGGGGCGGGACCATTTTTTTTTACGCGAGCAAATGTACGTGTGTGTTAAAGCTTTTCATTTCAAGGGATTCATTTAGAATTATTCTCAAATCACAATAGAATACACGGTCGATGCCATGGAAGAGAAAACACCCTCACAAGAAGATCGAAAAAATCCGAAGGACGTGATCCTTGACCTTAACTTCGTGCCCCAGTGGGCACGCAAGCCTCCGGGTGAAAACCATTACCGGAGTAAGGAATATACCGAAAAACCCGCTCGTCGCGATGGGCGCAGGCCGCCGCGCCGCGATGACCGTCCGCGTCAGCCTCCTCGTGACCGCGCCGGGCGGCCAGACCGCGCGCGTCCCGCTCGGGAGCCGATCAAGGAACTCCCAATAACCGTTTCTTTTTTGCCGGAACAAAAGCGGTTGGCATCGCTGGTGCGGCAAATTCACCATTCGCGCCGGGCTTATCCGCTGATGGATCTGGCCAGCCTGCTGATCCACGATTCCGAGGGGTATCTGGTAAAGATCGAGGTCAACGATGCTGCGCCCGAGTTTAGCCTGTTCCAGTGCAAGCAATGCAAAGCGGTCTTTACATCGGAAGAGAAGGTCAAATTGCATATGATGGCCAGGCACCTTGCCGACGATTACGACAAGGAAGAAATCGAGACCGATCCGCCGGCTGGAAAGTTTACCTGTGTGGCCCGCTGTCGTAAAACGGGCGTATTGCTCGGTCCGCCGAATCATCACAGCTACAATGAAAAGCTTGCCGAACTCCATCAGAGCAAGTTTGCCCACCTGTCACTCGAAGACTACAAACGCAATATTGAGTTTGTGCATGAAGAAGAAATGATTGAGCAGTGGAAGCAAGAGAGCCGCCGGAAGACCGTCTACAAACCCAAGTCCGATCCTGATGCCGAAGCGCTGGATCTTGGTCGGGCCGAAGTCGAGTTCGCGCAGAAAATTCCCACTCTTTATGAATCTACCCGCCGTGCGATCGTGCCCGCGAAAGCGGCGCAGGGATTGGACGACCGCAATATTACCCACGCCATTCGCGGGGTTTGGTCGAAAGAGAGCCGCTTCGCGTTAACGATGTCATTTGCCATGCGTGCTGCGTTCCGGCATATGCATCTGTATGTATTCAAGGCGGGTAGGATTAATTTTGTTACGCACGTGAAGCCGCATCCCATTTCGCCGAAAGACACCATCGAGAGCATTGCCGAAGTGTTGGTTTTTTTGAAGGAAAACCCGGGATCTACGCGTCAGCACTTGCTCGAGATCCTGCATCCTTCGATCGATCCGAAATCGGAGGAAGCCAAAGAGGCTTTGCAACCGCTTGGCTGGCTTATTGAACGCGGTCATATTATCGAGTTCTTCAACGGAACCCTGTCTGTTCCGCTGGGGCGGAATCGACGCAGCTGATTCCGGAACATTTTGTGCATTTTACCGGTTCTGACACAATATTCCCGCCCGCTTCGCGTTGTTTTCTGCGGACGGAGAAGGCGCACGGGGTTCCGCTTGACGTATCGGCAGGGAAGAAACATTATTTCGGTGGTTTCGGAAAAGGAATTTTAAATGGGTGGTAAAAAAATCAATACACGAATAGCGTTGGTTTTAGCAGGGGCCGTCACCGCTGGAGTAAGCTTGGGTGAAACGGAATATAAGCCCGAGCGCTATAAAGTAATCCTTGATCGCTCGCCGTTTGGGGCGGATCCCTTAACGGGGGCCGTTGCAAAGAATGTGGCTCAGGAGGCCGCAGCCGCAACCGCGGCAGCGAAAGCGCTGGAAAAGCAGATGCGGCTTTGTTTTCTGCTGGAAACCGAGCAGGGGGATATTCGCGCTGGATTCGAAAACAAGGTTGTCCGGCCGGGAGAGCCCAAAAGTGTCATGCTTATGGTTGGTGAGAGCTTTAAGGGCATGAAGCTGAAGGATATTGATATCGTGAATTCAGTAGCTACGCTGCTGTATCAGGGGAAGGAAGTCGCTTTCGAGCTCTCCAATGCTCCGGCTGCGGCCGCGGTAAAGAAAACCCCCGCGACCCCTACAGCACCCCGTCGCCGGTTCGGGGGAGGGTTCAGGCGCACGGCACCTCCGCCGACCCCGCCGGCCCAGCCCGCGCTTTCGCCAGAAGAACAGAAAAAGCTGCGAGAGGAAACGCGGGAAAACATGCGGCAGTATCAGATGGAAGTGATCCGCGCAGGCATGCCGCCCCTTCCCATTCCGCTGACACAGGAAATGGATGATCAACTGGTGGCGGAGGGAGTGCTTCCTCCGGAACAGTAGGGGTGTGATGTCAATTCTTCGAGGCGTGGAAATTCCGGGCAAGAGCCAACTTTTTCCGGCTCCTACTCCTCGATTTCGTCTTCTTCGGTAACACGAAGGATTTCATCGATGGTTGTTACGCCAGCCAAAACCTTGTCCCACCCGTCTTCGCGGAGGGTCTTCATTCCATGCTCAAGCGATTGCTGCTTGATTGCGCTGGCCGATGCGTGGGCAATGACCAGCGGCCGAATTTCATCGGTAACCGGCAGGATCTCAAAGATGCCGGTCCGTCCCTTATAACCGTTCCCTCGGCACTCGTCGCAGCCCACGGCTTCGTAGATTGGGCCTTCGTTTTCGAGGCGTTCTATCGGGAAGTTGTGTTCAAGCAGGAAGTCTTTGTCTAGCTCAACGGGGGTGCGGCACGCCTTGCAGAGACCCCGCACGAGCCGCTGGGCCACAATGCCTTCGACCGAAGAGGCCACAAGAAACGGCTCGATGCCCATATCGAGCAAACGGGTAATCGTACTGGCGGAATCGTTTGTGTGAATGGTGCTGAATACCAAGTGGCCGGTCAGTGCCGCCCGGATCGCGATCTCTGCCGTCTCTTTGTCGCGGATTTCCCCGACCATAATGACGTCCGGGTCTTGGCGGAGAAAGGTGCGGAGGGTATTGGCAAAGGTCAGGCCAATCTCCGGGCGCATCTGAACCTGGTTTACGCCGGGCATTTCGTATTCGATCGGATCTTCCGCCGACATGATGCGCTTGTCCACCGAGTTGATCGTGTGGAGCCATGCGTAGAGAGACGTTGATTTACCCGATCCGGTGGGGCCCGTTACGAGCAAGATGCCATGCGGGCGGGTGATCATTTTTTTGAGTAGTGAGCTATCGTGGTCGTTGAGCCCCAGATCCGCCATCGTGACTAACCCCCCGCCGCGCATGAGCAACCGGAGGCTGACGCTTTCGCCATAGACCGTTGGCATGGTTGAGACACGCACGTCGATCTCTTCGCCGCGAATCCGAACGCTGATGCGCCCGTCCTGCGGTAGCCGTTTTTCGGCAATGTCCATGTTGGCCATCACCTTGATCCGGGAAATGACCGACGACTGAAAACGCTTAAGCTGTGGAGGCATCGGCGTTTCGTGTAATACGCCGTCTACGCGATAGCGGATACGCAGATCCATTTCCATCGGCTCAATATGAATATCGGTGGCGCGGTCCTTGAAGGCTTCCCAGATAATCTGGTTCACAAATTTTACCACCGACGCTTCCTGGTCAAGCTCGCTGAGATCCTGCTTGAGGAGGCTTTCCTCATCCTCCAGATCGATGAGGTCATCCTGCATCATGCGGTCGAGGGTTTCAGCACCTACGCCATAGAATCTTTTTGCGGTGGTGGAAATGTCGTCGGAAGAGCTGAGTAGGAGCTGTATGCGGCACTCGCCGGCCAGTTGAAGAGCATCGACCAGCCCCGGGATGAATGGATCGCTGGTGGCCACCTTCAGGCAGCCATTTTCTTCGCCTAGCGGAATGACATTATATTGAAAGATCGCCTTGGTTGGTAGTTTCTCCAGAATGTCGGCGTCAATTTCAACATCCTTCAGGCGCTGAAAGGGCAGCCCCATGGCCTCGGCCAGTTTTTCGAGAAACTCCTCCTCCTTGATTTCGCTCTGAGTCAATACGGATTCGCAGATCGAAAGTCCGCCATTCCTGATATTTTCCATAATGGAATCGAGTTGCCCGGATTCAAAGAGCCCGGTGGATTCGAAGAGGTCGTGGATTCTAGTCGTTGTCGTAAGCATCGGAATCAAGTGTGCCATCCTGACTTTGGAAAAAGCAACAGATTATTGGTTGCGAGTCGTGCCTATTCAACGGGTGCCCCCTGTTTTTTATTGTGTTTTCAAGATCGGGTTGTTTATCTATGCGCTCGTTTTTAAAACGTTACCTTGCCCAGGTGGCGAAATTGGTAGACGCAAGGGACTTAAAATCCCTCGACTTCGGTCATGCGGGTTCGAGTCCCGCCCTGGGCACCATTGCGGTTGTCTCCGAATCAGCATTACTCTAAAAAAACCCGCTCCAATCTCTTGGAACGGGTTTAAAATGGAGCGAGCGAAGAGATTCGAACTCTCGACAACCACCTTGGCAAGGTGGAGCTCTACCACTGAGCTACGCTCGCTTTTTTCAAAAACGAAGCGCCATTATTGTGATGCACGTTTCGTTTGCAAGCAGAATAAATAAAAAAGTCCAAGCACCGGATTTGAGGTAGAACCGATTTCTGTCTGTCGTGGTTGACCCGGGGGACTATCCTGATATAGTTCCCGCGAATTTTGCCAAATGCATTGGCTCAAAAGAATAGACCAATCCAATAATACAGGGAGAAATAGTATGTCAGCTAAAGTTCTTGATGCCGTAAAACCCGGCGTTCTTTTTGGCGACGACGTGGCCAAGGTTTTCCAGATTGCCAAGGAAAACAAGTTTGCGTTGCCCGCCGTTAACGTTGTTGGTTCCGATTCCATCAACGGTGTTCTCGAAGCCGCTGCGGCGGTTAACTCACCCGTCATCATCCAGTTTTCCAACGGTGGTGGAGCTTTCAATGCCGGTAAAGGCCTGAAGGACGGAGCTGTTCTTGGAACGATTTCCGGTGCTCAGCACGTTCACATGATGGCTGAAGCCTACGGCGTTCCGGTTATCCTCCACACCGACCACGCGGCCAAGAAGCTGCTGCCGTGGATTGACGGCCTACTCGAAGCCGGCGAAAAAATGTTCGAAGAACAGGGCCGTCCGCTCTTCTCTTCCCACATGCTGGATCTCTCCGAAGAGTCCCTCGAAGAAAACATCGAGATTTCCGCTAAATACCTCCAGCGCATGTCCAAGATCGGCATGACCCTCGAAATCGAACTCGGCTGCACCGGCGGAGAAGAAGATGGCGTCGACAACTCCGATATGGATGAGTCCAAGCTCTACACCCAGCCTGAAGACGTTGCTTATGCGTACGAAAAGCTGTCTGCAATCAGCCCGAACTTCACCATCGCGGCTTCCTTCGGCAATGTGCACGGTGTTTACAAACCGGGCAACGTGAAGTTGACCCCGACCATCCTGCGCGACTCCCAGGCATACGTGTCCGAAAAATTCGGTACCGATGCCCAGCCGCTGAACTTCGTATTCCACGGCGGTTCCGGTTCTTCCCCGGCTGAAATCGAAGAGTCCATCGGCTACGGCGTCATCAAGATGAATATCGACACCGACACGCAGTGGGCCACCTGGGAAGGGGTCCTCGGCTTCTACAAGGCAAACGAAGGCTACCTTCAGGGTCAGCTCGGAAACCCGGAAGGTGAAGACAAGCCGAATAAGAAATTCTACGATCCGCGCGTATGGTTGCGCAAGGGTCAGGAAGGTCTTGTCGGGCGCATCAAACAGGCCTATGCCGACCTCAACGCCGTTGGCGTAAACTAATCACTCAAGTTGAGTGGTTCAAAGAATGCCGTCCTTCGGGGCGGCTTTTTTTATATCGGTAATGAACGAAATTGGACAAGCCCTGTCCCAATATGTGAAATTGCATTCTGTTTTGTACGGATTAATCGATCTAATTCCCAAGGAGGAACACATGAAGAGATGGTTGGCAGTGTTGGCGGCGATATCGGTAAGCGCAGGGGTATTTGCGTCCGACGGCTGGGAAACGAATTTTGAAAAAGCCAAAACCAAGGCCAAGGAAGAAGGCAAGCATATGTTGGTCGACTTCAGTGGTTCCGACTGGTGCGGCTGGTGCATTAAACTCGATCGGGAAGTATTCTCACAGAGCGCTTTCAAGGATTATGCTGCGGAAAACCTTGTGCTGGTTCTTGCTGATTTCCCTCGGGATAAATCGAAGCAGAGCGCTGATCTGCAAAAGCAAAACGAAAAATTGATGAATCAATTTGGTGTAGGGGGGTTCCCTACGGTGTTTATTCTGGATTCCGACGGAGGGATTGTTGCCAAAACCGGCTATCAGGCCGGAGGCGCGGAAGCCTATGTTGAGCATGTGAAGGCACTTATTTCCGAAACGAAATAGCACAGGCCTTCAGATTATCCTAAAAACGGAAATGAAAATGAAGGGAACCGGGTTCGGTTCAATGAAAA
>CAZWZW010000156.1:0-7461 GCA_964639125.1 uncultured Verrucomicrobiota bacterium
GAACTCCAGATCTTCGAGGCCGACCACACGGCGTACTCCAAGGAGATGGGCGAGGTCATCATGATGCGCGAGGCCCCCGAGGGCCACAAGAAGGAGAGCTTCGTCTTCCTGTCGGGCACCAAGGTCCGCGAGATGCTTTCGGCCGGGCAGGACCTGCCCCCCGAGTTCGCCAGGCCCGAGGTCGCCAAGATCCTCATGGAGTACTACCAGTCCCTCTAGAGGGGTGATGGGAACATGAAACAAACGAGGACGGAAATCGAGAACGGCCCTTCGGGGCCGTTCTCTATTTTCCCTCGATCCTGCGTGCCCGGGAGGGAGTCCTCCCTGGCTCGGAGTCGCCCGGAGAGCCTCGATGATCTACAATGCGAGATGCGCGCGCGCGCGAGAGGGAAGGTGCGGAGCCCGACCGCGGTGATGCGGGGAAAGCCGTTAGGATCGAAGGAGCGGGGGCAACCGAGGATCCGACGGTTTCGGTAGGCGACTTGTCTGGAGGAGCACATGATGGAGAACAGCCGGAAGGCTTGTCATCTCTGATTTTCGAGCAGGCAACAATTCCTGAAGAAGTTGGGCCCCAAAGTCTGTCTTCGGAGCAATCCGTTGCAAAGGAAGAAACAACAGAGCTACAGAACCCCGTAACAAAGGAGGTTGGGATGTCTTCATTTGATTCTCCCATGACGGATGGACTGGGCGATACATCCCCAAAAAATGTTGCCGACACCGAATCAGACGTGCCCGTTGAAATGGCCTTGAATGCCGGTGATTTGGTGCAACAAAAGATTTTTCCGGAAGCTTCGACCGCAAAGAGCGGACTCCGCAGTGAACATACGCTCAAAGGGTCGGTTGAGTGGCAAAAGGAGTTCTCGGCGGGAGCGGTGGCGGAAGCAGGCAAGTACTCTTTCAAAGGAGCCGTTGGTCCCCCAAAGGATCTTCCGGTCGCCGAGCCTGCTGCTGCCAATGGGGTGCCTGATCCTGTCGGAGCTGCGGACGCTCGGCAGGCCGTTAGTCTACTGGGTTTCGTGGCCGATCAAACTCAGCAGATCTTGAGAAATGGAATTAAATCGAAGCTGAATATTCATGAAATTCCGTTGTCGGGGATTGCCGAACCAGGCTTTGCGGTAGCAGGACCAACGCTGCGCTCGACTCCTTCGGTCCCGGAGGTGATGCAGTCGTTCGATACAGCGAACGAACGGGTAATGAAGGTGGAAGAGCTTTCATCGCGCTTTGGCGAGCAGGTTCTTTCGATGGTTAAACAAAGCGAGAAGGTGATGCGGTTGACCGTGCAGCCCGCAGAGCTGGGCCGGTTAACGGTCCTGGTTCGTGAAACCCAATCAACCATGACGCTGGAAATCCATTCGCAGAACGAGGCCATTCGGGATTTGATTGCCCGGCAGGAGGATTCAATCCGCCGGTTGATGCAGGACCATGATGTCGAGCTGGGCAAGTTTGATGTGCTTTTAAGCGAAAAGGGTGACGACCAACGGCAGCGTTTTGCCGCGAGCGATCGTGGGGTAGAGGAACGCTTCAGTGGCACCGGACCTGCTTTGAATGAGAATGAAGAACTGCACGAATCTCAGCAGGTGCAGAAGAACCGTGCGGGTTCCTGGGTCGCGTAATGGAGACTGACAATGGAAGTTAATAGTTTATATACGGAACAAAATACGGCGCCGACGATTGAAACCGGTAAGCCTGGCGGTGCAATGGGCAAAGATCAGTTCATGCAGTTGCTCGTGGCTCAAATGAAGAATCAGGATCCGACCAAACCCGTGGATAATGCCCAGTTGACCGCTCAGCTGGCGCAGTTCAGTGCGCTGGAGCAAATGGAAAACCTGAATGGCCAGTTTGAAGGCTTTCAGCAGAATACCGTGTCGGCGATGTCGTTGATGAATTCCGGGAAACCGGTTGTGTTGGAACTTTTGGAAGGTGGAAAGCCGATCGAAGGAACCCTTGAGAAGGTTATGTGGAACGGTGGCGAAACGCAGTTTGTGGTGGATGGGAAAACCTATTTCGCCAGTAATGTAAAAAGCCTGACGGCGGGTGCTACTGAGGCGCCGTCTGAATCAATAGAAGAAAAGACGGCCGCCATTTAGCGGCGAAAGGAGAGAACCATGATTGGTAGTCTATGGAGTGGAATTTCGGGCCTGCGGGCACACCAAACACAGTTGGATGTGATCGGCAACGATGTTGCCAACGTAAATACCGTGGGATACAAGCAGAGCAATGTGACATTTCAGGATGCATTTTATCAGTCACTGACCAGTGCCGGCGATGCCACGGCGGGCAAACAGGTGGGGTTGGGTGTGAATGTTGGTAAGATCACCAAGGATTTCAACGACGGGCTGTTGCAGGAAACGGGTATCAAAAGTCATATGGCGATTGCTGGCGATGGATTTTTCGTGCTGAACGATGAAGCCTCTGGCGGTTCGATTGAAACAGCCACGTATACCCGTGCCGGCGATTTTGAGCTGTCCTACGACTCGGCAAACGGCGGAACGCTCCGTTTCCTTGGGCCGTCTGGAAAATATCTGCACGGCACCGCCGGGGGGGTAGGAGGAAGTGCCTCTACGCTTATCACGCTTCCCGCAGATGTTCAGGATGTAATGATTTCGAGCGAAGGTATCATTTCCTATATTGCCGGGCCGAACGATCCGACCGGAGCTGCAAATAGCGAGTTGGTTTCGAATGCCTTTACGGTGGATATTGCAACCTTCGGCGGTGCGGATGCACTGTCACATATCGGCGGGAATCAGTATCAGAGAACGCCTGCCTCAGGCAATCCATCATTTAGCTCCACCGATAACCTGGTGGTGCAGGGGCACTTGGAAAATTCCAATGTGGATCTGGCCAAGGAGTTTACGGAAATGATAGTCGCTGAACGTGGCTTCCAGGCCAATTCTCGCACGATCACAACCTCGGACTCGATGCTTCAGGAACTGCTGAACATTAAGCGATAAACCACCTCACTTGGAGTAGGGAATGATCAAGGTAACAGACTTGCATGGGGTTGAATATCTGCTGAATCCAGAGCAGATCGAAAAGGTGGAGCAAAATCCGGACACACAGATTGTGCTGCTGAACGGACACCGGTACTACGTTAAAGAATCGATCGACGAAATTGCGGACCGGATAATTGGGTACCGAGCTGCATACAGGGCCAAAGCCGTTGCGGGTCTTGCACAGGACTAAGAGGGAGTGATCCATGGATATTGGAAGTATAGCTGGTGCAGTACTCGGATGGTTGCTCGTCTTTATCGCGATTGCGATGGGAGGGGGGAGCGGGTTCTTTAATGCCCCTTCGATTCTGATTACCGTCGGCGGCGCGATTGCCGCAACGTTGATGCATTACCCGTTCCCTCATGTGATTGCCGTGATGAAGGTTGCCCGCAAGGCATTGTTCATGAAGGAACTGGACTATATCACGCTCTACAACCAACTAACCGACTATGCCGTTCGTGCGCGCCGCGATGGCCTGCTCGCATTGGAAGACGATATTGAAAAAATCGAAGATCCTTTTATGAAGAAGGGGTTCCAGATGGCAGTGGACGGCAGCACGATGGAGGTGTTGCGCGATGTGCTTGAAAACGATTTAAGTGCCATGCAGGAGCGCCATATTATCGGCCAGGGAATCTTTAAGGCTCTGGGGGGCTATGCGCCCGCCTTCGGGATGATCGGTACGCTGGTCGGACTGGTGGCCATGTTGAAAAACATGTCCGATCCGAAATCATTGGGCAGCGGCATGGCGGTGGCTTTGTTGACCACCATGTATGGCGCAATGGTTGCCAATCTCGTGGCTTTGCCGACCGCTGGCAAGCTGGAGCAGCGGACACTGGAAGAAGTGGCGCTGAAAACCATGGTCATTGAAGGGATTGTGGCCATTCAGGAAGGGCATAGCCCACGTATTGTTGAAGAAAAGCTGCGCGCATTTATTCCGCCCAATGTCCGCCAAAAAACGATGAAAGAGTAAGGCCTGATTGATGAGCCGCAAAAAACGAGAACCTGCAGATGAGGCGGGGTGTCCTCTCTGGGTTGTGACCTTCGGCGATGCGATGTCGCTGCTGGTCACGTTTTTTGTTATGCTCGTTTCATTTGCTGATTTTGAAGAACACTCGTTGCAGAACATGTTCGGTGCCCTGAAGGGGGGGCTGCGTGCCATTCCGCTACCCATGGCGGTCGCGGTGGGGGGCATGCAGGCGAAACAGGTTGAGGAAGTGGATGAAAACAATTTAGCGAATGCCGATGTCTCGGGCAATACCGGAACCGAGCAGATGGTGGCGGCCGATGATTCCGACCGCATTATCCGTTCAGCTTCGGCTGATTATTACCTGCATCTGCTAGCAAACGGCGTATCGCTCGTAATCAATCAGCGTGTTGCTTTTGAGCCGGGGACCGCAACATTGAACTCCACCACCCACGAAGTTTGGGATGTGGCCCGCGACATGATGCACATGGTCGACAACGAAGTCCGTGTTCAGATAACGATTCCGGAAAATGTGGTGGTTCGACTGGATGATTATACCACATCGTGGGGCCTGGGAATCGAGCAGGCGCTCGTGGTGCAGGATCTGCTGTCAAAATTCAATGGGCTCCATGGATGCGGGCAAATCAGCACTTCGGTTCGCGTCGTGAAAACCATGCCCAAAAACACGCCGTCCGAGGGTATGGTTGAGCTGTTTTTCGTTGGATTCAACGAACAGCTGATGAAGATGATTCCAAATAAAATTCTCAAGCAATCCTGGCGGGGAACGAAGGAAACGGACGAGGGGGCGCACGATGGCTAAGGAAGTAAAGAAGCCGAAAGAAGATCTGGCCCCTGCCTATTTTGTCCAGTATTCCGCATTGTGGTGTATTTTGCTGGGTTTCTTTGTCATGTTGCTTAGCTTCGGTAAGACCCAGATGGGGCCCGGTGCCGATGGATTGGGCGAAGTGCGCGATGCGTTCGGGACCGGCGGTGGCTTGGGACTGCTGCCTTTTGCGCGCAATGTACTTTTCGGAAAGGGCGACGCTGGAGCCAGCTCGTTCCGCATTCGGGAAAGCAAGCCGCGTCAGATTACGGAGGTTGATGGGTATATCCGCGGTATGCTGTGGCAGAAGGGTTTGTCCAGCCTTTCAAAGATAACCGTAGTGTCCTCCGACCATTCCTCCAAAGTCATCCTTCAGGTTCCGGTATCGTTTCGGGTGGACAGGCACCTGGAGCAGGAATCGGTAAAATTCTTAGAAATGCTGGGTGAGGTTTTGCTGGATCTCCATCAATATACATTCGAAGTGGTGGTGGTTGAGGAGGAGGGCGAAAACCCAACAGATCGTCAGCGTAGCGCCATGTTGCGCGCGGCGGTGGTGGCCCGCTTTTTAACCGAAATTTCATCGTTGCCGTCGGAGCAGGTGAGTGCTGTCGGATATTCCGACTCACGCTTCATCGACGCCTATGGCATCAAACATGTTAAGGATCATATATTGATCTGTATTGAAAAGTAACAGTACTGGCCGCGAAAACATATGGGGAGTTGTTAGGAGAGTCTCATGGCAGAAGAACAAGAAACAATTGAAGAGGTTCCCGTCGAGGAAGAATCACCTGCGAAAAAGGGCAACGGAATGATGCTTATTATTATTTTGGGTGTACTTCTAATTGCCGGGGGAACAGGGGCAGGGTTGGTTCTCGGGAAGCGTTCGAAACCGCAAGTTCCCGAACCCAAGAAAAAAACGGATGTTCCCGTGGTATCCACCTTCCAGGATTTATACGTAAATATTGCCGAAACCAAGGCAACGCGTGTGTTGAAGATTTCCGTGGTGCTGGAATTGAGCGATGAAAAGCTTTCTTCGTCGTTGGAATCATTCCGCCCCATTATCCGCGATCTAATCTGCGAGTCGGCCTCGCATATGACCATTGAGGAGCTGGAAGGGCGCAACGGCCGCGGCATCCTCAAACGCGAAATCAAGAACCGCGCCAATGAACTGCTGCGCGACAGAATGTCCGGTGCGGTGGTTCAAGTGTATTTCACCGATTTTCTAATCCAATAAGCTTATGTCTGATC
The DNA here is from genome assembly GCA_964639125.1 of uncultured Verrucomicrobiota bacterium. Lineage (GTDB taxonomy): Bacteria > Verrucomicrobiota > Kiritimatiellia > Kiritimatiellales > Pontiellaceae > Pontiella. The sequence continues at coordinate 6,027 of CAZWZW010000156.1, forward strand.
AGGAACAAAATTTATCGACCGACGAAATGGATGCTCTGCGCGATGTTGCGTCACCGACCGAAGACGGTGCGGTTGCCGCGGAAGCAGCGGCAAAGGTTCAGGTGCTTTCATACAACTTTCGGCAGCCCGGCCGCCTGAGTGGTGCGCAACTGCGCGCCCTGAAGGTGGTTCACGAATATTTTGCCAAACGCTTTTCCGAAGAACGTCCGGGAGGGGTTAATCTTTCGTTCGACCTGAGCCTGCTTTCTGTGGAGACGGTATCATACAGCAACTTTATGGGGTCGCTGGGAAATCCGTGTTTCATGACTCAGCTTTCCAGCCGTTTCGATCAGCCCGTCTTAATGGAAGTTGACCTTTCCCTGGTCGGGATGATTGTTTCCCGGATTCTGGGCGATGACGATCTGAGCGGCGAAGAAGTAAGGCCGCTGACCTCGATTGAACAGGCCATTGCAGGAAGCTGGATCGAAAACATTCTCCCGATTCTTGGGGAATCGTGGGAATTGTCGACGCCTGTAAACTTTGGGCTGAAAAGCGTCGAGAGTGATCCGCGGTTTGTGCAGGTGATGCCGGATGACAACCCTGTTGTGAGCCTTTCCTTCCGCATTCAGGCGGGAGACCGGGTGGGGCAGTTGACGCTCTGCTATCCGCTCGAACCACTGCAGGAGCTGGTGGAAGGCATGAGCCTGAAAATGAGCGGTGGCGACGATGACGACGTGAATGGTGAACTGGATGGTGCGCGTATCCTGTCCACCTTGAAGGGGGTTCCCTTCGAATTGCGTGCTGAACTGGGGTGCTGCTCCATCCGGGCCAGTCAACTGGCAACACTCCAGCGAGGCGATGTGCTCTGTTTGGACCGCTCGATCCATGACCCCGTGGATGTGTTTTTAGGGGACAATCTAATTTTCGAAGCAGGTTTGGGACGTAAAAGAGACAATCTAGCGCTGCAACTTTGCAATCGGCGAAAAACAAACTGAAGTTTTAGGAGAGTGAACGATGAATGACGAAAAAAATATTGAACAGGAAAACGTGAACGACAGCGTGGAAGTTGGTTCCGTTTCTCCTTCTCCATTAAACGAACCCGCCGAAGGGATTACCGAGGTGTCTGAAGAGGTGAACCTTAATATGATCATGGATATTCCAGTGGATGTTCATGTGGAAATCGGGCGCACCAGCCTGCCGGTCAGAGAGTTCTTGCGGCTCGGCGTCGGTTCGGTTCTGCAGCTCGATCGTCTTGTCGGAGAATCGGCCGACCTGATTATCAACGGGAAACTGATTGGTCATGGTGATGTGGTTGTGGTGGACGAGACTTTTGGCATTCGGATCACCGAATTAGTGGGTGAGAAAGAACTGATGTCGACTTGGTAGAAGCACTCCAAACATAGGTCTTCCGAAGGGCTCTGCATGGATACATGCAGGGCTTTTTATTTGGTGCGCC
>CAZWZW010000157.1:0-7451 GCA_964639125.1 uncultured Verrucomicrobiota bacterium
AATTGGTTAGAGCGCCAGCCTGTCACGCTGGAGGTTGCGAGTTCGAGTCTCGTCATCCTCGCCACAATTTGAAGCTGCTTTCCCAGACGTCAGTCCCGCCCCCAAAACAACGAGGTTTCGCGTAGCTTTTCGTTCGCGAAAGGAAAGCGCTCCCGGAAAGAGCCTCCTGCCTCAGTTCAGTGTCAGGCAATATTCGATATCGGTGTGGTCGAAGGCCGTTTTTCCCAGACGGAGGCGGAGGGTTTCATCCTGAATGGAGGGCAGCAGCAGCGAGTCGAGCATCAGTTTGCCTTCCAATTCTTTCTCCCAGCCATGCAGGCGCAGGCGAACGCGCTGATTGATTGCAACGCCAAAACGGACTTCCAATGCCTGGAAAGCCTGTTTTTGCTCGGAATGAAACTGAAAGTACCCTTCCTCGCCCAGATCGCGGGGGAATTCAAGCAGGTCGTCCGAAGCAAAGTTAAAATCCAACTGGTCCACACCCTCATCCATCCGACGCAATGTAGACCAAAACCCGCGCGTTGAACAATTGGCTTTCTATTTTTTTCCACATCGGTCGTTTGCTCTTGCAAGCGACTGGCAATGTCTGGAAGATTCACCGCTTCACATTTCAAGGGGAATAAGCGGTGGCAAAATTCATTATTAATGGCGGGAAGCCCATTGGCGGGTCCTTTCATCCGCGCGGCAACAAGAATGCCGTGCTGCCCATGCTCGCGGCGTGTGTTTTGACCGACCAGCCGGTGGTTCTTCACCATGTCCCGCTGATCAACGACGTCAAGGTGATGCTGGAATTGCTGACCGCCCTGGGGGTTGAGGTCTCGCTCGATGGACACTCGGTAACGCTCTGCGCCAAGGGGCTGAAAACCACGCAGCTGGACAAAGAACTCTGCACCCGCGTCCGCACTTCGATTTTAATGGCGGGCCCGCTCACCGCCCGTCACGGCAGTGCATCCATCTTTCCCCCGGGCGGCGATGTGATTGGCCGCCGTCGGCTCGACACCCATTTTTACGGGCTGCGCGCGCTGGGCGTGGATATTGAATCCAATGGATCCTACCAATTCAATATGCAACCGCTGACGGCGGCCGACATGGTCCTCGACGAAGCCAGTGTGACCGCCACGGAGAATATTATGATGGCGGCCACACTGGCCGAAGGGGTTTCCACCATCTACAACGCGGCCTGCGAACCGCATGTGCAGGACCTCGCCCGCCTGCTGAACAAAATGGGCGCAAAAATTTCCGGCATCGGCACCAACATGCTGACGATTGAAGGCGTGCCTCGCCTGAGCGGAGCCGAGTATTCGGTCCAGCCCGATTTTATGGAAATCGGCAGTTTCATCGCCGCCTCGGCCGTAACCGGCGGATCGTTGGCGATCCCCGATGCCAGCGATCCGATCACCCTGCAGGTCATGCAGAAAACCTTTTCCAAAATGGGCGTACACTGGACAGTCGATAACGGAACATTACGCATGGATTCCTGCCCGGATCGGGAAATTATTCCCGATGCGGAAAATGCCACACCCAAAATCGAAGACGGTATCTGGCCCGCATTTCCCTCCGACCTGATGAGTGTCTCCATCGTGCTCGCCACACAAACCAAAGGCACAACACTCTTCTTCGAAAAAATGTTCGAGAGCCGCATGTATTTTGTCGACCACCTTATGACCATGGGGGCCAATATTATTCAGTGCGACCCGCACCGCGTCGTCGTTATCGGCCCGACGCAGCTACGCGGAAGCATGCTCACCAGTCCGGATATTCGCGCCGGGATGGCGATGTTGATTGCCGCGTGCTGCGCCGAAGGCGAGAGCGTCATCAAGAACGCACAGGTGATCGACCGCGGATACGAAGCAATTGAAGATCGACTCGCCTCGCTCGGGGCTGATATCGTGCGTGTTGACTAGTAATCCGATCACGAAAGAAGCATATTATGGGATTTCCAAAAACGTTCTACCGCTGGCGGCCGCATCCGTGGCACGGCCTTGAAATAGGTCAAGACCTTCCGAGCATTGTGAATGCCTACATTGAAATGACACCCTTCGACGCAGTGAAGTATGAGGTCGACAAAACCACGGGATACCTGCGCGTGGACCGCCCGCAGCTGACCTCCTCGATGACCCCGACGCTCTATGGCTTTGTCCCGCAGACCTACTGCGCCGAGCGCGTGAACGCGCTATCGCCGAAATCGGAAAAAGGCGACGGCGACCCGCTCGATATCTGTGTGATTACCGAACGCCCCATCAACCGCGGCGAAGTGATCCTGAAGGCGCGCGTGATCGGCGGAATTCAGATGGTCGACCATGGCGAGGCGGACGACAAAATCATTGCCATACTGGACAACGATCAATTCTGGCAAGAAGCAAACGATATCAAGGACATTCCACCCGCTCTGCTCGAACGCCTGCGCCACTATTTCGAGACCTACAAGCTCGTCCCCGGCCAGCCATCCGATGTGCACATCGAAAAGATCTACGACCGCGAACACGCCTATTCCGTAATCAAAGCATCCATGGAAGACTATACCGAAGAGTACGGTTAGAGCATTTTAAGAAATATCGCATCCGCTTCGGTTATGTACTGGAGGGGCGAGATTGCTTCTTTTCGGCGCAATCACCTCTCCGCCCGGGCGCTCGGCGAGCGCCCCTCCATCGCCTTTTGTGAAGTATTATTTAAGGGACAGAACACTAGATTGCCGCGGTCTGGCGGCGGACGAGTTCGGCATTGACCTTGCGGCGGGCCACTCGCTGATCGAGCACACCAACGAGTTTCCCGCTGCCGTCGCCTTCCACCACCGGCAGCGCCTCGGCCTGCATATTCCGCATCTCCTGGAGCGCTTCGTCCAGTTGGGAACCCTTCGTCAGCAGCTCCCGAACCGGCTGCATCACATCGCCGACCACCAGCCACTGCCAGGTGTCACGATGGGTCAGCAGCTCCTTGAGCATATCAAACGTCAGCACGCCGATAATCTTTCCTTCGCTCGAAACCACGGGATAGACATAGGTATCCTGCTCGGCAAAACCCTGCACCACCAGATTGAGCGGACTGCCCTCCTGCAGCGGGACAATGCCGGTGTCCACCACATCGCATACCTTGAGTTCGGCCATGACATCCTCTTCGGTCACATTGCGGCCCACTTCACCGGCCTTTTTGACCGCCAGTTTGGTGAAGGCGGGACCGATCAGCTGCACGCAGAGCGTGGTGGCCGTGACGGTGAAGATGATCATATCGCCCAGGCTCATGCCTTGGACCACCTGGATATGCTGCAGGTTCTGGCTGGCCACGATGGAGAGACCGACGGCCACGCCGCCCTGGGCGAAGAGGGTCATGCCCATATATTTCTGCACGGGCTTTTCCGCCTTGGAGGCTCGGGCTCCCAGATAAGCCCCCGCCCATTTTCCGATGCTGCGCAGCAGCACATAGGAGGCCACCAGTGCCCAAACCCAGGCCGGCATGCTGCCCAACGACAACCGGGCGCCGACCAGCACAAAAAACACAATATAAATCGGGGCCGCAAAGGAGCGAACCGTTTCGAACAGCTGGCCGCTGCGCTTCGGTGCCAAATTGATCAGCACAATGCCCACCGTCATACTGGCCAGAATCAGGTCCATTTTCAGCGCCACCGCCAGACCGACGCAGAGCAGCAGAACGCCGATGGAAATCCCGAGGCGCTTTTCTGTCTGCGGCAGGTAATGCATCATGGCGTTGAGGACAAATCCGCAGACCATCCCCAGGAAAATCGCACCGCCCAGATCAATAAAGGTGTGCAGCAGACTCATGGCAATGGATTCGCCCTCCCCGCTCTGGGTCAGGATATTGGCGATGCTGGTACCGAGGCCGTAGAGGGTCATGGCCAGCGCATCATCGAGCGCCACAATGGCCACGACGGCGGTCGTGAGCACCCCGGCCGCACGGTATTCCCACAGCACACTGATGGTTGAAGCGGGGTCCGTGGCCGAAGCAATCGCCCCGAACACCACGCCGGCGGCGATGGAGACCGCCCAGTCGTGGACCACCAGGTTTACGATCAGGGTCGAAGCCGCTCCAACCAGAACGAACGCGGCCAGCCCTTCCCCCAGCAGCATCGCGGTGAACTGCTTGCCGTATTTCTTGAAGATATCACCGCTGAGCTCGCCACCCACAAGGAAACCGATCAGCCCCAGCGCAAAATTGTTGAACGGGCCCAGTGCGGCAATATCCGTCGGGTGCAGCAGACCCAGCCCCGTATCGCCGATCAGTACGCCGAATACGATATAGCCCACCACCTGCGGAACCTTCAGTTTCTGGAAAACCCATGCCGCCACCACGCCACCGGCCACACAAATGCCCAGCAGGGCCAAAACTCCCATATGGACGCCTATCATGGACCTAGCCCTCCGCCGTCAGTAGCGCATGAATCGCGGCACGATCGTCGGAACCGATAATGCGCTGGCGGACATCCACGTCTCGAAGCCGGCTGCTCACGAGTGAAAGGGTGCGGATATACTTTGCGTGCTGGTCGGAACGGGCCGCCAACATGCAGACGATCTGTACCGGTTCGTTATCGAGCGAGGAGTAGCCGTCGATCGGCTTTTTGCAAACCGCCACCGCCATCACCAGGTCGGAAACCGAATCGATGCGCACATGCGGCACGCCCACCCCAAAGCCGATTCCCGTGCTCATCAGCTCTTCCCGCGCAAAAATGCCGTTGAGCAGTTCATCGCGGTCACCCACAAAGGGCGACTCTGCCAGCAAATCAACCAGCCGGCGAAGAATGGTGTCCTTGTCGGCTTCTTTCAAAATGACAATGCGTTCGACGGTGAGGATGGCGCTGGAGGTTACCCCGCTCACCGCCGGTTTTACCGGTTTATTTGAAATTCTTGAATTCACCCAGTTTTCAACATCTTCGCGCTTAAAGCGCCAAGTGGTTCCCAGCTTGCCGCCCGGCAACTCCCCTTTTTGCGCCCAATCGTACACCGTACGCTCTGAAACGCGCATGTATGCGGCCACTTCCTCAATCGTCATAATTTCATGCATAAACATCACCTGGTGGTTTTAAATGCGAAAATCTACACCAAACAGCAGAATATGAAATATTTAAGCTCCATTTATTTTTGAGCCAACGCGACAGCTTCAAAAACAAGAGGATTGCTTGATTTGGGATTTCCAAGGCATAAACTTATCCGGTTGGCAAAAAGGAAGCCTTTCAAACAGGGGATAAAACATGGTTGCACTGAATCCACTTGAGGGAAGTATGCTCATCGCCCAAAGCGGCGGCCCCACTGCGGTTATCAACCAAAGCCTGGTTGGCGCGGTGCTGGAGGCAAAAAAGCACCCGGAGATCAAAAACATCTACGGCGCCCTCCACGGCATCCAGGGCATTCTAGCCGAAGACCTGATCAATCTGAAACGCGAGTCGAAGACCACTCTGGACGCCGTCGCCAACACCCCCTCCGCCGCGCTCGGCTCCGTGAGGTGCAAGCCCGCCCATCAGGATTGCACCACAATTTTACGGATACTGAAAAAATACAATATCCGCTATTTCTTCTATATCGGCGGCAACGATTCTGCCGAAACCATGCACATCATCACCGAGGAAGCGAAAAAGGAAAAATACCTGCTGCGCTGCTTCCACATCTGCAAGACCATCGACAATGACCTGCGCCAGAACGACCATACGCCCGGCTTTGGCTCGGCCGGAAAATTTGTGGCGCAGGCCTTCATGGGCGACAACCTCGACAATCTTGCGCTCGGCGGCGTGAAGATCAACGTCGTCATGGGCCGCCACGCCGGCTTTCTGACCGCAACCTCCGCCCTCGCGCGGCAGAACGAGGATGATGGCCCCCATCTGATCTACCTCCCCGAACGCCCTTTTGCCATGACCCGCTTCATCAAAGACGTAAAAACCATCTACAAGAGACTCGGACGCTGCATGGTCGCCGTCTCCGAAGGCATTGTCGATTCCAATGGTACGCCAATCGTGGTTAAGGCCGCTTCTACCAAGGAGGTGGACGTCCACGGCAACGTCCAGCTAAGCGGCACCGGCACACTGGGCGACATCCTTGCGCAGGCCATCAAAAACAAGACCCACATCCGGCGCGTTCGCGCCGATACCTTTGGCTACCTCCAGCGTTCGTTTGCGGGTTGTGTTTCCGAGGTCGATGCCAGGGAGGCTTTCGAAGCTGGCACAACCGCCGTCAAAGAAGCCGTGAGTGGAAACAAGGATGGATCCATCGCGATCAAACGCCGGCCCGGCGGGAAATATGCGGTCGAATTCAAACGCGTACCGCTCAAGAGCGTGGCCAAAGAAACGCGACACATGCCCTCCAAATTCATCAACGCCGAAGGCAACCACGTAACCCCGGCATTTATCGATTACGCCGCCCCCATCATCGGCAAACTCCCAACGATTGGCAGGTTCAAGCGCATCCCCGTAGCCAAAGCCAAAGATTAAGTGGGCCAGGCCGCTTTGCCTGCGCCACAAACCTTCACTAAAAATCGAGGCCAAGGCTGGCAAAAAGCCGGGCCTGGGTCGGAATTTCGTTGCCGCTATACTCGGCGTTGTCGCCGATAGAATAGGCTCCGCCCACATCGACATGCGCACCGAAGATCTTTGCGCCAACCCCGGCCGTGGCCACCCAGGCCTCTTGGCTTTCGGCCAGATTCTTATAGGCACCGGCGCGGAGGGCCACCAGCCACAGATCAAATTCAGCACCAACAGAAAGGCGCTGGATATCGTACCCATTCAGCAGTGTTCCGGTGGTGAGCAGGTCATAATTGACCTCCACCACCAGACGTTCGGAAGGAATAAACGCCGCGCCGACGGTGACCTGCGGGTCAAGCGTCACATCGGCAACCGTGAATGTCACGTTGGAGCCATTCACCGTGAGCGTATCGGTATAACCGTCAAAGGTCGGGCGATTCAGATTATGGCCCACGGCGGCAAACTGGAAGTTGTTGATGCGATAGAGAGCAGCGAGATCCAGGCCAAAAGTAAGTGTTTCATTGTCGGTATCGGAAACGCTTTGAACCGCTTCATCCAGATTGTCTTCATCAAAAACCCAGATCTTGGTGCCCAGCACCTTGCCGAGCATCGCCTTGGCCGTAACCCCGACGGATAGGTTGTCGTTGATGGCATGGCCATAGCTCACCGGAATCTCGGCCACGGCAAAACCACGGGCCGTCACGGCGGTCGTATTATTGGTCAGGTCTCCTCCAATACCTGTTGTGGTCGCGGCAACTACAGCGGTGATGATGTCGGCAGCTCCGTCAACTTCGGATGGCTTAATGGTCCCATCGGACAGTAATCCGCTCAACTTAAAGTCAATGTATTCAATATTGATCGGATCGAGACCCGCGCTATCGAGGGCGTTGCTTTGCGTTACAGACAGTATGGACGGAGTATAACCGGAGAATCCCGGATCACTGCCGCTAAACGAAGCGATATCCGTATTCAAATCTGCACCGACCACTAG
>CAZWZW010000158.1:0-7407 GCA_964639125.1 uncultured Verrucomicrobiota bacterium
CTGGCCGGTAGCGCTGGCGGCGGTGGCGCTGGCGGTGATCGGTGCGCTGGCGCTGGCCTGTTTTGTAAAAATCTATTCGACCGTATTTCTGGGGTCGCCGCGCCATGCCGTGCAGGGCCGCCCGCACGATCCCGCCGCGCTGATGCGTCTGCCCATGCAGCTGCTGGCGCTGGGCTGCATTGTGCTGGGGCTGATGCCGCAGCTCGGTTTCCCGCTGCTGCAGCGGGCCGTGGCCCAGTGGATGGGGCCGGCCACAGCGCCGGTGCCTGACTTGTCTGCGGCGGCACCGTTCTCTTGGATCGTCGGCATGGCGGTCGTATTCATCGGGGTTGTTGTATTCGGGGTCGCTTGGCTGCGCCGCAAGGGGGTCCGGCCGACTGCGGCTCCCGCCGCCACCTGGGGCTGCGGCTATCAACTGGGTACGCCCCGCATGCAGTATACCGGAACCGCGCTGTCCGAAATGCTCGTCGGCCTGTTCCGCTGGCTGCTTTTTCCCCGCGTGCGCAAGCCGGTGCTGTCGGACCCTTTCCCGGAGCGGTCCGCGTTCGAATCGGAGGTGCCCGATCCCGTATTGGAGCGGGGGATGGTGCCGTTTTTTCGGGCGGCCGGGCGGAATATGATGAAGCTGCGCCTGCTTCAGCAGGGCCGTATTCAGATCTACCTGCTCTATATTCTGATCATTGTCGCGATCTTGCTCGCCTGGATTGGACGGGGTGCATAAAGGAATAAAACCATGATGAATCTATTTATCCATTTTTTATTGATGCTGGCGATGCCTCCGCTGCTGCTTGGGGTGATCAATAAGACCAAGGCGCTGTTTGCCGGTCGGAAGGGTCCGCCGTTGCTGCAAAGCTACTACGACCTCTTCAAACTGGCCCGCAAGGAGGTGGTGATCAGCCAGACCACCACCTGGATTTTTGTGGCGGCCCCGGTCATCACACTGGCCGGTGTGTTCCTCGCCGGCTGCCTGGTTCCGCTCGGCCCGTTTCAGGCTCCGGTCACCTTTACCGGCGACCTGATCCTCTTTGCCTATCTGCTGGCCGTCGGCCGGTTCTTCACCACGGCCGCCGCGCTCGACACCGGTTCCGCCTTCGAGGGCATGGGAGCCGCGCGCGAGGTCACCTTTGCCTGCCTTTCCGAGCCGGCCCTGTTTTTTGCGCTGCTGCTGCTGGCCAAGATGTCGGGATCGCTGGTGCTGGCCGACCTGCTGCACGCGCCGCTCTCGACCGCCGGGCAGGGAGCCGCCGCCTCGCTGGTGCTGGTGGCGGTTGGCCTCTTTGTTTTATTGTTGGCCGAAAACAGTCGTATCCCGGTGGACGATCCCAACACCCATCTGGAACTGACGATGATCCATGAGGTGATGGTACTCGATCACAGCGGTCCGCTGCTCGGCCTGATCCTCTACGGCGCGTCGATCAAACTCTTTATTTTAAGTGCCGTGCTTCTGCATGTCTTGTTCCCGTTCCAGAGCGATTCCGCGCTGCTGGATTGGGGCGTGTTCATCCTCGAAATGCTCGGCGTAGCCGTCGGGGTGGGGGTGGTTGAATCCATTATGGCCCGGTTGCAGATGCGCCATGTTCCGTATCTGCTCGTTGCGGCCATTTTGCTCTGTGCTTTTGGTCTGATTCTGCTGGTGAGGTAAAAAATTATGAATCCAATATTAAACGCATTACTCGTGGTGGTGCTGGCGCTCAACCTGTTCGCGCTGGGCAGCAGCCGGATCGTCACGGTCATCAAGGTGGTCAGCCTGCAGGGATTCCTGCTGGGGCTGATTCCGCTCCTGATGGAGGAGCATCTCGAATGGGGGCCGGCGCTGGCCGCCGGAGGCACCATCCTGCTCAAGGGGCTGATTATCCCGCTCATGATGCTGCGCGCCATGCGCGACGTGAAGATCAAACGCGAAATGGAGCCGCTGATCGGTTTCCTGCCGTCCATGCTGCTGGGGGCTGCGGCCACCGGGTTTGCCTTGCTGTTTTCCAAGGCGCTGCCGCTGGCGGATGAACATACGACTGCGCTGCTGGTGCCGGCCTCGCTGGCCACCATTTTTGTCGGCTTCATCCTGCTGACCACCCGCGTGAAAGCCATCACGCAGGTCATGGGCTACCTCGTCCTTGAAAACGGAATCTACATCTTCGGCATGTTGCTGCTGGGGGCCATACCGCTGGTGGTCGAGCTGGGCGTGCTGCTGGATCTGTTTGTGGCCGTTTTTGTCATCTGCATCATTATCAACCACATCAACCAGGCGTTTTCCTCGCTCGATACCCGCCGGTTGGTTGCGCTTAAGGAGTAGGACCCATGGCTTTTGCACTTATTCTGTTTCCCTTGCTGATGGCCGCCGTGGCGGCGCTGGTTCCATCCGACCGGTGGCGCCCGCGGCTGTTGCCGATTACGGGAACCGTTCATCTGGCGCTGACCGCGTTGGCGCTGGCCCGGCCCATGCCGGTATCCGCTTCCGGATGGCTGGTGCTCGACCCGCTCGGCAGGATTGTCCTGCTGGTCGTCAGCCTGCTGTTCTTTTTCTGCTCAATCCAGCTGGTGGATTACCTCCGGCACAGCCCGACCCGTTCCAACCGCGTATTCTGCGTTTGCTTCAACATCTTTCTCGGCGTCATGACGCTGGTCACCTGCTCGCACCATCTGGGGCTGATGTGGGTGGCGATCGAAGCCACCACGCTGGTCAGCGCCCCGCTGGTTTATTTCGAACGGACGCCGCGCAGCATCGAAGCCACCTGGAAATATCTGGTCATCTGCTCGGTGGGCATTGCGTTGGCCCTGCTCGGCTCGTTCTTCCTCGCGTATGCCTCGCTGCATGCCGGACTCGAACCCGGCCTTCGGCTGGAGGAGCTGCTGGCCCAGGCGCCGCACCTTTCCAAGCCCTGGCTGCACGCGGCCTTCGTGATGATGCTCATTGGCTATGGCACCAAGATGGGGCTCACCCCGATGCATACCTGGCTGCCGGAAGCGCACAGCGAAGCTCCCGCCCCGATTTCCGCCATGTTTTCCGGCGCCTTGCTGGTCTGCGCCTTCCTCGCGATCCTGCGCGTTTATCACATTTGCCTCGCCGCCGGCGAAGTGGCATTTGTGACGCCACTGCTCATCTTCATGGGGCTCTTCTCCATGGTGGTGGCCGGAGTTTTCATGGTGGGGCAAAAGGATTTCAAACGCATGCTGGCCTATTCCAGTATTGAGCACATGGGCATTCTGGCGATGGGCATCGGTATTGGCGGCGCGGCCCTGTACGGCTCGCTGCTGCATATCGTGACGCACGGCGTCACCAAGGGGCTGCTCTTTCTTTCCGCCGGCAATATCTACCATGCCTACGGCAGCAAAAATACCGACGAAGTCAGCGGGGCGCTCCGCCGCCTTCCGCTGTCCGGAACGCTGTTCCTCGCCGGGTTTATCGCCATCATCGGCTCCCCGCCCTTCGGCCCGTTCATCAGCGAGTTTTCGATCCTGAATGCGGGGTTTGCCTCCGGCCACTACTGGGCGGGGGGGCTCTTCCTGTTGCTGTTGCTGGTGATCTTCATCGGCATGGGCGCCACGGTGCTCAAGGTGGTGCAGAACCGCGATCCCGACCTGGCCGAAAAGCCGCCCCTGCGCGAAGGCCTGCTGTCCGCCATGCCCCCGCTCGTTTTGCTGGGGCTGGTGCTGCTGCTCGGCCTGCATATTCCCGAACCCCTCGACCACCTGCTACATAGCGCGGTTGATTTTCTGGAGGTACACCCATGACGACTGCGTCCCCTATGTATTCCACCCGTAGCGCAACCGCCGTTGCGCTCGATCAAATCCCGTTCCACGAGCTCGCGGCCTTCCAGCGGCTGGCGGTCGATGCTGTGAATGGCGGGCAGCGCGTCACCTCCTTTTTCGGAACCGAATCCGGTGAACCGGGTATCCTCGATCTGTATATGGTGCTGGCCGATGACGCGGAGGGAGCCTTGAATTTGATGACCTCCCGCATCGAAGGCGACTCCTTTGCTTCCATGACTCCGGACTGCGCCCAGGCCCATTTGTTCGAGCGCGAGATCGCCGAGCAGTTCGGCGTCCGTTCCGAGGGGCATCCCTGGTTCAAACCGGTTCGCTACCAGCATGCCTGGCGGCCGGGTTCCGATGCCTGGAACCGCCCGGCCAACCAGCCGATTCTTCCCGCGTCCTGCGAATTCTACCAGGTGGAGGGCGATGAAGTCCATGAAGTGGCCGTCGGCCCCGTCCATGCGGGGATCATCGAGCCGGGCCACTTTCGCTTCCAGTGCCACGGCGAACACGTTTTCCACCTTGAAATTGCGCTGGGCTTCCAGCACCGCGGCATTGAAAAAGCCTTTCTGGATCAACCCGCCAAGCGTCATCTGCACTATGCCGAAACCATTGCGGGCGATACCTCCATCGGCCATGCCACGGCCTACTGCCAGCTGATCGAGAGCCTCTCCGGAAACCGAACAACCGCCCGGGCCCAGGCCCTGCGCGGGATCGCACTCGAACTTGAACGTCTCGCCAACCATATCGGGGATCTCGGGGCGCTGGCCGGGGATGTCGGCTTTCTGCCGACGGCCTCCTATTGTGGCCGTATCCGCGGCGACTTCCTCAATATGACGGCGGTGCTGTGCGGCAACCGTTTCGGTCGGGGGCTGTTGCGGCCCGGTGGAACCGCATTTGACCTCGATGCCGCGCAGATCGCCGATCTTTTTCAACGGCTGGATGCGGGCGAAAAGGATGCCGCCAATGCCATCGAACTGATGTTCGATGCCCCGTCGGTACTGGCGCGGCTGGAAGGCAAGGGGATCGTCCCGCCGGAAATGGCGGTTGAACTGGGGCTGGTCGGTCCGTCCGCCCGCGCCTGCGGACTCCAGCGCGATGTGCGTCAGGATCATCCGTCCGGCATCTACCGTCTCGCCCAGTTGCCGCTCTCCTCGTGGACCGGGGGCGATGCCTTTTCCCGCGCCTATGTCCGTTGGCTGGAAATCCAGCAGTCCATTGCATTCATTCGCGAACAGCTCAGCGCGCTGCCCGACGGCGAGGTGCTGACCGACACCGGTGCACTCCAGCCCGGCCATCTGGCCGTTTCGCTGATCGAGGGTTGGCGCGGTGAAATCTGCCACGTGGCCCTGACCGGCCCGGGGGGGGACTTGCGGCGTTATAAAATCACCGATCCCTCCTTCCACAACTGGGCGGGACTGGCCCATGCGTTGCGCGATGGCCAGATTTCCGATTTCCCGCTGAATAACAAAAGCTTCAGCCTGTCGTATTGTGGACACGACCTTTAAACCAAGGAATTCATCATGATCAATGTCATCCGCGCCCGAATCCATCAGAAGCATCGAACCATCCGGTTCCCCGATGCCCCGCCACCGCCGATGCCCGCCCGCTTCCGCGGGCGGCCCCTCATCGATGCCGCCCGTTGTGCCGATGGGTGCCACGCCTGTGCCGAGGCCTGCCCGACCAACGCCATCACGATCGCGGACGGTCAGGAGCCGGTCGTTGATCTGGGGAAATGTCTTTTCTGCAACGACTGTGTGCAGGCCTGCCCGGAGCAGGCCATCCGGCACGACACCGACTACCGGCTGGCAGTACGGGAGCATCAGGATCTGGTCCTCGAACCCGGCGCGGCCCTGAAGCGGGCGGAAGTTTTGGGCGGAGAGTTGAAAAAGCTGCTCGGCCGGTCATTAAAACTGCGCGAAGTCAGTGCCGGCGGCTGCAATGCCTGCGAAGCGGATGTCAATGTGCTTGGCACCGTGGGCTGGGATCTGGGGCGTTTCGGCATCCAGTTCGTCGCGGCTCCGCGCCATGCCGACGGACTGGTCATCACGGGCCCGGTCACGCAGAACATGAAATCGGCGCTGCTCGACACGTATGCCGCCATTCCCGATCCGAAGATTGTCATTGCGGTCGGGGCCTGTGCGATTTCCGGCGGCCCGTTCATCGGCCACGGGGAGGTCAGTAACGGGGCGGACTCGATTCTTCCCGTCGATTTGTATATTCCCGGCTGCCCGCCGCATCCGCTGTCCATCCTGGACGGGCTGCTTCGTTTAATTGGACGTATTGATAAGGAGAAATAACATGACCCGCCGTAAAACCATCAACCAGCTGATCCAGCTGCAGGAACTGATCGTTGCGCGCATGCAGACCAAGGCAGCCATGCCCAACGCCAAACACCTCGAAACGCTCGATGGCACCATCGCCCAGCTCGGAGCCGATCTCCAGCCGCCGGTGAAAACGCATCTCAACCGTCTGCTGCAGAAGCATCCGGAGGCGGTCGTGCCCATTATTGATGATCACTGCACCGGCTGCGGCATGGGACTTTCCATCAGCCTGGTCAACGAAATCCACCATGCCGACGAACTGTACCGCTGCAACAACTGCACGCGTTATCTCTATATTCCGTCCGAAGTGGTGGCCCGCGAGCACGCCAGCCGCGTCTACGGTGAAAAGCAGAAGATCGGGATCGCCCGCTTTTCCGCGCCTCAGTTGATGGTGACTCCGCTTTCCGGCGATACGCCCGAAGAGGTTTTGGGCCAGCTCTGCGCCCGGCTGCAGGACGAGGGCTTTGTTGAAAGTTCCGAGCAACTGCTGAACCTGGCCCTGCAGCGCGAGTCGATCGTCAGCACCGCGGTCGACAACGGCATGGCCTTTCCGCATGTACGCGGGGTTGAAGGCGGGGGGCTCACGCTCGCCATGGGCATCCACAAAAAAGGCCTTCATTTCGGCGGCCCCGGCCGCACGCTCACGCGCATCTTTTTCTTCGTCGTCATTCCCACGGCAGCCAGCGCATTTTACCTCAAGCTGATTTCCGGCCTCTCGCAAACCTTCCGCGGTAAGGAGGCCCGGACGGCCTTGCTGGCGGCGGCCGGCGACGAGGAGCTCCTGTGGGAAACCCTGGTTCGCCAAACGCGGAAAACAATCAAGTAGGAATTTATTCCAACCCATTGGAAAACAAACCGAAAGGAAACGAAATGAATACATTAGCCTTTATGGGCATGCCCGGTGGAAGCGAAATGATGATCGTGTTTCTGGTCATCCTTCTGCTGTTCGGTGCCAAGCGTTTGCCCGAACTTTCCCGTTCGCTGGGCAAGAGCCTCGGCGAATTTAAGAAGGGCCAGCAGGAAGGCACCCGTCCCGATCCCGAGCCACTTTCCGAAGAGCAGGATACCGAAAAATCTGAGCGGTAACCTTTTCATAAGGTTGGTTGTCATAGGGTTCGCGGTTGACACGAAGGGTGTCAGATCACAACCAACCACAAGGAGTGAACGATGAAGGCAAACATGGCAAAAACGGGATCCTCATGCTGGATATGGTGGATCATCTGGCGGCCAACGGATACGGCCTGATCGAGGCCCTCGTCCATTCCGGCCGACGTCGTCTGCGCCCGGTGCTGATGACCTCGCTCACGACGCTGCTCGGGATGCTGCCCATCGC
>CAZWZW010000159.1:0-7308 GCA_964639125.1 uncultured Verrucomicrobiota bacterium
GTTAAAGCAGGCTGGCCTGCCGCACTAATGCGGTTTTCCTTTTCCATCAGTTATCGACCTAGGTGAATATTAGATGGTGATAACTTATAGAATGGAGATAACTTACGGAAAGGCTAGAGCAAGCTGGGCTGACGCAAAAGCTGATCCTGCTCATCAAGCGTCGCCGAATTGCATTTCAGGTTGCGTTGTTTTTCCTGTTGGTTTTATTCGGGGTTATGATTGCTGCGTTTGTGCGGGTGGCCGGCGAAAAAAGGGTTGCTGAAAAAGCCCGCATTGCTGAGCTGAAGAATTTGCGGCTGTATAAGCAGGAAACGGAGTTTTCACGTGTTCTCAGCGACAGTATTCGGGCGACGGCATTGAATCTGATCAATACGGAAGATTTTCTTGCCGCTCCGGGGAAAATCAAGGCCATTTCGAGCCATCTTGCGCAGGAGACCGACCCGGCAAACCGACAGGTGCTGATGGAATATCTCGCACTCCTTCATTTTGTCTTGCAGGACTTTCACCAGGCCAATACCTATTTTGACCAGATCGAAGTCAGGCAAAGATACTCCACCTGTCATACGTTGGCTAAGCATTATGCCGCCCTAAAAGCGGATGGTGACTGGCTGGATCCGACCAATATGGTGGATTTGCTCGATCAACTCAAACGACATCTCAGCAATGTATTTTACTATATGGCGTATTATTATTTTTATCTTGGGCCCAGAAATTCACCGGAAGACAACCTGCCCGTAGTGGAGGTGGTCCTGGATGAATTAAATAATCTGTCATACGCTGAACGAACGAGAAGACGGCTGGCTTTGACGGAGACGGAACACGGCTGGCATTTGTCGCTTGCGGGACAACCCTACATGCTGTTCAGGATGCCCATACCTGCTCCCTTGAAACAGACCCACGTGCTGCGGCCTTTAAAACTCTCTTCATTGGATGTCAGCCATTCAGCATTCAATGACCTGGAACGGTTGCACGGGCTTTTAATCGATGAACTGAACATTGCGGGTATGCGCACCATTGACCAACACAAGTTTTATATCTTCGATCGGCTCAAGGTTAAAAAAGTATATCATACCTTGGAATATTCGGATCGCTATCTGCAAAACAAAGTACCTGGCGTGGAGTTTGTTCGGGTGGCAGAGCCGGGCACAAGCGATCTGGAGGCCGTGGCAGACACGATTGTAAATTCCAACAAACCGGATGGAACCGATAACAGCGCATTCATGAAGGTCAAGGGCCGGGCTGTCGATTTTCAGGGACTGGTCAAGTTTGATGTTGCCCTCGATGGAAAGTCGCTGCAATCGGCGACCCTCAAGCTGACGGTTTATGACGCAGCGCATTCTGTTGAAAACCCGGCAATCTATGCGTGTGCCGACAAGGTCTGGCAGGAAGGTGTCGTCACCTGGAATACGCGACCGGCCATGGGACGCCTGCTCGCATCAACCTCGGGAATTTTTAATGCGGTTCAGACGCTGGAGTTTGATGTTTCCAGCTACATTACGGGAGACGGAACATTCTCGTTCTATGTGTGGAGCGATGGGGCCACAGCGGGAGAAGGTCGCTTCGCCTCCAAGGAAAACGGCACCTATGCAGGTCCGACCCTGACCCTCGTTACCGGCTGCGGCGATAACAGCTCTCCGTAAATCAGCAGCGCCCCGGCGGTGGTTGTAGAACGGTGGTTCCGCCCTTCATTCCAAGTCGTTTTTCAGCGTCTCCAGCTCAATGTTAAAGCGTTTTTTTACACGCGACTTGAGCGTGTTGACCGTGCTGGTTGACAGTCCGGTTTGTTTGGATATTTCTTCCGCGGAGAGGCCTTTAATACTCAACTTGAACACTTCGATGGCATTATCTGAAAAAAGGGGTTGGACGTTGCGCATGGCTATGTTGGTCAAATGAATGCGCCATTCACGCTCTTCGATTTTGGCGATGTCGGGAAGCCGGATGCTGTCAAAATAGTTGAGCGTCCGATCGGATGCCGCTTTTTCCTCTCGTGCCACCCGCCGTTTGCTGGAGCGCATGAACTGGAGAACCTCATTTTTCGTGATCGCGCTCAGATAGCTGCGGAAACTGTGGATTTTATTCAGGTCAAGATTGGGCAGATGCTCCCACAATTTGAGCATGATGCGTTGATGAATATCGGCAGTATCCGATTCTGAAATATTCATGTTGCGGATCACCGCGTAGACAAACCGCTTGTAGATATCAATGAATTCCTCCCAAGCACGTTCATTCTGCTGATCTTTCACGCGATGAATCAGCGTTTTTCGAGTGGCATATTGATCGGTGGATCTTTTTTTCGAATCGGAATCCATAGCAAAAAATATATCCCACCTTAGCTCCAAAACAAGCTGTTTCTCAGCGGACGGGCCAACCCCTGGTGTTTTTCTAAAATAATAATAAAAAAACATCAAAAGCACCTCTTCCGGGGGCATTTCCTCCTATGTAGGTGGATACTATGTATATCACTGTATCCATACGTTAACACGCGTAAATTGAAATCGAGGAGAGATAATGAAGAAATCATTACTAGCATTGCTCGTTACTGCGGGGCTCGTATCCGCATCGTGGGCACAAACCACAATAATCAATACGGACTTTAGCAGTAGCGACAGTCCAGGTTATTCCGACGCTGATATCGTCGGTCAAAACGGCTGGACGGTTGCTCCGAACACGGGTGCCAACGCATTCAACATTATCGACGCGGCTTCCAATGGGTCGGCCGATACCGCATCCGCTGCAGGAAATTTTGATACCAACACCGGAAACTACGCCTATCTCAACAGCGTCTCGGTCGGTAATGCAACAGACACTGAATGGAACGGCTCCATGGACTTTACGGTCAGCGTTTCCACGAATACGTATGGTGCTGCCGATGTGTTCCGCATTGGAACTTCCTCCGCGATCGGATCCACCACGGGTCTGGTTGGAACCATTAGCAGCGATGTCTTTCTACGTGTGGGCAGGGCGGCCAATGGCCGGCTTCGAATCCGGACGCACGATGCGGCCGGTGGTAGTGTGACCTTGATTGAGACCGTAGACAACACGGTTGTGGGGTGGGATGCGCCAGCCGGCGACAAAGTGTCCGACCCGCTGCGCCTGGTGTGGAATGTGCGCAAAACGCGCGACAGCGGCTACTATCGCGTCGCCGCCTCATTGGAAAACCTGAATCCTTCCAATACGTCCAGCACAGCTACATCGACCGTATATATTCAAAAGCCGACCGCTTACGCCGCTTTTTCCTCCTCTTTCGTGATGGGACACGCGGTGGGTGGGGCCTACAACAAAACCGCCTCGAGCTTTGATTCGGCGGACATCACGATCGACAACTTGAGCTTTATCGAAACCAATAACGTTAATCCGGTGCTGCAAAAACCGGTCGTAGGTGTTGCCGAAGGCGACACGATTGTTAACCTTTCGTGGAACAATGTGGGTGAAGCGCAAGAATACGAAGTGAAACGTTCGATCACCGGAATCGGCGGTACGTATGTTACGCAAGTACTGGGTCTTACCACCAACGGATGGCAGGATACCGGTCTTACCAACGGCGATGATTACTATTATATCGTGACCGCAAAGGCTACAGATGCGGCGGATGTCGATTCCGATCCCGTGCTGGGCGCTCCGTTTGTGCCTGTAACCGGAACGTTCCTCGATACCTCCTTCCTCGCTTCGGAGACTCCGGCCTATGCCGCCGGCGACCTCGCGGGGCAAGACAAGTGGAAAGCTATTGCTGTTACGGATCCGGCTGCATTCAATGTCGATATCACCGGCAACGGTTATGCTGCAACAAGCGCTTCTAACGGCTCGACGAATGGTGCTCAGGTCTTCTACAACAAGCCCACTTCCAACGGCGTTGGCCATGTATGGAGCGGTACCCTGGACTTCAGCGTGACTGCCGCTCCGGCTGCGGGCGAATATGTTACCAACATCTACACCGATGTTGTCACCTCCAACTCGGTGACCAATATCCAGCAGGTGGCCAACCTGACCGGAAACAACGTCTTACTCTTTGGTATCACTTCCGACGAAGATACGAACCTTCAACCCAAGGGCGATGGTGATACATTGATTATTGCAAAATATACCGGAACCGGAGATATGGCCTTTGGTCTGAACCAGTACAATGCAACGGCCAATCTGATGTTGACCATTCCGCGCGCGGCCCTCGGTTGGGATCCGCAGTGGCAGGATCAACCGGCTTCGAATGGACCGATTTTCGAAACGAATCCAATCTCGGTCGATTGGACCATTCGGAAAACAACCACAACCAATACCTACAATGCTTCACTGGTGGCCACCATTGGTACCAACACGTATACGAGTATCATCGAGTATACCGATGCGGGCGATACCAAGAACCAGCCGGTGGATGCTTATGTTGCTGATTTGGTCCGCTTTGCCATGGGTACAGAGGTCAAGAGTGCGGACGAGCAGGTTTATGTATCGGTCGATGCCATTTCCGCCACGCACACCAACGCCAGTACCATTCCGCTGGGTGCGCCTTCGGGGCTGGCCGGCGTGTTGGGCAACCTGGAAATCAACCTCACCTGGGACGCCGGAGGGGAGCAGGATTCGTTCAATGTTTACCGCTCGGAAGTACAGGGCGGCCCGTATACCAACATTGCGGCTGGTGTAACGAGCCAGAGCTACACGGATACCGGCCTGACAGATTTGCGGACCTACTTCTATGTGGTCACTGCCGTCTATGGCGCGTCTGAGAGCAATGATTCGGATGAGCTGATCATCCGTGCGCTCGGCATCAACAATCCGTTGAGCTGGGGCTTGAGCTCGGATATCAACTCTTCGGGATCCGATCAGGACTTGACCGGGATGACTCCGGTGGTCGGCGGACCCTATAATTACTACTCCGGCACGGGCATCGATAACTCCATCGTCAGTGTTGCCGACCTCGCATGGTACAATACCAATGCGGCTCCCGTCGTGCATGGTATCGTCCAGCAGGCTGCAGATGGTGGAACAAAATACTTCAAGGTAAGAAACGGAACACCAACAGATACGCTTCGCGCCAAAGTTGATGACGGGTCCAGTAATACGCCCGGCTCAAAAATGTTCTGGGTTGAGGGTGCTGGGTTGGATGCTGCCGGCCAGACCATTTCACTTGAGATGGGACCGGCGTCCTGGAACGGAACGGCGCGCGCCATCATCCGTAATGGAACCACGTGGTATGCCAGCGAATCAGTGCTTCCGGGTTCCGGTACCTTCGCGTTGACCGACCTGAAAGGGGAAAGCTGGGCCGAGTTTACGCCTGCGCTGTCGACAGATAGCAACCTCGTTGCTGTAACAAATTCGTTTGTTCCCGGCGTGGCGCTGGGGCTGACGGATGTCAACGCCACCGGCTTCCTGTCTGTCGGCGACAATCATGTGGCGAGAAACTTCAATTATTGGAAGCTGAATGTGGGCACACAACCGTCGACGTATGATCTTTGGACCGACAGCGTCGGTCTCTACAACGAGGATGCCGCCAAGACCACCGACTTCGATGGCGATGGCTGGAACAATGTCTGGGAATGGGGCCTCGGCGGTGATCCGACGACGGAAGGCTCGCCCAAGCCCATCCAGGCTCGTGAGTCCTATCTCGATGGAAGTGGAAATTTCGTCTACATCTACCCGCGCCTGAAGGATGCGGCCCGTCCGAATTATTTCCTCACGGAAACGGACGATCTGGTCTTTGGAAGCTTCACCGACCAGGAAAGTTCCTACACGATCACATCGGGTGGAAGCTGGACGAACAAACCGAACTTCGAGGCGGTGACGAACATCATTCCGACTCTTGATTCAACAAAGTTCATCCAACTGAACATTGAGTAGAGCAGTGCTCTAACCCCGCAGCCCGGTTTCGGGCTGCGTTCCCAAAAGCCCCGGGTTTCGGGGCTTTTTTTGTGGTGCACCCGGCCGGGGGAACCGCTTGAACCTCAACTGCGTAACCGCGAGATTGCGGGAGAAGGAGATGCAGGCAAAGACTGGCCTGACGAACAGAAACCGCATACGAGGCAACCCATGGCAG
This sequence comes from uncultured Verrucomicrobiota bacterium, assembly GCA_964639125.1. Taxonomy (GTDB): domain Bacteria; phylum Verrucomicrobiota; class Kiritimatiellia; order Kiritimatiellales; family Pontiellaceae; genus Pontiella. Next base: position 6,023 of record CAZWZW010000159.1, read on the forward strand.
ATGAGACGGCCACAATCGTTAACGTCACAGACCTGCCGTCCCGGTGCGTACGGGTTCTTTTCTGTTGGAATGGGTTGCTCTCTTTGTGTACTTTCGCGGCGTTTATAAGGAATCCCCATGTATTTTGACTATGCCGCCACCACACCTCCGAACCATGAGGTACTTAAGACGTTTGATGTTGTAAACCGCGATTTCTGGGCTAACCCGCATGCCCTGCATCGGCTGGGCATGCGCGCGGAGTCGATGCTGGAGCAGTCGCGGAAGCAGGTGCTCTCGCTCCTGGGCGCGGAGCGGGAATACCGCTGCATCTTTACCAGCGGGGCCACCGAAGCGAACAACATGGCGCTCAAGGGCATCATTCGCCAGTATGGGCAGCGGGGCAGTCACATGATCACCAGCGCCGTTGAGCATCCATCCGTACTTGAGGTCTGCCGGTTTTTAGAAACGGAGGGTTGCGAGCTGACTATTCTTCCGGTGAACCGCACCGGAAGGGTGGATCCGGAAAACTTGCGCGATGCCTTGCGTTCGGATACGGCGCTGGTTTCGCTGATGCATGTGAATAATGAGATCGGTTCGATCAATGATCTTGTAAAACTCGGCAACGTGGTCAAAGCGCACAGCGATGCGGTTTTTCACGTTGATGCCGCCCAGTCGGTTGGAAAGTTTGCGCTCGCGCTGGATGGCGGCCCGGTCGATATGCTGACGTTTTCGGCACATAAGTTTTTCGGGCTGAAGGGGGGCGGCGCACTCATTATGAAAAAGAAATTGTCGCTTCCGCCGCTTTTTCATGGAGGAGGGCAGGAAGATGGGTTTCGTTCCGGAACCGGAGATACCGCCCGGGCCGCCGCGCTGGCCAAGGCATTGCGACTCTCGCTGGAGAACCACGAAGCGATCTATGAGCGGATGCAATCCTTCAAGGCGCAGATCGCCGAGGCGTTTAATGGAATTGAGGGTGCCGCGATGAACGGAACGCTCGAAGATGCTTCGCCCTTCATCATCAACTATTCCATCCCGGGTGTGCGGCCGGAGACGGTTCTGCACGCGCTGGCTGAAAAGGAACTCTACATATCGACGGTGTCGGCCTGTTCAGCTCGGAAGACCGCCGAAAGCAGCGTGGTGCTGGCGCTGACGGGCAGCCAGGAACGGGCGCAAAGCTGCCTTCGGATCAGTTTGTCCGCCCTCACGACGCAGGACGAGGTGGATGCGCTCTGCCAAACCCTTGGCCCGGTGGTCGAGGCGCTGCGCTTTAAACGGAAATAGGCTATGCGTAGACTGAATGAAATTAT
>CAZWZW010000160.1:0-7287 GCA_964639125.1 uncultured Verrucomicrobiota bacterium
GGAATCCAAAACGGAAATACCGCTATACCTGGGAGCTGGTGCATAACGGAACCTGCTGGATCTGTGTGAACACGGGACGTGCCAACGAGGTGGCGTTCGAGGCGGTTTCGGAGCAGGTGATTCCAGAGCTATCCGGCTATGCGGAAGTATTGCGCGAGCAGAAGTTTGGCAACAGCCGGTTTGATCTGCTGCTGCGCAACGACAATGAACTCTGCTACGTCGAGGTCAAGAATGTGACGTTGTTGGCCGACGACGGATACTATGCATTTCCGGATGCGGTTACCGAACGTGGCCGAAAACATCTCGATGAACTGATGAATGTCGTCAAGGCGGGCCACCGCGCAGCCATGCTCTATGTGATTTCCCGCTCCGATGGAATTTCTTTTCGCGCCGCCCATGAAATTGACCCGGCTTATGCAGCCGCGCTGACCGAGGCCATTTCCGCGGGAGTCGAGGTTTACGCTTGGCGTGCCCATGTTTCGCCGGAAGAAATGCGGCTATGTGCATCCGTGCAGCTGTGAGCTCTATACGCCTTACTTTTTACTCGAAGACGGTTTGTCTTTGGTCTTCTCGTCTTTTTTCGGCCCGACATTGCGCGGTCGAATGTAGACGATTAGAAGATCTTCTTTATAGGCCGCTGAAGCCGCTCCTCCAAGTCGCCATCCGAACGGCAGAATGGAGTGGACATACCACCCTTCGGCCATGAGTTTTTCTATGTTGTTGTTGTCCGAGCGCGTTGCCTCGTTATAGATCACCGCCTGCATGTCGTATTCCGCGACCTTTTCCGGCGGAATCGGGGCGAGAATATTCACCGCATGGCTGCTCTCCGTTTGTGCGAATCCGCTAAGGGCCAATGAAGCGCTAATGATGGTAAGCATCATTTTCATGAACTCACCTCCTTTTTAGAAGAGACCGTGTGAGTCCAGAAAAGTTCAAGGTTTATACCGGCAACCGCTGGGTATGAGATGCGGGGTTGGTGTCATGGGTCCAGGTCGTGGACCAATTCCGCAGTCTCCTTGAACTGCACACCTCGAATCTGCATGAGCAAGATGGCGCGGCGCCCATCCCCTTCCTGAACATTGACCGCCCGTACGGCGTCAATCGCCACGATCACGTCCAGCCCGGCCTTGCGCGCATCAAGGGCCGTGTTCTTTACGCAATAATCGATGGTCAGTCCCGCCACGACAACACACTCTACCTGCTGTTCGGCCAATCGTTTTTCGAGGTCGGTTCCTTCGAACCCGGAGTAGGCCTCTTTTTCCGCATTATCGCCCTTTGAGATGATGACGGCATTTTCGGGGACATGTAGTTCCGGATGGAACTCCGCGCCCGGTGTATCGGTGATGCAATGCGGCGGCCAGGTTCCGCCGTTTGGCTCAAAGGAACGGTGGGTTTGCGGGTGCCAGTCCCGCGTAAAATAGACGGGCCAGTCTTTTGATTCAAAAAAACGGATTAACTGATTGGCGGGCTCGACCACCTTGTCGCCGCCCTCCACCGCCAATGCACCGCCGGGGCAAAAATCCTGCTGGACATCAACCACTAGCAGTGCGGTTTTCATCTATTGAATTCCATGGTTCTATTCTTCAATAATGATGGCTTCGACCGGGCAGGCTTCGGCCGCCTCCCGGCAGGCTCCCTCTTCATCGGGAGGTACTGTTTCAACAATGGGTTTGGCCACATCGCCTTCCAGTTCGAAGACATTCGGACAGATGTCGGGACACAGGCCGCAACCGGTGCATAGTTCAGGATCAACTTTCGCCTTCATGTTGTTCCTCCTTGTTGCTTTTTAACATTTATCCCTTCCGGACTATGCCGCAAGTGTAGGCCTCTTCTTTCATAATGCAAATAGATAAACGTAACCTTGATTGACCGAAAAATACGGGTATTTTTGCATATGAAAGGGCAGGGCAATGAAGGCGAGGCTTCCAGCCGATTTGTTTGGTCTTCCAGTCCATCAACTACGGTGCGGCTATCGCAGCGATGTTTACTTTTGGCGTGCAAAAAAAACACTTGAGCAGCATGGGTTCGGCTCCGATGTGACTCTTCAGGTTTTCCAGAAAAACGAGGCGTTGCTTTGCGGCATGGATGAAACCTTGGCGGTGCTGCGGGTGGCGAGTGGTCGCTATGCCGATCCCGCTCGGGCGGAAGTGCTCTTTGATCGCTACAGGAAGACAGACCAGGATCGCGATCAGATCTCCCGTGAGCTGGATGAGATTTGGGAGGATGGTTTTCCACAGCTGGATGTGCGGGCCCTGTATGACGGCGATCGGATTGCGTCGCATGAAAGTGTCATGCATATCTCGGGGCCAGCCGCCCTGTTTGTGCATCTGGAAACGGTCTATTTAGGGATCCTTGCGCGGCGGACCCGCATTGCATCGAACGTCCGGCAGGTTGTGGATGCTGCTGCCGGCAAACCGGTGTTGTTTTTCCCCGCGCGCTTCGACCATTGGGCCATGCAGGAGGGCGACGGGTATGCGGCGTTTGTTGGTGGTGCTTTCGGAGTGTCCACAACGGCGCAGACGGCATGGGTTGACGCGCCGCCGCTGGGCACAGTACCGCACGCGCTCATCGCCGCAGTGGGCGGCGACACGGTTCGGGCGGTCAGTCTCTTCGGGAAATCTTTTCCGGATGTCAACCTGGTGGCGTTGGTGGATTTTGATAACCACTGTGTGAAAACCGCACTCGACTGCTGCGACGCGCTGGGGGACCGGTTGTGGGGAGTCCGGCTGGATACGGCTGAAAACCTGATCGACGAATCGGTATCGGAGCCGGGCGTCACACCTGGGCTGGTTGAACTGACGCGTCAGCAGCTCGATCAACACGGCTTCCCGCATGTAAAAATTATTGTATCCGGCGGTTTTAATCCTGACCGGATCAAAAAGTTTGAGGCGTGCGGGGTACCGGTCGATGCCTATGGCGTAGGAAGCTGGCTGATGCAGGGCGCATATGACTTCACTGCCGATGTGGTTCTTGTGAACGGGAAACCTTGCTCAAAGGTGGGCCGCACCTTCAGCCCCAACTCGCGCTTGAGCCGTGTTGAATAAGTGCTCTCCACGTTAGAGTGCGCCGAGTTCGAGTGACGTTTTGCTCAACTCAAACTGTTCATGCTGCTCCATCACCAGCAAGTTTTCGAAGACCTCGCGCACCTTGGTGGAAAGCGACCGCTGGGCCATCTCGCTGTAGAACTTAATCAGGCAGGCATCGAAATGCATGGCAGCGGCGATTACATCGTCAACACCCATGACCGGTTTGATCTCAAAATCGCTGATTTCACAAATTTTTGTGGATTCAGAGCCATACTTGAAATAGGTATCGAGTACATTGTTGGAGACTTCCGCTTCAAACTTTTCCAGTCTCTCGTCGAGGTATTGCTCATGACTGCTCATATAGTCGAGCAGCGCCCGCGCCCGGTCCTTTTGGGTTGAACTCTTCAAATCTCCATAGAAGACGCTCAGTTGTTGGTGAAACGTTCGCGCATGGTCGAGTACGTCTTTTGTTTGATCAAATGCCATATTGTGTACTCCCTTCCTTCTATTGGGATTTTAGACCCCAAAGCGGAGGTGTCAATTGGCTATCTGTCTAAATAAGAGGGGCTTATTGTGGTTTTGTGAAAAGCAGGGTGCCGGGAGAACAACCTCATTTCAAACGGTTTTGGAGATATTTGGAAAAGTTGCGGGTTTCGTTTTCCTTTACCACCTTGGCGGGCACGCCATAGGCCACCTGTCCGGCAGGAATGTCTTTGGTAACAACTGATCCGGCGCCGATCACCGACCATTCACCAATTTCCACATAATCAAGAATGGTCGCCCCGATGCCGATGGAACATTTGTCGCCAATATCGGTAGTCCCCGATAACAACACTGCGGGGCCGAGCCGGGTGTATTTTCCAACGCGGGCATCGTGCCCAACCACGACGGAACGGTTGATGGAGCAGAAATCGCCTAAACAGGCGTTGGGTGCGATGGTTGCCCGCGCATTAACGAACACCCCCTCTCCGAGGGTTACATTGGAGCCAAAATAGGCTTCGGGATGGATCAAATTATCGAAGGTCAGGTCGAACTGTTCCTTTAGTTCTTCGATCATTTTGTATTTGTAGACGGAGTGCAGTCCCTGAATGTAATGGTATCCGGATGCCGGGCGGAAGGCCTCCAGATTTGCGTGAACTTCGACCGGGTAGCCTAGCAGGTCAATACGTTGCTGGATGGTTGGACCCCTTTTTGGTGGAGGGGGGGGCATGTTTTGGTAGATTGCCGCGACCCTTCCGCCTATTGCATGGATGGTGTCAAAGACATCATTCAGCAGCGCATCGACGCCAACGATAATATATTCCTTCATCGTGCGTCAGTCCTCGTTTGCGCTGTTGATTCCATACTGACCGGCGCCCGCTCGAAGATTCAATCGTTGCCGCAGTTCGCTGGATGCCATGAGCGGCCGGTCGTTGGCTGCGGCAATCGTATGAATGCGTTTCAGCAGGTCCGCGTTGCGAGCGAGCGTTTTGCGTTCGCGGTCAAAATAGATGTTGTCCTCAAGGCCAACGCGTACGCCGCCGCCCATGGCAATGGCCAGGCTGTTCATTTGAAACTGCATGTCGCCAATGCCGGCCAGGCTCCAGAGCGAGTTTTCCGGCAGGTCGTTTATCATCACACCCACGTGCAGCAGGTTGGCCTGCGCGCAGGCAATATTGCCCAGCAGCAGGTTGAAGTAATAGGGGGAGGTGAGTAGCTCTTTTTTTGCGAGATAGTTGGCATAGTTGATCATGCCCGAATCAAAGGCTTCGAGTTCGGCCTGAATGCCGCAGTCCTTCATTCGCCTCGCCAGATCCTGAATCATTTGCGGGCTGTTGACCGAGGCCTGCCGATTGAAGTTTACGGAACTGAGCGTCAGGCTTCCCATATCGGGTTTAAGGTTGCCGTCGAGTTCCAGCGGTTCCGAGCGCTTTTCAAATTCGCCGAAATCCCGCCCGCTCAGCGAAACGCAGATGACAAGTTCCTTGTCGAACTTCCGAATACCCTCAATGATCTGGGCATATATTTCGGAGTGATAGGTTGGCTTGCCCGTTAGTGGGTCGCGCGCATGGAGGTGGGCCATGGTAATGCCGAGCTCGCAGGCCTCGTGTACATCCTCGATAATTTCATTGGCTTCGATGGGCACATGCGGGGTCATCTCTTTGGTGGGAATCATGCCCGTCGGTGTAAAGTTGATAATCAGGTTGTTCATCGCCTGCCTTTCAGTGAAAGAAGAAGTCATGCATCAATTATGCCATTATACGTTAGCCTTTTTGTGGCGTTCGTATCGCATCACAAACAGCTGTTTTGCAATCCATCTTGCGGGTTCTGTTCTGCAGGCCAGATAGAGCATGGATTCGGGAAAGGAAAACCTGAAGCTTTTGTCGGAGCGCAGTTGGGAGATCTCTTCGAGATCCCCGCTCAGCAAGGCATAGCGGTTGCAGTTCTTGATCTTGTTGGCGCGGAGTTGCTGCACAGGAAGATCATATCTTTTGCTCAGCATCAACCCGAGGTCGGATGCTTTGTTCACAAATTTAAATTTACGGGCTGGCGACTGGGTGTTGGATGCGGACTCCCGCAGTATCCGGTAGAGGGCCAGCGACTCGTCCATATAGTGGAATGAGCCATAGCGGGAAAGCTCGCACCATTTGGGGATATCCCCCATGGGTAGTTGCTGGAACAGATCGATGTATTTTGTATAGATGTCCATCACGGCATCGGCTCGAGCGAGCGCGGTACAGGTTGCGATTGGGTAGTGGAGTTGCATCAGGTCATAGATAAACAGGTTGGGGTTCGGATCAACCTGGTGCTGAATCCCGCGGGTCCGGTTGGCGCCATTGATTCGATTTCCTGTTGTCAAATCCACTTTGTCATAGTCAGAGTGCACTAGGACGATCGAGGAATCCGCCTCCATGATGTCGACCTGTTTTTGCAGTTTTTCCGGGTTGGTCCATGCATCGTCGCCCTCGCAGGTTGCAAGGTATTGCCCCCGGCAGGCCAGCGAGGTTTGAACAAAGTTGTAGTTCCCCTGAGCGGCATAGACGGAGCGGCCGGGATCCGCCTGCGAACGGAGGATCAGCCGGATCCGGTCGGGGTGCTTTTCCGCATACTCCACACAGATTTCGCGCGTGCCATCCTTGGACTCATCCTCCCCCAGACAGATTTCATACGGGAAGTCCGTGTCCTGCATGAGCAGACTGTCGAGGCAATCCCGGATATACGGTTCGTGGTTGTAGGTAATCACCACAATGCTGGCCAACGGCTCATCCTGCCTGATATCAAAATCCATATTATCCCTTCAAGGCCGCCTCCGCCTCGGCGGGGAGGGGCTGTTCTTCTGGGTCCGATTTAAGCAATGAGTCATCTTTATTCATCAACCAATTGCAAGTGAATTGAACAAATAATTGCTCCAAACTTTCATCGATTTGTCGATATATAAAAAGTTGAACAGTCATCCCGCTTTTCCTAGAGTTGGTGCAGTTAAACAAACAGGAGGCATGAGGATGAACATGGTAAAAGGAATAGTGTTAAGTACTCTGGTTGCAATCCCGCTTGCGGGTTTGGCCGACACCAACGTCACATGGAAGAGCAGTGTCAGTCTCGGGGCGACCTTCAAGGATGGGAATACCGATAAATCGCTCTTCACCATGAACCTCAAAGGGGACCGTTTGGCTGAAAAGAGCGACCTGATCAGCAGTCTCTACGCCGAATACGGCGAAACCGAAAGCGCGCAGACCGAGGGGCAGCTTCGGGGGCAGGCCGACTACCGCTACAAGTTCGGCGATAAAAACATGTTTGGCGGTGTGTTCAGTGAGGCCTACCATGATGCCTTGAAGGATCTCTACCTCCGTCTCAAGGTGGGTCCCAATATTGGTTATTACTTGATCAAAGAGGAGGACGTAAAGTTCGATACCACCTTCGGTATAAACTATGGCTATGAAAACAGCGCAATAAACGAACGCGATTTTGCAGAATATCGCGCTGCCGCCAATTATGTGCGAGAGCTGTCCGAAACCGCATCCTGCTATCTAAATGTTGAATACAGCGCCAACGTGGAAGATATTGAAGATGGCAGCGGATTACTCGTGACCGGGCTCAAGAGCAAGGTCAACACCCAACTCTCCATGTTTGTTGAATTGCGCGATGAATACGACAGTCGGCCGGATGGCCCCGGTGTTGTAAACAACGACATCACGGTTATTGCCGGTTTAACCTACGACTTCATGTAGGCTTCGCATTGTGCGATGCAAAAGCCGTCCGGTTCCGGGCGGCTTTTTGCTTG
>CAZWZW010000161.1:0-7274 GCA_964639125.1 uncultured Verrucomicrobiota bacterium
ATTCGGCAAATCTTGCATCTGCAGCAAACTAGGCCATTCCCGAATCTAGGTTTATGTTTCTTTGCGGCGGAAGGATGGCGGCTGAGGGGCGATGGAACGGGCCGTTTTCCGGGAATAGGCGCAAGCCGGCTGGGCAGCGGCGGACGTCTCGATGAATAGCTCGAATCACCGAGGACGGTGATCCTCCTGTCTTGTGTAGGCGGTGGGAATATTTTTACAAGACGGTGGATAACCATACGATTTTCCGTTGAGGGGAGTCAGATAGGGAAAGGGTCGTGTTGTAAATAGTTTTGTTTTCAGGTTCTCCAGTGCTCCAATCCTGCAACTACTCTCCTGTTCCCCTCAATTCCAGTGGCACCAGCCTTGCTTCAAGAAAGGCATGAATCAAACAATCGATATTCTAACCAAGTTGATGGATGCAACGGCACTTCGCCAAAAGGTTCTCTCCAACAACCTGGCCAACGCCAACACGCCAGGCTATCTGCGTAAAGATGTCAAATTCGGCAATGCACTTGCCGAAGCCATCAAAAGCGGAGTCGACGGGCGTATCCAGCAGGTTGATCCCAAGGTTCAGATCGACACCGAGGCGGGGGTCGATGAACGCGGGAACAGCGTTTCGATTCAGAAAGAGATGGGCGAGATTGCCCAGAATGAACTGCTTTATAATTTTGCGACGGAAATGACCTCTCAGAAGTTCAGTTCGCTTCGCAAAGCGATTAGGGAAACAAAGTAACGAGGAAAACCAATGCCTGAAATCAGCTTAATGCCAGGAATTGAAATTAGCGCCTCTGGTTTGGATGCCGAGCGTCGCCGCATGGATGTGATCGCCAATAACGTGGCAAATGCCCAAACCACCCGGGGAGCCGACGGGAAAGTTTTCCAGCGCAAGGATGTTGTTTTTGGTCAACGCCTGGATTCGGCCATGGGCGACGGAGACCTCGGCGGTGTCGAAGTTCTTGATGTGGTCGCCGATGAATCGCCGGGGCGGCGGGTATACCGTCCGGGGCACCCGGATGCCGGTGAAGATGGATTTGTCGAAATGCCTAATGTGAATTCTGTGGCTGAAATGGTGGATATGATGACGGCATCGAGAGCGTTCGAGGCCAACCTTTCCGCAATGAAGGCTTCAAGAAACATGGCTGCCAAAGCTCTGGGCATTATGAATCAGAAGTAAGGATAGATGATGGACGTTTCTGGATTATCACTGAACAACCCTGGCTTATCTCAGCTGGATCAGGCCCAAAGTGCGGGCCGTGCACCCGTTGCAGCGCCGGGGAAGCAGGACTTTGGGAGCCTGCTGACCGACCTTGTGGAGCGGGTGGATGGCCTGCAAAAAGGGGCCAACGAATCCATCGCTGATGTCGTCACGGGAAAAGTGACCGATGTGCATCAGGTGGCCGTCAAGGTTCAAGAGGCCGGAGTGGCTTTCGATTTAATGCTTGGCGTACGCAATCGTCTGATGGACGCGTATCAAGAACTTATAAAAATGCAGCCGTAGGGAGAGTGCTGAACCATGCTTGATTCTTTGAATATGTTGTCGAAACAGGTGCGCGAAATCTGGAAACAGTTTGGCGCATCGCAACGGGTTAATGTTATTTTGTCGCTCATGGCTGTGCTTGGGGCAGTGAGTGGATTGCTCTACTGGAGTACGCGGCCTGATTACAGGGTGCTCTATAGCAACCTTACGCTGGCCGATTCCTCTCAAATGCGGGAGAAACTCGAAGACGCCAAGATTCCGGTCAAACTGGGTCAGTCCGGCTTGTCCATCTCGGTGCCGGCTTCCAAGCTCTACACCGCCCGCCTGATGCTTGCATCGGAAGGGTTGCCCCAGGATTCCTCTACCGGGTTCGAGTTGTTTGAACAGCCCAAGTTTGGTCTGACTGATTTTGCCCAGAAGGTTAACTATCAGCGCGCATTACAAGGGGAACTGGAGCGCACCATCTCTTCGATGCAGGGCGTTCGCTCTGCCCGCGTTATGCTGGTGCTTCCAAAGGAAACCCTTTTTGCGACGGACGAAGACCGAAAGGCGCAGGCGTCGATCCTGCTTAATCTTGCAGGGGCCATTTCCATCGGCGATGCACAGGTGCAGAGTATTGTTCACATCGTAGCCAGCTCGGTCCAGAATCTGGATCCATCGCAGGTGACCGTCACCGATCAGGCCGGCAACTTGTTAACGCGTTTGCATAGTGCCGACAATTCCATGGAACATAGCTCCGAGCAGCTTGATGTGCAGGAGCGCACCGAACAACGACTCGTCGAAAAAGCCCAGTCCATATTGGATCGGGCGCTGGGTGTGGGTAATTCGATTGTCCGGGTGAATGTCTCTATCGACTTCAGCGATGTTGAAAAGCGGCAGGAAACGTTTGTGGCCGATGGGCGGGTTGCAACGTCCGAGCGAATTGTTACGGAAGACAAATCTACCGGAGGGAAGTCCGGCGGTCCCGCAGGCGTTGTGGCCAACGTTTCGGTGGGAAGCCCTGAGAATATGACGGTTAATTCCGGCGCTGGAAAAGACAAGTCTGAAGAAATTACCACGGAATATGTGGTACCGTCGGATGTCAGCGTGATCCGGCAAAAGGGCAATCGTATCGAAAATCTTACGGTGGCCGTGTGTCTTGCTCAGGGCGAAACCCCGCGCGACGAAGCCGCCATCAAGGCGATTTCCGATCTGGTATCCAATGCGTTGGGCGTCAACGTATCGCGTTCCGATACCATTCATGTAACCGAATTGCCCTTCGTTGCTCCGCAACAGCCCGCCAAGCCGGCATGGTGGGAACAGCTTCCCATTAGCTACGATTCCATTTTCAAGGGCATGGGGGGATTGGTGGCCCTGTGTGCCGTGTTTGGTGCCAGCCGTAAGGTCAAGGCCTCGCTGGTGGCCAATAATCCCTCCATCGACATTCCGATCAACGAAGCCCGTGAACAGGAACAAGAAGAACGAATCATGAAAGAAAAGCCCATGGATCTGCAGGAGCAGTTGGACATGGTCAATCAATTGGCAAAGGACAATCCAAAGACCGTTGCGGCTTGGATTACCAGTGCAGCGGAATGGAACGGTTAGGGAGTATTTGGAATGGCACAACAAGCATTGGTTTCTCAGAAAATGGAGCCCGAAAAGCGGGTGGCGGTTGTTTTGGCAAGTCTTGATCCAGATGTAGCGGCGCAGGTGATGAAGGAGCTTGATCCGGTGATCATGACCAAGGCGGCAGAAAGTATCCGCAGTCTTGGCATTGTTCCGGGCCCCATGATGCAACACGCGATTTCTGATAGTTTGCAGGAGCTTCAAATCTATGGTGATGCCATACAAGGAGGCGACAGTCTGGCGGTTGGATTGCTCAGCAAGGTGGTTGGCGAACAGCAGGCCGCTTCAATGCTCGAACTGGGTCAGGTGGCCGGGAATCGTTTTGGTGCGTTGGCATCCCGTCGCCCCGAAGAAATTTCACGAATGCTCGCCGCAGAATCCTCCAGTGTGGCGTCGCTCGTACTCCGTTTTATCCCCTCGCAACTCTCATCGGATACGCTGGCATTGCTGGATGAAGACAAGCGCCGCAAAGTGGTGGTTCAAATGGCGACCGCTGAGTTGCCCGCAGACCGTGTGATCGATCAGATCGAGAAACATCTTGTTGCCCGACTCCCATCCACTTCCAAGCGGAAGCAGGACGACGATGAACGCCTGGGAGCAGTTGTATCGATCATGCAGCGTTCTCCAAAGGATACCGCGGAGGCCATGATTGACGAGCTAGCCAAACAGAATCCTGAACTGGCCGACCGTGTACGTGACCAGATGTTTGTGTTCGAAGACATTGCCCGACTCGAAGATGCCGCGGTTCGCCGCATCATGCAGGAGCTCGACAACGGCGTTCTTTCGGTGGCCTTGAGAAAGGCGACCGAAGAGGTCAAGGACCGCTTCTTCAGCAATATGTCGAAACGTGCGGCGGAAGGTCTGCTCGAAGAAATGGAATTTACGGGCAAGGTTCCGTTCTCGGAAGTTGTTCAAAACCAGAAGGCGGTTGTTTTGGTGGTCCGGAATCTGGCCGAACAGGGTGAAATTAAAATTAGCGCAACGGAGGAAGAATATGTCTAGTTCTCTTGTAATTGATTCGAACGTTCTCGCCTTTGTTCCTTCTTCATTGGACCGTGCCGGATACGAGCAGGCGGAACACAGCCTGTCGACGTATGACGCTCAGCAACTGGAAAATGAACTGCGTGCCGAGCTTGAAGCTGAATACCGGCAGCAACTGGAACGGGAGCTTGAGAAAAGACTGGAACAGGAGCGTGCGCATTTTGATTCCGTTCTCTCGGACTCCATGGCTGGTTTCGACAACATGATCAACTCCCTGCGCAAGGATATCCAGGCGAACGTGGTGGATCTCTCCATTCGCCTGTCGGAGGTTATTGTGCGCCACGAACTGCCCGACCGCGAAATGCTACGCAACCTGATCGTGAAGACGCTTGAACCGATTTCGGACCTGCAAGGCGCGATGGTGCGTCTCAGCTCCAGCGACTGGAAACTTTTTGGTGAAGATATTTCAAGCGGCGACCATCTTGGCGTGGGAAGCACGGTAAAATTTGCTGAAGATCCCAACCTCGTGGCTGGCGATGTGATCGTGGAAAGCCGCAATGGAATTTTTGATGCTCGCCTGAATGAGCGACTAAAGCTGTTAAAGGAAACCCTACATGAACGAAGTGGTAGAAAAGCCCCGGAACCTGATGAACTTTGATGAGCTGTTCGATGGTCTGGAAGTGTCGACACTGGCGCGCTCCGAAGGGCGCGTCGTGGAAGTTGCGGGTCTAACGGTAAAATCCGTGGGGCCGCATGCCTCGATTGGCGACTTGGTTTGGATTGAACCCCTTTATAGTGAGAATGAGCGGCGGATTCCCTGTGAAGTGGTCGGTTTTCACGATCGTTATGTGATTTCGATGCCGGTTGAGCGGCTGGGCCGTGTACATCCCGGTGCGCGTGTAATTCCGGGCGGGCGCATGAAGGTGTCCGTGGGCCGCGAAATGCTCGGGCGCGTGGTGGATTTTATGGGGCGGCCGATTGATGACGGGCCCGAACTGCATGGATTGAAGCAGGTGGATATTGAACGCGAAGCACCTTTGGCCATGTCGCGCAAACCGCTGACCTCCGTATTTGAGACCGGTGTGCGGGCCATCGATGGAATTCTTACGCTGGCAAAGGGACAGCGTGTCGGTATTTTTGCCGGAAGTGGAGTTGGAAAAAGCGTATTGCTTGGGAGTCTGGCTCGCAATGCGAAGTCGGGTGTAAACGTGATTGCACTTATTGGTGAACGGGGTCGCGAGGTGAAGGAATTTATTGAAAAGAACCTCGGAGAAGAAGGTTTGCGGCGTTCGGTTGTGGTTGCCGTTACATCCGATCAATCGCCGGTAAGCCGGCTGAAGGGGGCCTCGACCGCCATGACGATTGCTGAATATTTCCGCGATCAGGGCGAGGACGTCATGTTGATGATGGATTCGGTGACCCGCTACGCCATGGCGCAGCGCGAAATCGGGCTGGCCGTCGGTGAGCCGCCGACCACCCGCGGTTATCCGCCGAGCGTATTCAGTCTTCTTCCGCAGCTTCTTGAGCGAGCCGGCGCCTCCGACAAGGGGACCATCACGGCATTCTATACCGTGCTGGTGGAGTCGGACGATATGAACGATCCGGTGGGGGATACCGTGCGGGGAATTTTAGATGGACATATCGTTCTGTCGCGAAAAATTGCTTCGATGAACCACTATCCCGCCATCGATATTCCCGTGAGCCTTAGCCGACTGATGAGCGATATTGCCCAGGGGGATCACAAGGAACTGGCATCCCGGCTGCGATCTCTGCTGGCGGTTTATCAAAAGGCGCAGGATTTGGTGAATGTGGGGGCCTATGTTCAGGGTAGCAATCCGCAGATCGACGAGTCGCTTCAGCGCATCGAGGGCATCACTTCCTTCCTGCAGCAGAAGCCGGACGAGCGCGAAGATTTTGGTTCCATGCTGGGGACGCTTAAGGAGGCTCTGGTGTGAGGAAGTTCACCTTTTCATTTCAATATTTGCTGGATGTTCATAAGGCCCGCGAGCAGGCGGCGGAGCATGCGTTGTATACGGCGATGAAGGAACAAACGATGGCCAAGCGCGAAATGCAGAAAACCTTAAGTATTCGGGGGCAGCAGGTGGCTGTGCTCGAAGAGATGAAGGGCGTGGTTAAACGCTCCGAATATGCAATCTATCTTCGCGGGATCGATGCCATACAGCGCGAGCTGGAGGGGTTGAAGGAGTCAATCCGTCTGTCCACGGAGAAAATCGAAGACCTTCGCGATTCCCTTCGCCAGGAAATGACTCGCCGAAAAGTACTCGAAAATCTGCGGGAGCGTGAACAGGACGAATGGGCGCAAGGCGTTCAAGTCGAAGCGCAGAAGCATATGGATGAATTAGCGGTCGGACGTTGGTCCCGACAAGTGAGGAACGTATGAAAATTGTGTGTTTAGTCCTTTGTGTCGTGATTGCCGCTTTGTCCGGCATGCTTACGTATTCAATGCAGGCCGGGCCCGCATCGGGCAGTCGCGCGATGCTGGAAAATGGGGAAGGACCTGCAGATGATGCCGGTGAGCTGAAAAAGTCGACTCCGGTGATCAGCGCCCAGGTTGGACTGATTGATGAGTTGGTTGAATCGTTGCAGGTTGCCCATGAAGATCTGAACAGTTCAAAACTCCGTCTCGATAAACGGGAAAAGAATCTCCAGGAACTTTATGCCACCTATCTTAAGCTTCGTCAGGAAGTAAATATGCTCACCGATGATCTCGATGGCCGGTTGGTTAAAGTGGAGGAGGGCGAGCTTAAAAACTTCAAGAAGCTGGCCGCCGTCTATTCAAAAATGGATCCAAGTTCTGCGGCGCAATCGCTGAAACACATGGAAAGTGAACGGGTGGCGTTGATTTTGAGCCAGATGGACTCACGCGCCATGGCTGCAGTTATGAACGAGGCCGTTTCCTCTTCGACGGATGGCAGCGAGCACGTGGCGGAATGGTCCGATGCTATGCGCCGCCTTGCGGATGACAAGGATGGTGCATAATGAGTCAGGTTGGAACTGCTTTGAATATTGCTGCTCCTGCTGAAAACCCGCAGAAAAAATCATACGGTACGGAAGAGGAGCCCACGGGAAGCTTCAGCGAGCTGCTCGACAGCCATGTGGAAGGTGCGGATGCCGAACCCGGTGATGCCGGGCAAGCCGATAGGATCGAAGGAGCGGGGGCGAGCGCGGGTGCGACGGGCGCGGGGGTTCT
>CAZWZW010000162.1:0-7261 GCA_964639125.1 uncultured Verrucomicrobiota bacterium
TTGAACGCATCGGACAAGGTGCCTATATACGATACGGTGACGATGTCGATTGGCAGGGTGGATTATATGCGTTGCAGTCCCAGCTTGGATTGAAAGTTCATGTTGGGGGGCTGAGTTCCCTCCGACTCAAGGGTATGGGGCATTTTCTTTCTTTGGATGCAGATCAATCAATCCAGCTATTCAGCGCAAATACCAAACCACTTCCCGTATGGTTCCGTGAAGCAGATTGGGGCGTTCAGATCAAACTCCGCTCGATATCCCTTTTCAACAATGCAGTACAATTCCCGATGAGCTCTGTGCCGCATAAGAGTTTTGAAATAGAAATGTCCCCGCCGGAACTGGCTGCGTTCGAAATGATCCATGGCATAAAAGACAAT
This sequence comes from uncultured Verrucomicrobiota bacterium, assembly GCA_964639125.1. Taxonomy (GTDB): domain Bacteria; phylum Verrucomicrobiota; class Kiritimatiellia; order Kiritimatiellales; family Pontiellaceae; genus Pontiella. The sequence continues at coordinate 378 of CAZWZW010000162.1, forward strand.
TCTGATTTTGATCATGCCCGAACTGTATTTGAGGGGCTGAGCACACTTCGCCCCAAGGAGAGCCAGAAACTCTTACAGAATTGCCGGTCTGTTCGGGTAAAACGCCTGTTTTTATGGATGGCCAGAGATTGCGGTCATCCATGGTTTAAATATGTGGATGCAGAGAAGGTGGATTTGGGAAGTGGAAAGCGAGTGGTCTACAAGGGGGGCAAACTGGATCAGGAATTCTTGATCACTGTTCCGCGCACGGAAGGGGTGGCTGATGTTTAATCCCGCTTATTCCAACCAGGTGCAGCTACTGCTCAGCGTTTTGCCTTTGATCCAAGAATACGACCGTTTTGCCCTGAAGGGCGGGACAGCCATGAACCTTTTTGTGCAGAACCTGCCCCGCCTCTCCGTTGATATTGATTTGGCCTTTCTTCCCCTGATTCCGCGACCTCAGGCTCTTCAAGAGATCTCGAAGACTCTTGAGTCACTTTCAAAAAAAATACAATCGGTACTGCCAGAATGTTCCGTCACAAACCAGCCCGTGGCGGGAGTGACCGGGCGGCTGGTCGTCAGCTCTCCGGCAGCCACCATCAAAGTGGAACCGAACTTCGTTTTCAGAGGGGCTGTGCACCCCGAGGAAACATGCCTGCTCTGCCCCGATGCCCAGGATCTATTCGAACTGTTTCTGGAGTGCCGCGTTCTGTCTATCGCCGATCTTTATGGCGGGAAAATCGCAGCGGCACTGGACCGTCAGCATCCACGGGACCTGTTCGATGTCCACCTGATGCTTGAACACTTTGGACTTAGCGATGAAATCCGTACGACCTGCACAATATATCTTGCGGGTCACCCGCGGCCTATTGCGGAATTGCTCTCCCCCAACTACCAACCACTTGAAAATCTGTATGCCATGCAGTTTGCAGGAATGACCCGGGAACCGATAACCATCGGCACATTAGCGGAAACACGAACCCGCCTTGTTCGTGAGCTGAAAGAGAATCTAACGGAAAACGAAAGACTGTTTCTGCTTTCGATCAAAACAGGCAAGCCCGAATGGGATCGTATACCCATTGAACACCTCGAGCGATTGCCAGCGCTACAATGGAAACTTAAGAACATCCACAATATGGAATCCCAAAAACACAAGCAATCCACAGAAAAGCTGAGACGGGTTCTGGAACTGTAGAGACCGATGCCTGATTCAACCCACAAGCTTCAGCAACTCCGCGAGGAACTGGACTCTCTGGATACTCGGCGAAGAGAGATTGTTGCCAAAATCCGACAAATACAGACCAACATTGAGCCGAAGGCAACACCAATGGCGGAAGGATCCGTTAATGCCCGGTCAGCGGAACCTGAAAAAATCCAACTCTTCCGCAAACTCTTTGCAGGGAGGGATGATGTTTTCCCGCTTCGGTTTGAAAGCCGAAAAAGTGGACGAAGTGGATATCAGCCTGCCTGCAGGAATGAATGGCGGCCCGGGATCTGCCTCAAACCGAAAATCAAATGCGCAAAATGCGAATACAGAGAATTTATCCCCGTTACGGATTCCATAATCCGCCAGCACCTTTCCGGCAAGGATCAAAAAGGAAAACCATTTCTGATGGGCATCTATCCATTACGGATGGACGAAACCTGTTCATTCCTAGCTGTCGATTTCGACAAAGCCGAATGGCAACATGATGCGTCGGCGTTTCTGGATACATGCGATAGTTTGGGTATTCCCGCATATCTTGAGCGGTCAAGGTCAGGTAATGGTGGACATGTCTGGATATTCTTTGATGAGCCGGTTCTAGCGAGGCTTGCTCGAAAACTGGGATCATTCATCCTAACCACGACGATGAACTGCCGACCGGAGTTGGGATTCGATTCCTACGACCGGTTCTTTCCCAATCAAGACCGGATGCCGTCTGGCGGTTTTGGAAACCTGATCGCACTCCCACTACAAAAACCGGCAAGGGCTAATGGGAACAGCGAGTTTGTTGATCGAACCTTTGCGCCATATCCCGACCAGTGGAATTTTCTTTCCAGCATTCTTAGAATACATAAGGAGCGGATTGCTGAACTGGTCAAAGAAGCGGAGCAAGATGATCTGATTCTCGGGGTACGGACTGCGCCAGAAGAGGACGATAGTGCACCGTGGCTATTATCACCCTCGCGAAAAACAACCGACAGGATCACTGGTGAGCATCCCGGCACGATAGAGATCGTGAGGGCAAATCAGGTTTACATCTCCAAAGAAGGGTTGTCTCCCTCATTACGGAATGCGATTTTGAGACTGGCCGCTTTTCGTAATCCAGAATTCTACAAGGCACAAGCCATGCGCATGCCTGTATTTGACAAGCCACGGATCATAGCCTGTGCCGAAGAGTATTCCGAACATATCGGTCTTCCCCGTGGTTGCTTTGACGGTCTGGTTGGCCTATTGAAATCGCTCTCCATCCCAGTCGAAATTTCCGATAAACGAAATGAAGGCAAAGCACTTGATGTATCCTTTCATGGCAAATTGAGAGATGAGCAATTGCTTGCGGGTAAAACCTTGCTCAAACACGACATCGGTATCCTCTCCGCACCGACAGCCTTTGGAAAAACCGTGCTGGCGTCATGGCTCATTGCGCAACGGAAAACCAACGTACTCATCTTGGTGCATCGACGGCAATTAATGGAACAATGGGTTGAACGACTTTCGACGTTTCTGGAAATCACCCCGAAAGAGATCGGGCAAATCGGTGGAGGTAAACGTAAGATTTCCGGACAAATCGATGTCGGCGTCATCCAGAGCTTGAATAAGAAAGGCGTAGTCGATGACCTTGTTGCAAGGTATGGATATGTGATCATCGATGAATGTCATCATATTTCAGCCAAAAGTTTTGAAGACGTATTGCGGGGCTGTTCGGCAAAATATATCACGGGACTGTCTGCCACAGTAACACGCCGCGATGGACACCATCCAATAGTCTTCATGCAGTGCGGAGCGGTGCGCTACAGAGGACACGAGAAAAAACACGCCATGCAAAGACCGTTCGATCATAAAGTCATTGTGCGCAATTGCGATGGCCTCGTTTTCGATGACGGTGAAGATGTGGCCATTTCTGAAATTTACAGAAGACTCATGGCTTCCAATGACCGGAACCTGCGGATTGCGAAAGATGTCATTGCCGAATATGAGTCTGGCCGAAGTCCTCTGGTTTTGACCGAACGAACACAACACCTCGAGATCCTTTTCAAATTACTGGAACCCCAAATTGGACGACTTGTTGTTCTCAAAGGAGGCCTCGGGAAAAAACGTCTGAAAGTAATCATGGAAAAACTCGCCGACTGGAAAGACGAGCCTCATGTCATTCTGGCTACAGGGCGCTATCTCGGAGAAGGTTTCGACGATCCTCGACTGGATACGCTGTTCCTCGCCATGCCGGTCTCGTGGAGGGGAATCCTCTCCCAATATGCAGGACGGCTACACCGATTGCATGACGACAAGAGCGAAGTTCGCGTCTACGACTATGTTGATCAAGGCATCCCGGCTCTTGGTCGTATGTTTGAACGCCGAATCAAGGGATACGAGGCTCTTGGATATAAACTTCCATCGCCAGAAGCATTATTGCTATGATCCGATTTCGTAAGCGCTATGGCTGAAGTGGCGCTGATTTAAAGGACAAGACGGATGAAGAAACGGAAAACAAAGAAAAAACTGAACCCGACAGAAGAACTGAAACAGAGCCTGCCGCTAGTCACCAACTGGAACACGACGGATGAACACGAGGTCAACCGCCGCCGCCTCCGGGCGATGGAAGAGCCGCCGCTTTCCATTGAAAATATCGACCCTAAACATCCCGTCTTTTCCAACTTCCGGGTCAAATCGAAAAGCGGCGAAGAATACACCGTTGAAATCCGTGACCTGAAAACCCGCGTTTTTGCATCGGACACCGTCGACTTTCAGATCAACGGACTGGGCACCGACAAGCATGTCGAAGCCGTTCTGATGCACCTGCAGAAAGCCGGACGAAAAGCATTCAACGAGGCATTGGAAAACGGGTCTGCCCGGATTGACGTTGTGCCTCGCAGAGATGACTTATGGATTGAACGAAACTGGACTCAACTTCCTTCGGTTTTAAAGGAGGTCGTTTCCTTCGATGGTCTGATTGAAGAACCGGAGCTGTTTCTGGAACGGGCAAAGAAATCGCGCTCGTCGAAACTGCGCATTTCGCAAGAAGTGGCTCCCTGGCTGGAATCACGGAAACGGGAGACGGAACGGACACTGCTTCGGCGGGACTATGAGGCGAAGGTGGTTTCCGGCGACTATCCGGTGAGTGAAACAAAACTGCCGCTCTATCCCTATCAACGCGACGGGATGTTGCACCTGGCCTTTACCGAGCGCGCCCTGCTCGCGGACGAAATGGGACTGGGAAAAACGATTCAGGCGGTGGCCGCGTGTGCGCTGTTGCACCGGATGGGGAAAGCCCGCCGCGTACTGGTCGTTTCGCCTGCATCGCTCAAGTCGGAATGGGAAGAGCAGATTGCCAAATTTACAGACCTTGGGAACCAGATTGTTTTCGGCATCCCGGAAAAGCGGTGGCGCATTTATGAAAACGGCCCCTTCTTCACCCTCGTAAACTACGAACAAGTCATGCGCGACTTCGGCGAAATCAACGACCGCATGAAGCCGGATATCATCATTCTCGACGAAGCCCAGCGCATCAAAAACTGGAGCACAAAAACCGCGCAGGCCATTAAAAAACTCCAGAGCCGCTATGCGTTCGTTCTAACCGGAACCCCGATTGAAAACCGCATCGACGACCTCTACTCCATCGTCAACTTCATCGACCCCGCCCGCCTGGGGTCGCTTTTTCGCTTCAACCGCGAATACTACACATTCGACGAACGCGGACGCCCGGAGGAATATAAAAACCTCGACCGTTTGCACGAACGCGTGAAGCCCCTGATGGTGCGTCGCCGCAAAGCCGATGTGGAAAAAGAGTTGCCAGATCGCACCGACCGAACGCTCTTCGTTCCGATGAGTCCCATTCAAATGGAGTTTTACAAACAACATGAATGGATCGTCAGCATGCTTCTTGAAAAACTTAAAAGCCGCCCACTCCGCAAAGAAGAGCTCGACCAAATTCAACTGGAGCTGGGGATGATGCGGATGGTGTGCGACACACCCTACATTCTGGATCAGGAGCACCGAATCTGCCCAAAACTAAAGGAAATCGAAAGCCTGCTCGAAGAGGTGCTGGCGGACTCCGACGTTAAAGTCGTCATCTTTTCCGAATGGATCAAAATGCTCAGCTTGATTCGCGAATATTGTAACGATCAGGAAATCGGGTTCGTGTGGCACACCGGCAGCGTCCCACAAAAGAAACGGCGTGACGAAATCAACCGCTTCAAAAGCGACCCCGAAGCCCGCGTCTTCCTCAGCACTGACTCCGGCGGAGTCGGGCTGAACCTCCAAAACGCCAGCGTCGTCATCAACTGCGACCTCCCGTGGAATCCCGCAAAACTCGAACAACGCATCGCCCGCGTCTGGCGAAAACACCAGACCCGCCCCGTCACCGTCATCAACCTGGTTTCAGAAAAAACCATCGAGCACCGAATGATCGAAACGCTCGCGAACAAACAGAGCCTTGCCGATGCGGTGCTTGATCGAACCGTCGATTTTGCCGACGTAAAAATGAAAGGCAGCGGACAAAAGTTCTTCGAGCGCCTCGAACAGCTCATGGAAACGCCAAAACCGGCATCCAAACAGCCAAAAAAAATCCCAGAGGCCGAACAGCCCGCCGCCTTTGCCGAACGCCTCGCCGACGAATTGGGCAAAACCCTAGTTTCCTGCGAAGAGCGCACCGCCAACGGACAGACCAAACTCGTCATCACCATCGACGGCAACCCCGCGCAGATTCAGGAACGCATCCAAGCCATCGCAAACGAACTATTCGATACCCCCCGCGATATCGAATTGCTCGACCGCCAAACCGCCGAAACTCTCCAGCGGCTCATCGACTCCGGTCTCCTCCAGCAATCCGGCCAGACCACGCCGCTCTATCCCACCCCCGAACCGCCGCAACTATCGAAAAAAACCAAAGCCCGCATGGCCAAACTTAAAGTCGATGCCGAACGAAACCTCTCCATGACCGCCCTTCTTCAGGAAAACGGCTTTCCCGACGGCGCAATCGCCCCGCTACAGCAAGCCATCCGCAGCCTCACCGTTTTCCGAACCTTGGAAAAAGGATACCCAGAACAAGGAAGACCAGAAGAGAATTTTTCCAATGCATGGGAACAGCCCGTCCCGGAATTCATGCAGAATCCAACAAGCGAGCAGGTTCCCCGGATTGCAGAAATCATCAAAACAACATTTTCCCAATCAGTCTGAACATGGCAAGGCCCTGAAGCCATACGAGAGTTCGCTTTAAGGCATGACTGGTGTCCTTGTCGGATGCACTGGGGGTTTGTTTTGGGGTTGTAGGAAACGCAGGTTCACATTGCCATCGCGGAAGCTGTCCTGTCGTGAATAACTGGGGTTTAACTCGGCGGAGAATGGAGAACGAACGGAGAAAAGTTGCTGCAAAAGCAGTAACAGGCACTAGGCAATGGGGATTAGGCACAAGTGGAGAACTCGGAAATACCGCATTTATTGGTGGAAACGTGTGTAAAAACAAAAAAGGCGAACCCGCTGTGAGTTCGCCGTAAGAAAAAGTGGTCGACCTGGCTGGATGGCAATGCGAACCAATTCTCCGCTCGTTTCAAAATTCAGGTGTCCTAACGATATGGCAATGCGGAAAGCGAATGGTTCGAATCGCTATACAGATCGCACCATTCAGGATGGCAATGCAAACTTTTCAGCCAAAACCCGGTTCTTCTGGGTTTTTTATGGTGGAGGGGCAGCGGCCTCGCTGACCTTCGGT
>CAZWZW010000163.1:0-7217 GCA_964639125.1 uncultured Verrucomicrobiota bacterium
CTTATTCATCGCAATCGGCACGACGAGGTAGCGCCAAGTAAGAACCGCGAGAATAATAATAAGTATTCGTTTTCTAGTAGTTCGTCCGGTTACCGTTCTACTGGTCGCCAGGCTTCGATCTTTGCTTTGAGACGCGCGACGCGTTCAGGGTGTGACGCGGCGAGGTCCTTCGTTTCACCGGGATCATCCTTGAGGTTAAACAGACGGTATGGGGCGGTTCTTATCATACCAGTTCACGTACTGGTAGCCTTTAAAGGTCATCGCTTTTCTTCGTATCCTTCAGAAACAGACTTTGGCGCGCATACGACAATCGTCTGCATTCAGGGCACCTCTGAAGTAACTAGTTATTATTCTGCTCTTTGTATCGAGTGACCCAACGAGGCACCAAACTTCTTTCCATTTCATTTTCCTGCTTCGCGCCCGGGGTCGAACGACCGTCATCGATAAGCTTATGCGCAAGCTCCGTCAGGCTCTTCTCCACTTCCGGATATTTGCCGTACAGGTTGTTCAACTCAGACGGATCCGCCTCCAGATCAAAAAGCTGCATCCATTCGTCTTCCTGAAGCTTAGCAGGATCGATAAAGGTTTTACCCTTAACAACTCTCGTTGAGGGCGGTCCCGGGTTACTCCAACCGCCTGAACCCGGCCCAAAAATCAGCTTCCACTTCCCTTTTCGGACCGCAAAAACTCCATTGTAAGAGTGATGCATGACGGCTTCACGAACAGGCCCTGTCGCCGTGCCGTTGAGAATCGGCAACATACTCACCGAATCTTCTGCCTGATTATCCGGGGTTTCTGCTCCGACAATCTCTGCGCAGGTAGCATATAAGTCGACCAGGCTAACGGTCTGATCTGTAACGGCACTCGGCTGAACCGTTCCGTCCCAGCGCACGATAAACGGAACGCGGTGTCCGCCCTCGTAAATGTCTGCTTTATACCCGCGATAGATATCGCTGGGGTAATGGGCTTCGGGATTCTCTTCCACCGGTTGATCCATCCGGAACTGGATTTTTGTCTTGTCCTTAAGCCCCATGGTCGCGGCCGGGCTGCATCCGTTGTCGGCCGTGACAATAATCAGCGTGTTATCCGCAATCCCTGCCTGTTCAACGGCTTTGATCACCTCACCCACAGACCAATCGGTTTCCATGACAAGATCGCCATACGGCCCGACCTTACTTTTACCCTTGAATTGAGCTGAAGTCACCAGTGGCGTATGAGGGCTGGCCAGCGCCATATAGAGAAAGAACGGCTTCTCCGATTTGGCCTGCTGCTGTATCCAGGCAACAGATTTTCTGGTGATCTTAGCTAGTACGTCTGTAAACTCAAAGCTTTCACCCTGCGGCCCCGTACGGCACATATCATTCGGTTTCGTACCCGGTTCCGTAAAGCGGTTGTTCTCGATCCAGACGTAAGGGGGCATATCCAGCGATCCGTTTATTCCAGAGTAATACTCAAAGCCCACATCGTAGGGTCCTCCGGTGATCGTGCCATTCCAATCAATATTCGTATCAACCGTCCCTGCTTTCTTATCTGCCGTTCCGCGTGGTGGCTCTCCGTCCGTCGTCGGCAAATTCATTCCAATATGCCACTTGCCGACCATTCCGGTGGCGTATCCGTTCTGCTTTAACATGGAAGCAACCGTTTCACGTCCCGGCTTGATCTTTGCAGGCTTGTAGCCATTCACAACCCCGTAGGGCCCACGAAAATTATAGCGCCCCGTCATCACACTGTAGCGACTGGGTGTACACACAGACGAGGTCGTGTGGGCATCGGTAAACTTCATGCCCTTGGCAGCCAGCTGATCCATGTGCGGGGTGTCGATCTTACAACGGTCTCCGCCATAGGTTTTCACATCACCCAGCCCCCAGTCGTCGGCCAGAATATAGATGATATTCGGCTTCGTTTGTTCTGCGGCCTGCACGCTGCAGGCAAGCGCCATCACGGCTACGGTTTTTAGTAAAGTTCTCATCTTCATCTTCATGTTAATCGCTCACTTTTTTGCATCCAGCTTCGGCGCCGAAGTTGACTCGTACCATCGCGTCCACTGCTGCTTCATGCTGTCTAGCTTTTCGGGATATTGTTTGGCGAGATCCACCGTCTCATTCATATCGATCGACATATCGAACAAGGCCCATTGATTTCCTTGGGTCACGGCTTTCCATTTTCCCTGGCGCAGCGCACGGCCATTCGCCCACTGCCAATACAGCTCACTCTTTCTGGGGGATGTCAAATCGCCTTTTAGCTGCGGCAGAAAACTCTCACCCGCCATGGGTGGAACGTGTGCCCCCTTGAATTCCGTTGGATATTCCGCGCCCGTCAGCTCGACCAGCGTCGCCATCACATCAATAAAATGACCGGTAAATGCGCGATTAATCGTGCCCGGCTTGGCAATCCCCTTCGGCCAATACGCGATAAAAGGCGTGCAGATGCCGCCTTCATAACTGCTGCTTTTTGTTTTGCGGAACGGTGTATTCGACACATTCGCCCAATCCCCGCCAAGCGACGCCCAGTACTCGACTCCTCCAATCATTTCCAGCGGAAGCCCATCCCCTGCCCGCTTTCCCTTTTTGTGAATATTATACTCGGCCATTTCTGCCGAACAGCCGTTATCTGAGGCAAACAGAATCAGCGTATTCTCCAGCTCGCCCAACGCTTCCAGTTTGGCAACCAGCTCGCCGACCTTCTGATCCACTCGGTCAACCATGGCCGCATGCACCGCCATTTTACGGGCCTGAACAGCCTGCTGATCGGCGCTCAACTGGTCCCAACTCTTATGAACGGGATCGGACACCGCAGTATCTTCATCCACGAGCCCTAAGGCCCTCAGTTTCGCAATCCGCGCCGTGCGAATGGCTTCATAGCCCACCTGATAGGTGTCGGCATATTTTGCGATGTCTTCCGGCCACGCCTGAAGCGGATCGTGCGGCGCCGTATAGGCCAAATAAAGAAAGAACGGTTTATCCTCCCCCTTATACTGCTCAAGATAATCCAACGCACGCTCTGTGTACGCATCCGTCGAATAGAAATGCTTCTCCGGCGGCGTATAAGGTTTCATGACCTCTCCATCCAGCGCCCAGCTCCGCCGTCCCGGCAATTTCTGCGCCGGTTTCGGTTCGCCCGCACGCGGATGCCCCGGATTAAAATGACTGTTCGTTCCATCCAACAATCCGAAGTAACGGTCAAAACCACGATCAAAAAGGGATTCCCGCGAATGGTGTTTCCCTGATGCCAGCGTCCGGTAGCCCGCGCCTTTCAGCACTTCGCCCAAGGTGACCCCATGGGTGAAACGCTCGTATCCATGCGACATCCCGCAATCCTGCGCATATAATCCGGTCAGTAGCGTTGCCCGGGACGGAAAGCATTTGGCCGTATTATGGAACTGTGTGAAACGAATCCCCTGTTCCGCCAGACGATCGAGATTCGGCGTATCGATTTCGCCACCGTAACAGCCGATATCCGAATAGCCCATGTCATCCACCAGGATCATTACCACGTTCGGCTGCTCCGCACAGATTTCCGCCGCATTCAACGGCGCCTGAACAAGCGAAGCCCCTAAACAAGCCCACAATAGCCCAGTCTTCATCTGCATCATCTTCTCCTTAATAACCTCTGTGAGGTCGCGAGCATCTAACCAGGTTATATGTTTCATCGTTTCAAGAACGTAAGGGTATACTCGCCCGAACCGACTTCGTAGACCAGTCGATCCGCGTCCGTGCGCAGGAATGTCACGCCCTGCTGCTCCGGCATTTTCTCTTTCGCCGGAACATAGACTTCCGCGACGGCGTTGGGCGGCACCACAATCCGCCAACTCACTTGTCCATCTGTTTCGTGCCAGCGACTTTCAATGTCTCCACGTGGAGAATCGAACGTAAAATCAAACGAACTCAATTGGCTCGGCATATGCGGTTTAAGTTCGAAGCGTCGGAACGCGGGCTGGGCAAGCGAGGGCTTAATCCCGACCAAATCAGAATAGAACCAGCGACCCACCGCGCACAATCCTTCCACCTGTGTCAGGGAGTGCTCACCGGTCCACCCTTCCGTAACACCGGCTCCGGTCAGTCCGACCGAAAAGAGCACACCCGGATACTCTTCCCGCATTAGGACCTTGGCCGCCACATCGACATATCCGCCCTGTGAAACCGTACTGAGCAACTCGTAACTGGTTTTCATTCCGGTCGTGATATAGCCGAGCTCATCCATTTCATCGGCCATCGTTCGGATCAGTTCTTCATCCGGCTTACGCGGCTCCAACCGCCCCATCACCGTCAAGTTATCTGCCCCCATCCGCGTAAACGCTGTCGGATCCCACAGCCCGGTTTCCGGATCAAAAATATCGAGCGGCATCTCTTTGCCCTGCACCTTTACGATCTCCTTCTCCAGCAGGCGTTCATTAAACCGGGCCAGCACATCGCGAATCTCATCCGCATCTTCATCATAGCCCAGTTCCTCAAGGATGTCGGCGGATTTATGTCCGGAGGCCATCAGAATGGCAGCTTTGAAATAGGGACGTCCTATCGTGCTGCCGGCAGAGCGTGTCATTCGATTTTTCGGATAAATCCGTAAGGATTCACCGGATTGGTGCGCGCCAGACCCTTTAAACAGATCGTGAGCCCAGTAGCCTCTTTCACAAAGATCCGTGATCCACCCTTTCAACAGCATCGCCATTTCTTTACCAAGCCTCTGGTCGTTATAAAAGCTGATCATTCCTCCGGCAAGGTTCGGATAGGAATTCGAACTTGAAAAATGGAAATAGCGCTTTTCGAACCAGTCTATATGGCGCATCCCCGAGTGGATGCTGGGATAATAATCGTAATGCTCGTATAAATGGATCACGTTGTTCAGAACCTTCGTCAGCTGCGGATGAAAATTCACCCAGAACGTGCTGTTCTCGACATTAAACCCTTCATTACAGAGAAACGCATTGCGCTCTCCACCGGGGTTGTCCTGATACTGAGAATGGTTATTCATCAGGAGCGACATCTGCGTTCCCTTGAGCACTCGATTCAACTTTTCACTCGAGGTGGTCAGCGTGCCGAGAACCTCAAGATCCGTCCGGATGCTCGTTGCGAGCACATCCCCTGCTTTCGGTGCCTCCTCGAGCCCCAAAATTTCAAAATACCGAAATCCGACATAGGTGAAGTTCGGCTCAAACACTTCGACCGGCTTTCCCGCCGAAACAAACATATCGGTGTAAAGCGCACCGCCGGCAATCTGGTACCCTGCGACCCATCCTTTTTTTCCATTCGAGTCCGTACTAGGTAGACGAACATCCATCGAAACCGAACCGCGCCGCTTAAACTGAAGCATCCCCGGAATCTGTTTCGTGTTATCGAAACTCGGATAGTAGCCAAGGGCAAATGCAACATCCCTCGACAGATCTCCCGGCAACACCTCCGAATAGCGTATGGCGATCTTCTGACCCTTTTTCAGACCACGGAACGTAATTTTGCTTCGCCCGACGATCTGTTTGCCGAAATCATACACATACACCTTCGGCATCGGCTCCGTCACCTTAACCGGCTCGTGAGTTGTAACACATTTTTCCGCCGGCATCGGGTCGCGCTCCAAGACGCCAAGTGTGTGTTTAAACTTCGCCTTGCGGGCGGGTTTCCAACCGGAATCATCAAAGCCCACGTTGCTCCAGCCCGCGGGATGCACATTCGCATCGAACACTTCTCCAATCCAGAAACTGCTCTTGATGATTCCGTGCTCGCCGGTCTTCCAGCTTTCATCACTCACAACCGTTTTCACCTGGCCATTCGCATCCGTCATTTCCAGACGGGCCATCATAAACGGCTGCCCGTGAAAATTCTCAGTGGTGATTCCAGGCCACGACCGCCAGCGTCCGTTGACCACCTCAACGCCCAGACAGTTTTGGCCGTCGAGCAGCTGTTTCGTCACATCGTAAATGTTGTAATAGGTATTGACCCGAATATTACTGTCGCTCGGACTCAAATCGCGGGCACCGATCCGATCGCCATTCAAATAGGCGCGATAAAAACCGAGTCCGCAGATATACAGACGGGCTTTCACCACCTTTGATGCATCAAATTCTTTCCGGAATAGATTGCCCGGCCAGACCTGCTCATCCAACTGTCGCTTTTTTCCGTCCTTATACTTCTGGATATCCTTCGGATCGACCCGATCCTTGTAACCGATCATTTCAACGGCTTCGGCGACATTCGCAAGCGCAACTTTCGTCCACAGTTCCGTGGCTTCGTTTGAACGGACCGGCCAAACCGAATCGATCCACATCGCACCGTCTTGGGTCCATTCCTCCTGAGAAAAATAGCCGGTATCGAACGGAGCAGGTTCCGAAATCTTGCCTGCTGTTCCGCTTTCGTCCCAAAGCTGAACCGTCCAGACATAATCCGTACGCGGTTCTAAATCGGTTTTTAGCAGATCGACCAACACGCACGCATCGGATTCCACTTTTCCGGAATCAAAAACAGGGTCCCCGCCCGATCCTGCTTCTTTCAGCACCAGCCGATACGCTGTCTGCATTTGAGCCTTTTTTCCAGCCTCCGGCTTCATCTTCCACGAAAACCGCGGTTTCGACACATCGAGCCCCACCGGACTCTGCTCCCCTTCGGTGGTCAAATCATAGGCCGTCCCTGCAAACCCCGTTGCTGCGATTGAAACCGCCGCTACCAATATCATCCATTTGTTCATAAGGGCCCCCCTGAAAAGACCGTTTTGACGGCGCGGGTTAGGTTGTTTCGTATTTTTCATAATTAATGTTATCTTTTCAACGCTTTCAGCAGCGCCGCACTAAAATTTATTGTGCCTTCCCGCCCCCACCATCTCGCCTGAAATAATCTGAGCACCGACTCTTTACTGAAGCCGTCTATTGAAACACGAACTCGCCAAACGCGCCATACCAGATCAGCACCTAAATATAACCAATTTGCGACACCTAGCACGCGCCCGGCTGCCCCACTTTTGTCGTGCTCGACAATCAAAAATACCGTAGAACACTATCGACGTAGTGAGTGAGGGACGATCGAACGGAGTTGATAGCTGTGACTGGATATCCCTGAGGACTGGCCCGAAGTGTTCGGCTGGTCTAGGTGCTTCAGGTTACTTTTCATTCGTTTCATTTGAAGTGTTCAGGATGGTTAGAATCTGGATGCCTTCAACATTATTCCCACTGAGTCCAGCAGAGCTGGAGACCGCTTATTTTGCTTCGCCATCTCCGGCAGACCTCCGTCGCTTAT
>CAZWZW010000164.1:0-7203 GCA_964639125.1 uncultured Verrucomicrobiota bacterium
TGTAGCGTATATTTTTGTGATCGGGGTGCGCCGCGATTTTGCCGAGGCCGAGCGGCGGTGTCGGATTGGACTGGAGAACGGACATTCGTCGGGCGTGTGGTGGATGGCACGAGAGCTGATCAGTGGGGACGCGACAACCCGCGATGCGGCGAAGGCCGCAGAATTGATATTCGAAGCGCTAAAGCTTGGAAACAAACGTGCGATTCATACTGCAAATCGTATCGCGTATCACTTTGCGTGGCAGTCGGAATCACCCGATCTTCCGAAAGCGATGGAGGTTCTGGATGCGGTCATCGCAGTGGATCCTGAACAAGAATATGCGCTGATGCTGGGGGCACATGTGTGCATGGACCTTGGGGACTACGAGGGGGCGTGGGAGATGGCTACTCATCTTCTTGATCTTCCGGACGCAGCGGCTGAATATCGAATGCGAGCCCGGAGAATCCGGATCAAGGTCGCAGAGCATACAGGAAAAGTAAGCGAACTGGAAAATGCGGATATCAAAGAACCCCTGATGTACTTGCTGGGCAAGATCCCTCGCATTGCCATCATCAGTGGAGTCGCCGCCTTTTCGGTAAGTGCAGTCCTGATCCTTTCACTCATGGTCTTTTTAACGCGCCGCTGCGGAGCTGCAGGGCCGGGCATCATCCTGACTTTGTTCTGGATGATCATGCCTGCGATTGGGGGCGGTATTTGGATTTATGTTCCGGTGGCAGCAACTTTAGGTTCGCTCTCTATGCTTCTGGCCGTGCTACTTTCACTCAACCCGGATTTGCGGAAGAGCTATTTTTCGCTCCGCCCCGCGCCGTTCGTCCGAAGGATTCTCTCGATGTCGGGTGCTGTGCTCGGAGGTCTTGGTCTGATCTATGTCGTCAACTTTGTCTACTCGACGGTGATCGAACTAATCATTGGGCGACCGTTGGACCTTCAATGGGTATCGGTTTTTTTGCGAACCGATAGCGCTAAGGAACACGCAATGCTCTTTTTTATGATCGCGATCTGTACGCCGTTTGTCGAAGAAATCGCATTCCGAGGGTTTTTGCTGAATTGGTTTCGTCGGCGATTATCGTGGGGCTGGTCCATCTCGGTCGTTTCGGTAATCTTTGGTCTGGTCCATGGCTGGGCAATGGCGGTACCAACCGCCATGATTGGAATGCTTGCCGGTTGGCTACGTATGCGTTTCAAAAGCCTCTGGCCTGCGATTTTTCTGCACGGCCTAAACAACGCGATTGCGACGGCTGTATTGTGGCTTTGCAATTAAACGGAATCCCGGAAAAGAGGCGGACACAACTCCCGGGTTGCGGCGGTTCTTTTCAATGAAGTCGACACCCTCTGCGGGAAGGCCTATGAAGTCGCTCAAAACCGCGATCCCCTGCACGATGCCATGCTTCTTCGCAAGGTTCGAGACCAAGTGTCCGGGAATCAGATTGCACAATTGCTTCCGGGCTATGTCCGGCTGGTTTGTGTTTTTGTCTCTGTTTTTTCATGCCCTCCGAGTGGAGGATTTAGAGCGCACATACCTGCCTTTTTAGGTTCTTCTGCGTTTTTTATGGTGGAGGGGCAGCGGCCTCGCTGACCTTCGGTCGAAGGGGGCGGGTGCTTGGGCTTTTCAACGTATAGGGTTCGGAAGACGGATATTGGTGTCGGCATAGTTGGGCGCGGTGTCGAACAGGTTGCACCCACGGTCCAACGCTCGATGAACCAGAGACAGCGCCTCGCTGTCTGCCATTTCGCCCCAGAACGCACTGGTGCCGAGCTGCCATGAACCAAATCCGATTTCGGAGACTTCGAGCTCTGTTTTTCCTAAACGACGCATGTTCATATTTGATAAATCCTTTCAGCTTCTTTTGAAAATCATCCCGAAGTTGCTTTCACTCGGTGCGAAGCCGCCGCGCCATAGTGGTGCCACTTTTTCTCGTTCCAGCGCAGGTAGTTGAGGATGGAACGAATCAGCTCATCCATCAAGGCCGAAGTGAAGATTCCGGTCAGACCCCATCCCGCTTTGAATGTTAAAACGTAGGCAAGCGGGATGGCGAGCAGCCACGTCACGGCGATGCTGACGATGGTGATGTACCAGGCATCGCCACTGGCCCGCAGTGCTCCGCCAACCATAATATTTGTGGCGCGGGGCAACTCAATCAGAGCGGCCAAGGCAAACAAACTGAAGGCCCAATCGAGAATTTGCGGATTGTCAGTGAAGACACCCATAATGGGTTTGTGTGCCGAAAATAGCAGCGAGACAACGATGCCTGCTCCCAGTAAGGCGATCCGGAGGCTTCGTTTCATTTCTCGATCGGCACGACCTAGTTCTCGTTTGCCGATCAACTGCGCAATAATGGTCTGGTTTGCCGATCCCATCGAGATCGAAAATACCATGCCTAAAAAGAAAACATTCAGGGTATAGGTTCTTGCGGCAAGCGCCACAGCGCCCAGCTGAGCCACCATGATGTTGAGCACGACCATGTTGATACTGAACGATAACGGTTCTATCGAACAAGGGATACTGATTCGCAGGATAGCCATGGCGAGATGGCTAAAGCGTTTCAGGGCATAGCGCAGCGGTAGGCGTATCCGAAGCCATCCATGAGCGGCAATCAACTGGAAAAGGAGAGCGATGAAGGCGGAAGAGACACTGGCGATGGCAATACCGCGTATGCCGCCATCTAACACAAATACCACTAGAGCATTGAGGCTTATGTTCAGCAGAGTCATCACGATACTCGATGCCAGATTCCACTTGGGGTGCCCATAGACATTGATTAGCGCGCTGTATACGCGTCGCCCACCCACGGCCACCATAAGGAAGGCAATGATTTGAAGGTAGGGGTCGGCTTCTGCCTTGATTTCGGGCGGCAGCCTCATGAGTGTGGTTATCACCGGCCCAAGGCAACGTATAAACAGCAATTCAATCAGGGCAAGTGCAACTGTAATCAGCGCAAGGATGATCAGTGCTGCATTGCCCCGCTTGTACCACCCGGCACCTATAAACTGGCCTGCCACACTCGCGCCACCGATGCTCAACATATTCAACGTCATGCTGCTCAGGAAGACGATGGGCATCACGGTGCCGACAGCCGCCGCCGCATTGTCCGAGATCCTGCTCAGAAACAACGTATCGGCCATGGGTAGTGAAATGACAATCAGCTGTTCAAACAGCATGGGCAGAGCCAGTGCCCACAACCCTTTTTCCAGTACTTTGCTTCTAGGTATTCGATTTCCCATAATCCATCTAACCATGGCTGCTTTGTGCGGTCATCACAACCATGGAAAAGATAGATGGGTCAATTTGTTTATCGGTGGATCTTTCCATGGTGGACGTAACGGGACGGAAGATCCGTTTTTTATTCACTACTGTGCCGAAGCGGTACATACCCCTCAGACCCCGCCGTGGGACTTTCTTGGAACAGCGGTTCGGGGTACCACTGGAGGGACTGATCACGAGGATATGCTCTTTGAGCTCGATGTGGCGTTCAGCAATATTTTGACGCGACTTGAAAGCTATGGGCTGCTGGATAACACGCTGGTCATTTTCACGTCCGATAATGGCGGTTTAGGGATTAAAGAGTCGGGGTATGGCCATAATCCGAATGAGGGATTACGCGGCTATAAGGCTTCGATCTGGGAAGGCGGCCATGCTGTTCCCATGTTTGTCAAGTGGGGAAACCGAATCCCCGCAGGCAATTATTCCCATATGGTGGGCATTCACGATCTCTATGCCACGATTGCTCAGCTTGTTGGAAAGCAACAGGGAGAGGCCCAGGGGCTGGATGCCGTCAGCCTGCTTTCCGTGCTGCTTCGGGGAAATACGGCACCGGTTCGTGAACATCTGCTGTGCCGCGGCAACTCGATCAACAAGGGAGATCAGGATGTGGATCCGAGTCCATTTAAGGGGCGGGCGGTGCGGGAAGGCAGCTACAAACTGATCGCGGACCTGGACGGAAATGAACTGTTCCTCTACAATCTGGCAAATGATCCGGCGGAGACAACCGATTTGCTCCACGATCCTGCGCAGGCCTGGCGTGTGGCACGGATGACGGCGAAGATGAGCGGCTATGTTTCGACAATCAATGATCCCAACATGCATCTGGGCTTGCGAAGCGAGCCCCTTCCGCCGCTGCGCGATCTGAACGCCAACGGGATGGACGACGATTGGGAAACGACCTATTTCGGCAGCACGAATTCAGTTAATGGGAAGCCTCTTGAAGACTTCGATTTGGACGGCATCAACAACCTCTCCGAGTTTGCGTTTGGTTCCAATCCCGCTATTGCCGACGATCCGAGCGCAGTGCTTCCGGGCTTTGGAATTTCCGGGGACTCGTTTGAATATGTCTACCGCCGCCGACAGGATGCCGCTGCGCGCAACCTGAACTATATGCCGGAACAGGCACCTAATCTGGTTTCCAATTTATGGAGTAGCGCCGGATTGGTGGAAGCCGGAGTTGAATATCTCGATGCAGAGATACAATCCGTCACCAATCATTTTTCAATGATTGGAACCACCAACCGCTTTTTCCGCCTGAAAATCGAGGCGCAGTAGGCGATTCTTCTTCCAGAAAAAATCTGTAATTCCCCGTACCTTCCTACGCGAAGGGCGGGGGGATGGTTTTTGCGAAATTAAACTTCCGTTGAACCGCGCACCGTCAGCGAAGTGGTTACGGTGACGGTGGAGGGGTTGAACTGGTCCTGATCGATACGCCGAATGGCAAGGTTGGCGGCTTCGTAGCCGATATCCATCATCGGAACGTGAATGGAAGTCAGTTTGGCATAGAGCGCTATTTCTGTGTCGTCGAAGCCCAAAACCAGCAAATCTTCCGGTACCGACTTGCCTTTGTCCTTGAGTGCCGCGATGGCACCAAGCGCCATGCGGTCGTTGAAGGCGAAGATGGCCTGAGGCAGGGGCTTTCCGGTCGCAAGATATTCGCTCATGTGCTCAATTCCACCTTCGTAGGTGAAATGGCTCTCGATCACAACGGCCTTTGAAAAGTCCTTTTCGGCTTCCTCGTAGGCCAATTTCGCGCCATTTAGGCGCTGAATGCTGTCAAAGTTGTCGGAGGGGCCGGTGAGAAGCATGATGTCTTCCAATCCCTTTTTAAGCAGATGGGCAACTGCTGCCGCCGCACCGTTGGTGTTGTCAATTCCGACCACATCGAAGGTGGCGCTGGTTTCTGCGCTGTGGCCGATCATCACGATCGGTACGGCGTCGTTGACTAGATTCTTGACCTGCCGGTCGGAAAGATCGTTGTTGATCATCACGATGGAGTCGGTGCGGCCGCGGGAGGCGAGAGACTGGATCGTATGTTTAAGGCCGGCCTTGTCGTGGTAGAAGGCGGTAAGTAGGTGCAGGTTGGCTTCTTTAGCGGCATTATCGATCCCTCGCAGCACCTGCACATAGAAGCCGTTGTCGATTTCAGGAAAGATTACGCCGATGGTGTCGGTCTTCTTTCCGGCGAGCATACGCGCGGCCTGATTGGGGCGATAATCCAGTTCCTTCATTGCATCGAGTACGATCTTGCGCGTTTTTTCGGTAACTGCGCTGCTTCCGTTGATGACACGCGACACGGTCGCTGTGGATAAACCGGTTTTTCTGCAAACATCATATAACGTAGCCATGAGCAAACTCCTTGAGTGGGTGGGTATATTTTTTCTGCGTTCAGTCATTGAATGTAACCGATTCGCAAAACAAGTTAAGAAAAATCGGAATTTCCTTGTTTAATCGTACGGATCATGGTTTCTTGGAGATTGGATGAAAGCGGTTACATCTGAATGGGAAAGATAATTGGTAGGGATGATGCTTTGTCATTGTCCAGTACCTGAAATTTTAGGTAGGGCATGATTTGATGAGTTTGGAGAAACATTTCACAACGGCTTCGGTAGACCGGTTGCCGCTCGGGCAGAAGGTAGCCTATGGGCTGGGCGGCGTTCTGCCCATCGCACTCGCCAATATTGTGGCCATGCTCATGGGCTTGATTGCAAATGTCGGGCTGGGTATCAGCGCAGTGCTGATTGGCTGGATTATGGTGGTTCCGCGATTGTGGGACGCGTTCACCGATCCGCTGATGGGGTATATCTCCGACAATACGCGCAGCCGTTGGGGACGGCGCAGACCCTACATTCTTTGGGGCGGCATCGGCGTGTGCATCAGCTTTGTCATCATGTGGTGGATCCCCAAGGGGAGTGCTTCTGGCGGGGATGCATCGGTTTGGGTTCAACTGGCGTTTATCATGGTGCAGCTGCTTTTATTTTACACCATGATTACCGTTTTCGAAATCCCGCACGGTGCGCTGGGGCTGGAAATGACTTCCGACTACCATGAACGCACACGCCTGTTCAGCTTTAAAAGCTTTATCGGCAATGTGGGTGCCATGGCGACACCCTGGCTCTTTGCTCTGGCTCAGTGGGAAATATTCAGGGGGGCAGGCGGAAACGAAACCGATGGGATGCGCCCCGTTTCGGTTATCGTGGCCCTGCTGGTGCTACCGATGGTTTTCATCTGCTATCGCGTATGCAAGGAAGGCAAATTCGAGCAGGCTAAGAGACAGGAAAAGACAACCTTTCGGGACAACCTGAAATTTACCTTCAAGAACAAGACCTTTCTTGTGCTGGTGTCGATCATTTTCCTGATCATCATGGGCTTTAACTTTGTAGGGAACTTCGGGAACTATATTACCATCTTTTATCTTTTTTCCGGCGACAAGGCTGCGGCTGGACACCTCATGGGCATCACGGGAACCGTGTGGGGTATTGCCTCCATGCTTGCGATTTTTCCGTTAAACTGGATTAGCAGCCGCTTCGGGAAAACCCAGACCCTTGTGATTGCGGTCTTGTTGATGGTTGCCGCACAGCTTTCAAAGGTTCTCTGCTACAATCCTGAGCATCCCTATTTGATTCTTATCCCGACCATCCTCCTTTCCGCCGGAATGGTGATGTTTTTTACCTTGGGTCCCGCAATGGTTGCCGATGTTTGCGACGAAGAAGAGCTGAAGACGGGGTTGCGTAGCGAAGGTGCCTACTACTCGATTTTCTGGTGGTTCATGAAAACAGGAATGGCTTTTGCCTGGGTGGTTGCAGGCGCACTTCTGGCAGCCTCCCAGTTTGACGACAAACAGTCGTCGATGGTTGACCGGATGAGCGGGCCAGTACGGGAAGTTGTCAGGGTGATTAGCTGAATTATCCCAAGCAGCTCAAAACAAACAGTTTCACTTT
>CAZWZW010000165.1:0-7183 GCA_964639125.1 uncultured Verrucomicrobiota bacterium
CCGTTCGTGCTCCAGCCTCCGTCGTATGAGAAGTTCAAGCTCGATCCGTCGCCCACCACCAGATCTCCGACCGTAACATCGACCGTTCCGCCTCCGGCCTGAATCTGTGAGCCTCCAGCCAGTCTGAGCGAGTTGAATTCCACTGCGCTGTTCGTGTTGGCCAAGGTAAATATGGTGCCTGCAGCAGAATTGAAATCACTGTTAAAGTCCATCGTTCCATCAATTTCCACATCTTTAAAGAACGAGCTTGCTCCCGCTCCGAGGGTCACGTTTACAGTACCGCCATCCTGTACAATGGCTCCGGTGAAGGTGGCATTGGAGGAAACTGTGACAGTGGGTGAGCCCGTTCCGTCGAACAGGATCCCACCGTTGATAGTGCCTCCAAGAATATCCAGCGTCGTCCCCGAATTCGAGAAATAGATGCCGTCATTGATCACGGTTTTGGTGCCGGTTGCGTCATTAATTTTAACACTGGAACCTTCCGCCCATATCCCCCGTCCTGCTCGTGCAAAGGCATTGGGCCCGGTGGCTGTTCCGGCTTTAGCGCCGGAAAATGTTCCACCATTAATCGTGAGCAATCCGGCGTTGATACGAACACCAGATCCTCCGTCTGCGGTTGCTAGCGTTTCACCACTTGCGAATCCGCCATCTGCTCCTCTAAAGATGCCGTCATTAATGGTGAGTGCAGTCGTACCCATAGCATAGATACCGTTTCCGCCCATTGCATCGGCAATGGAGCTCGTTATCCCTCGTGCCGTCGCAACACCGCCCCTTGTAGACGTGGTTTCCGCGTAATCGATCGTATGGGAACCCGTATTAAGACTAATGGCATGACCTCCCTGTGCAATCGCCTTGGCAGAAGTAACGGAGTCGACCGTGGCTTGGCCCGCATCCCCGGCAATGAATGTTCCGGTTGAAATGGTGGCATTACCGGAATTATATAAGCCCCTGCCGCCTGAAACCCTAGCCAGCGCAAGGTCGCCATCAATAATAACATCACCGGCATCACCTCCGGTGAAATAGCCGTCCGAGATCGTTGTAGATCCAGAATGATAAGCACCATCTGATCCTTCAGCGACAGCGGTTAGATTACTCGCTATTCCAAGCTGCCCGGGTCCAATCGAAAGCAACGCACCTGAATTTCCTGCCATAAAATCACCGCCCTTGATGTCAAGGGTTCCGCCGCTCATTAAAAGACCGGCGCCGCCTGAGATGGTCACTGCGCTGTTTTGGATGGTTTCCAAGTTGGCGCTCAACCCATTGCCACCCTGAATAATATCAAAATAAGAAGCGGAGCGTGTCTTATTGTTGATGGTTAACGATGCAGTTGAGTTGCCTGCCACAAGCCCTGCGGTATCACCCCAAACATTATTTTCCGTTAAGGTTGATGTCGTTCTGCGGTCGGCTTCTGTCCGATCGCCGCCTATAAAAGCCGTACCATTGATCGTTACACCTCCATTTTCTTCAAATCGTCCGCCATTATGGTCGTCACCTCCGATAAAAGTTCCTTCATTGAACGTGAACGAGCCCAGGGTCGTTGGATTTGTGTGTCGGCTTATAAAATATGTTGCTGCGAGGGGAGCTCCGCGGCGGCTGTTGCGGGAGTCGGTAGAGTTGATCCCGGTGACGGCGGAAACGTTGGGATCATCATCTCCGTTCACAACCGTTGTGAAGGCGGGGAATGATACGTTATTTCCGTTTAAGTTGCCTTCGATGGCGACAAAGCCATTGATGACATGGTCGATGTTGATGGTGACATTTTGGAGCGCACTGTTCATACCCCGCTGGACTGAACCGACTCCTCCGGCAATGCTGGTGATAACATTGGCACTGTTTAAAGGGTTGTCAGTGCCTCTGTCCCCCCCAAACGCAGGGCCATTTACTCTGGAATCAGCGACGTTGACGTCCCTGTTAAGGGGGCGTGCCTCGCCAACATAAATTGTTTGACCCTGACTCTGTGATGCAAAAAATACGGCAATAACCGTGCAGATAAACAGCGACCTATTAATCTTCATCATTTCCCCTCGTATGTTAATAAATTCTTCGTGCAAAAAGATGACACAATGTATCTGCCTATAGGCTCTATATCAACCCCTTTCATAGGTAAAAATTAACAATTGTTAATTTGTTCATGGGCACCAGATTCAAGTCTGGATTGCGCGCTTTTCCTCAGTAGCGAAATCCTTGCATTTACCACGCCTGCCTGCTTGTCATCGCACCCGTCAATCGCTACATTCTGCGCTTCCCAATACGTGAAACGTGATGGGTGAGGCGTGATGAGAACCTAGGAGAAGGGCCTTCAGGCGCATGAGTCACGCCTCACGGGTCACGCATTAGAAAGGTAGCCATGTTTTCAGAAATATCCAGTAAAGTAAGCTTTCCAGCGATGGAGGAAGAGGTAATCAAGCTCTGGCAAGAGCAGGGTACCTTTAAGAAGTCGCTGAAAATCCGCGAAGGCGGTAAGGAATTTGTCTTTTATGACGGTCCGCCGTTTGCCACGGGGCTGCCGCACTATGGCCATCTGCTGGCCGGAACTATTAAGGATATTATCCCGCGCTACCAGGCCATGCGCGGCCACTATGTCTCTCGCCGTTTTGGCTGGGATTGCCACGGCCTGCCGATCGAAGCGCTCGCGCAGGAAGCGCTCGGGCTTGCGGGCGCGCCCGCCATTCAAGAGGCCGGGGTCGACGTCTTCAACGAGCAGTGCCGATCGATGGTGACCACCTACGTTGAGGAGTGGGAAAAAACCGTCACGCGCATGGGCCGCTGGGTTGATTTTGAAAACGACTATAAAACCATGGACAAAACGTTCATGGAAACCATCTGGTGGGTTTTCTCGCAGCTTTGGGAACAGGGTCGCATCTACAAGGCCCACCGCATCATGCCCTACAGCTGGAAACTCAATACGCCGCTTTCCAACTTTGAGGCGGGTCGCAACTATCAGGATGTGCAGGATCCGGCGGTTACCGTCCGTGTCCGGTTGATTGATTTTGAATTTGAGCATGCCAGTGCACTGATCTGGACCACCACGCCGTGGACGCTCCCCGGAAACCTCGCCATCTGCGCCGGGCCGGACATCGACTATGTGGCCCTTAAGGATAAGGAAACCCACGAGGTGTTCCTATTGGCCGAGGCGCGCGTGGCGGCCTACTATAAAAAGGAAGAGGAGTATGACATCCTCAAAACCTTCCAGGGGGAAGAGCTGAAAGGGTTGAAATATGAGCCCATCTTCGATTTCTTTGAAGATAATCCCAACTCGTTCCAGGTGCTGATTGATGATTTTGTTTCGACGGAGGACGGCACCGGTATTGTGCACATGGCACCCGCCTATGGCGAAGACGACTACCGCATCTGCCGCGCGGTCGGCATCCCGCTGGTCGACCCGCTCGACGAAGATTGCAAATTTACCGGTCTCGTTCCCGACTATGAAGGGCAGTTTTGCAAGGATGCCGACAAGGCCATCATCAAGGCGCTTAAGCATGGCGGAAAGCTGATCCATCAGTCGACGATTCAGCATAGCTATCCCTTCTGCGAGCGCACCGACACACCGTTGATCTATCGCGCCATTGATGCATGGTATGTGCGGGTGGAGGATCTGCGCGAGCGTATGCTCAAGAACAATGCGGATGTTCATTGGATGCCGGACTATGTTGGCGAAAAACGCTTTGCCAATTGGCTGGCCGATGCCAACGATTGGAACATTAGCCGTAACCGCTTCTGGGGTTCCTGCATCCCGGTCTGGGTGAATGTGGATGATAAAGACGATATGATCTGCATTTCATCCGTCGAACAGCTGGAAGAGCTTTCCGGTGTTGAAGTCGAAGATCTGCACAAACACTATGTGGATGAAATTCTCATTGAAAAAGACGGAAAAACCTACAAGCGCACGCCGGAGGTGCTGGATTGCTGGTTTGAGTCCGGCTCGATGCCGTATGCTCAGAATCACTATCCCTTTGAAAACAAGGAACATTTCGAAGCCAACTTCCCGGCGGATTTCATTGCCGAGGGGCTCGATCAGACCCGCGGTTGGTTTTACACGCTGATGGTGCTTTCGACCGCGTTATTTGATAAACCGGCCTTTAAGAATGTGGTCGTGAACGGATTGGTTTTGGCCGAAGACGGCCTAAAGATGAGCAAGCGCCTGAAGAACTATCCCGATCCGATGCATGTCATCAACGAGTATGGCGCGGACGCACTTCGACTCTATATGATTTATTCGCCCGTTGTGCGGGCCGAGTCGCTTCGCTTTTCAGAGGAAGGCGTTAAGCATGCCCTGCGGCACCTGCTTCTGCCATGGTGGAATGCCTACAGCTTCTTCGTTACCTACGCGAATATTGATGGCTGGACGCCGGAAAAATCGGTGCCGGAGCGCGACAACCTGATGGATCGCTGGATCCAAAGCTCGCTGGCGCGGCTGGAACAACAGGTGACGGATGCGATGGATCGCTACGACCTTCAGGCCTCCGTTCGTCCGTTCGTGCAGTTTATCGAAGATTTGACCAATTGGTACATTCGCCGCTCGCGCCGCCGGTTCTGGAAGAGCGAGGATGACACCGACAAGGGACAGGCCTACTCCACCCTTTATGAGGTATTGCTCGGCCTTTCCAAAATCGCGGCGCCGTTCACCCCGTTTATTTCGGAAACGATTTATCAAAATCTGAAGACCGACGATATGCCGGAGTCGGTTCACTTGTGCGATTTCCCAACGGCCGCCGACGCCCGGCGCGACGAAGGGCTTGAATGGCAGATGTCACTTGCGATGAATGCGGTGGAGCAGGGCCGTACCCTGCGCGCAGAATACAAGCTGAAGAACCGCCAACCGCTGTCGAGCATGGATGTCGTGTGTGAAAGCGGGCTTCATCTGGCTCGTATTCATGAGTTCGAAGATATCATCAAAGACGAGTTGAATGTGAAGAATGTTTATTTCACCAGTGATACGTCGAAATTTGCAACGATTTCAGCAAAACCGAATTTCAAGAAACTGGGTCCCAAACTCGGCCCGCTGATGAAGAAGGCGGCTCCGCTGATCAGTAGCCTGACCGATGGGCAGATTTCCGCGATTTCATCCGGAGAAACCGTTGCCGTTGAACTGGACGGAAAGACAATTGAGCTGACCTCCGACGATATCGAAGTGGTTCGGACGCCGAAGGAAGGTTTGGCCGTCAGCGAGCATGATGCAATTGTCGTTGCGCTTGCAACAGAGCTTGACGAAGACTTGATCACAGAGGGGCTGGCCCGTGAGTTTGTGAATAAGATCCAGAATATGCGCAAGGAACTGGATCTGGAGGTTACCCAGCGGATTCATATTGTTTTTGATGCGGATCAGGCCGTTGGCACAGCAGTTGCTAAGTTCAGTGAATATATTGAAACAGAAACACTTGCTTTATCCTGTGAGTTTCAGTCCGGGAACGAAGAAAAAGGGACCCCGTGGGATTTGAACGGACACGCTTGTTTGCTATCCATTATCCCTGCTTGTTAATAGGCGGATATGTTGGTTGACAGGGGTGGAGGTAGATGCTAAATACCCAACCCTTTAAACCGGGTTGAACTAAATTTTTGGACTGGAGAGACGTCGGAATGGCTACGAAGAAAACTACAAAAAAAGCACCAGCAAAGAAGGCTGTCGCAAAAAAGGCACCGGCCAAAAAATCCGCTGCGAAAAAAGCACCGGCAAAGGCGAGTCGCAGTACAACGCCGGTAGCCATGTCGAGCGGGGGTCCCTTGTCCGGTAAAATTGCCAGAAACAAACATTTTGCCGTAAAACAGCTCCGCGAACAACTTCGTCGTCTGCTGGAACTCCGGGAACGCGTGACGGGTGAAATCTCGTCCATCAACCGCGATTCACTCAGCCAGACCGATCGTGACCCTTCGCTTTCCGACCAGGGCACGGATACGTTCGATCGTGAGTTTGCCCTCAATCAGCTCAGTAATGAGCAGGATGTTCTTTTTGAGATTGATGAAGCCATTCGTCGCTTGGAGAATGGAACGTATGGCATCTGTGAAGCGAGCGGAGACCCAATCAATATTGAGCGGCTCCAGGCACTGCCCTATGTGCGCAATTCGATCAAGGCCCAAGCCGAACTTGAAAAGAGACGCGCCACATACCGTCCGTTTGGTTCGAGCGTTCACAATATCTAGCCCGACCGGAGCGACCGTATGCTTGTTCTTCTGCTTGGTTTGGCGGTCATTTTTTTCGACCAACTCACCAAACAGGCGATTCGATCGCATTTTATCTACGGCGAGTCCTTTTCCATAATGGATGGGTTCTTTGATTTGGTCTATGTCCGCAATGATGGCGCGGCATGGAATATTCTCAGCGGGCACAGTATTGTACTCATTCTGATTTCTGTTGTCGTGCTCGTCCTTCTGGTCGTGTATCGCCGCTCTTTTCTTCAGGAAATTCTGTTCCACAAAATTCTGCTGGGTTTGATGGTGGGGGGGATTGCAGGAAACCTGATCGACCGGATTCGATTCGGCTGGGTAACCGACTTCCTCGATTTCCAGTTTGGCACCTATCACTATCCGTCGTTCAATATTGCCGACTCGGCAATCTGCGTTGCGGTTTGTCTCTATATCCTCACGACTCTACGGCAGAAGAAGGAGCCGGAGGCCGGAAGTGTGGAGCAGGGCGATGCCTAGCGACCCGCAGTCTGCCGTGTATGCCACCTCGTATTCAGCGTGTTTTCTGGTTGGGGCAACGGCTTCTGGAAAAAGCTCCGTTGCACAATATATTGCCGAACGCGAAGGGCAGTTGATTGTCTCGGCCGATTCAATGAATCTTTACCGGGGAATGGATATCGGCACGGCCAAACCCATTGCAGACGAGCGGGCCAAGGCCGACTATGCCGGCTTCGACCTCGCGGAACCGACCCAAAAGTTCAGTGTGGCCAACTATCTTGCAGCGGTAAAACCTGCTTTCGAATCGGGACGGGAGATCATTGTGGCAGGTGGCACTGGACTTTATGTCAAATGCCTGACCGAGGGGTTCGACGATGTTCCAGCAGAAAATAATGAGCTGCGTCCTGAGCTTGAAGCGCTTCCGTTTAAAGAATTGGAGAAGCGCGCGAAAACGGAAGCTGCAGCGTTGTATGGGGCATTAACGGATGATGATAAACAGAATCCCCGCCGCCTCATTCGCATTCTGGAGCGGTCCGCAGCCGGCTCGGCTGCCCCGTCCTGGGCT
>CAZWZW010000166.1:0-7151 GCA_964639125.1 uncultured Verrucomicrobiota bacterium
AGTGAGCCTACAAAGTTCAGAAAAACAGCTTAAGTTAGTGCCATTCCGACATGACCCCATTTCCTCCCGAATTTTTCCCATGCGTCTCTCTTCTCGATCTCCCTTCGTTCTATGCTTTGCCACTGTGTTTGCTGTGGTGTGCACCAGTTGCAACGAACAACCTGCGACCACAGACTTAGACCTTCCAGAAGTCGTTGATTTTAATGATCATATCCGTCCGATATTCACTAAGAATTGTGCCGCTTGTCATGGCGGTGTTAAGAAGTCGGGGGGCCTCTCATATGTGTTTAGAGAAGAGGCGATTGCAGATGGTTTATCGGGGAATCGATCCATCGTGCCCGGGGACCCTGATGCCTCGTATTTGATCCAGAAAGTTAGCTCCAAAGATCCGGCTTTTCGAATGCCACCAGTTGAGCATGGCCCCGCGTTGAAAGATCAGGAAATCGGCCTATTGCGTCAATGGATTGAGGAGGGTGCAGAGTGGGAAGAGCATTGGGCATTTATGCCCGTGCCTACCGTCGAGGTGCCACAGCCACAAAGTGACTGGGGTCACAACCAACTGGATGCGTTCATTCTGGAGCGACTTGACCAGGAAGGGCTGCAACCGAGTGCCGAAGCTGAAAAAGGCACATTGCTGCGTCGCCTCTCGCTGGATTTGACTGGTGTGCCGCCTACTCAAGCTGAGTTGAAGCATTTTTTTGAAAACGAAGCGCCTGATGCCTACGAACAAGAGGTGGAGCGTTTATTGGCATCGTCACGTTATGGCGAACGTTGGGCCACCATGTGGTTGGACTTGGCACGCTACGCCGACTCAGAGGGGGCGGGGCAGGATGCACCGCGCACAATCTACAAATTTCGCGATTGGGTGATTCGTGCGTTCAATGACGATCTACCTTTTGATCAGTTTTCAATCAAGCAGCTCGCGGGGGACTTGTTGCCAGACGCGACCTATGATGATTTCGTCGCAGCGGCGTTTCATCGCAATACGCAGGCCGAAGACGAAGGTGGCACGGATGATGAGGAGTTTCGGGTCGTCGCGATCATGGATCGGGTGAATACCACTTGGCAGGTCTGGCATGGCACCACCTTTGGTTGCGTGCAGTGCCACTCACACCCTTACGATCCCTTTCGTCATGATGAATACTATGAATTCGCTGCGTTCTTTAATAACACACAAGACGCCGATACACGTGATGACTATCCGTTCCTATCGGTGCCAAAGGATGAAGCAAAGCAGGTCGAGCTAGGTGGCCAATTCGCGGAGATGCAACGCCTGCACGAGGCGAATTGGAGCCAGGCATATGAACTCATGCAGTCCACTGATTGGACTTGGTTGCAGGGCATGTCAGTCAAGACCAACAAAGATAAGCAATTGAGCTACACCGTTGAAGCACGTGAAGGGCGCGAGGAGTTTGTTTTCGATGGCACTCCCACTCGTATTAAGATGGATCTCAATACTGACGCACCCGTAATGGAGCAGCCAGTTCAGGCCGTTCGTGTTGAGGTGGCACCTCTGGATCTGGAGAGCGCGCCTTACAAGCCTTCACCGGGATTTGTCCTTGAAGAATTTCAGCTCAAACATGTGGCTGCCGCTGACCAGAAAGAGACTGCGATTCCCTTTGACCGTGTGTATCTCGACGAGCCGTATCCTTTTCTCTGGGGCGATCCGAAGAAGGGGGGCGCATCGGGCTTTGCTGCGTATACCCGAATTTTCAATAATCGCACCGCGGTGTTTCGTTTGAAGAAGCCACTCAAGCTTCAACCTGGAGATGAGCTGAAGTTCTACCTTGAGCACGGGCGTAGGTCTGGAGAGAAGGAGCTTTTGCTCTTGCGGCGTAGCTCTTTGGCGGTGACGGAGGACCTCGCTTGGCGAGAGCTCGAATCCAGTGAGACGTGGAGCGCGAATAAGCAACGCATCGACGCGATCAACAAGGAGCTAAAGGATGTGCCGAAAGTCAAAATACCGATTACTCGCGAACGTCCGGAGCACTTAGCGCGTGGCACAAAGGTGTTTATCCGCGGTAATTGGACGACACTTGGCGAGGCAGTCCTGCCCGATACGCCGGCGTCTCTACACCCCGTGCCTCAAGGAGACCAGCCCGAGCGCCTAAAGATGGCCGAATGGTTGGTCGACAAAGAAAACCCCCTCGCCGCACGTGTGCTGGTGAGCCGCTTCTGGGAGCAACTCTTTGGCACTGGACTCGTTGAAACGCTGGAAGATTTCGGCTCCATCGGTGAATTGCCCTCGCATCCTGAATTGCTCGATTACCTCGCAAATCAACTCATGCACGAATACAATTGGAGCATGAAGTCCTTACTGCGCGAGATCGTATCCTCAGCTGCATATCGTCAGGACAGTGCGTCCAGTTCTGAGCTTGAAACGCGTGATCCGAAGAACCGGTTACTTGCCCGTGGTCCACGTAATCGTATGACTGGAGAAATGGTGCGGGATCAGGTTTTGGCACTGGCTGGTAAGTTGAACGATACCATGTATGGTGTGCCGATTAAGCCGCCACTGCCGGAAGGTGGCTGGAGCCCGTCGCATAATGCTGCAGGCGCTTGGGTAGCTCACGAGGATGATCGTATCTTTCGACGCTCGATCTACATTCATTGGCAGCGCAGCAGTCCGTATCCGGTCTTTACCGCCTTTGACGCGCCGATGCGTGACTTATGCACCGACCGAAGGGTGACATCAAACACTCCTGTGCAACCGCTGTTCACATTGAACGATCCGGCTTTGTTCACGGCAATGCAGGCCTTTAGTGTGCGGATGAAGGATTTTAGCGACGATCTCGCTAGCAATATTGGCTATGGATACCGCTTGGCCACAACTAAGGAGATTCCGGAGCCAACGCTCGCTGAGCTAATGCAACTGTATGGAAAGATTGTTGCTGCTTACCCTGAGGAAGTTACAGCAATTGAGGCGGCGCATGAAGTCGACGTGAAAAAGCGCTTGCAGGCTGAACGCGATTTAATCGCTCAGAAGCGTAAACAAATCCTGAATCGAGCGAAGAATCAGAAAAAGGACCCACCGCCTGAGGATGAACTACCTGATCCGAAATCTGTGAAGCGCGGCCCTGAGCATGATTTTAATTATAGTGCCGAACTCGCCGCCTACGATGCGGTGTCCAGTGTGATCCTGAATCTGGACGAAGTCCTGACCAAATAACCTTTTGCCCAACCTGCTATGAATCTGTATCAAGAATGCCAATACGAAGCAATTAAGCAACAGACCCGTCGACAGTTTTTAAAGAACTGCGCATCTGGACTGGGAGCGATGTGGTTGGGCTCAAACCTAGCGAGCACCGCCTATGCATCGGGGAACGGCTATTCGATTCAGCACGATCCGAATAATCCACTGAGTGCGTTGCCGCCGGCGTTTGCGCCGAAGGTGAAGAATGTGATCTTCCTGCACATGGTGGGGGGGCCTAGCCAGTTGGAGCTATTCGATTATAAGCCGGAGCTGAACAAGGTGGACGGGCAGGAGTGCCCGAAGGAATTCCTTGAAGGGCAGAACTTCGCCTTTATTCAGGGCACGCCACGTATGCTTGGGTCGTTGGCTAAGTTTTCGCAGCACGGCCAATCCGGTGCTTGGGTGTCGGAGTATTTACCACATTTCTCGCAGATCGTGGATGATGTCTGCTTCGTGAAGACCATGAAGACGGACCAGTTTAACCATGGTCCTGCGCAGCTAGTGGTGCATACTGGCAATGCCCGAATGGGGAATGCCTCGATCGGGTCATGGGTGACGTATGGGCTTGGCACCGTGAACCAGAACCTGCCCGGTTACATGGTGTTGGTGTCCGGCGGGCGCATGCCGCGTGCGGGCAAAAACCTCTGGGGTTCCGGCTATCTGCCTTCAGTGTATCAGGGCGTGCTTTGCCGCTCCACTGGCGATCCAATCCTCAATGTGTCGAATCCTGCCCATGTGCCGAATCGTTTTCGTCGTGCAGCGCTGGATAGTCTCAACAATCTCAATGAGCAGGCGTATCAAGCGGTGAAAGATCCGGAGATTAATACACGTATTGCGCAATATGAAATGGCTTATCGCATGCAGACCTCGGTTCCGGAAGCGATGGACATTTCCGACGAGCCGGAGCACGTGCATGAGCTGTATGGCTCCAAGCCCGGGGGCAGCAGTTTTGCCAATAACTGCTTGCTCGCGCGTAAGCTGGTGGAGAAGGGCGTGCGCTTTGTGCAGCTCTACGATTATGGCTGGGACAGTCATGGTGCCGGCGCCGGTGAAGCTTTAAACTCGGAGACGGGCTTCCTGAGTAAATGTAAGCAAATGGATCGGCCGATGACGGCACTCATTCGCGACTTAAAACAGCGGGGCATGTTGGAAGATACCCTCGTCGTCTGGGGCAGTGAGTTTGGCCGCACGCCGATGCGTGAGAACCGCGGTGGCAATGAAATGAAGTTGATTGGTCGTGATCATAATCCCGGCGCATTTACGTTTTGGATGGCGGGCGCTGGCGTGAGAGCAGGGCACAGCTACGGGGAGACCGATGCGATGGGATATCAAGCGGCTAAGGATCCGGTGTGGATGCGTGATTTCCATGCGACTTTGCTTAACAGCATGGGGCTCGATCATAAGCAGCTGGTGTATCCTTATCAGGGGCTGAATCAGAAGCTAACCGGTGTGAAGGATGCGAATGTGTTGAAAGGTCTCTTTATCTAATGTCTTTGATCAAAGCAGATTCGCGCTGGCATTTGTTGTCGGTTCCGCTCGCATGCAGCCCTTTGGTATTGCTTGCGCTGTATCCGTCCGTGGGGGAATGGACGGTGTTTTTTGGCCGTTTTCACCCGGTTTTTTTGCATTTACCGATTGGCATCCTGTTACTCACGGCGCTTCTGGAGTGTATGCAGATCGTGAGTTTTGGTCATTTGAAATTTTCGACACGCACGCCGTTGTTTTTCGGCACGATTGGCGCAGTCGTAGCAATGGCATTGGGTGTGTTGCTGATGAGCGGCGAGGCGATGGAAGGTGCCTTGGTGGAAAGTCATTTGATCTGGGGCATTGCCACTGCAGTCGCGGCGGTATTGGCGCTCCTGATACGTTCCTTGCCTGCCTTTTCACACAAAAAAGCATTGCCATGGCTTTATCGTGGAGTCTTGGCGATTACTTGTTCCATTATGGGCTGGGCGAGCCATCAAGGAGCATCGATTACACATGGTGAAACCTATTTAACCGCTCATATTCCGTGGCTGGAAGATGCCGGGCCGAGTGATGCGGAGCAGGAGTTGGCCGAAGGGATTCGATCGCCCTTGGAAGAGCGCGACGTGTATCAGCATTTAATTGCACCCATCTTTGATGGCAAATGCTACGAGTGTCACCAGACGCGTAGTTTTAAGGGCAAGCTGGTGATGGATACTACGCAAGGTTTGCTTGCAGGCGGTGAAACCGGCCCGGCGATTGTGCCTGGCAGTATCGAAGATAGCCTTGCGCTTGCGCGGGTGTATTTGCCTCTCGTGCATGAGGATCGGATGCCGCCGGCGAATGAACCACAGCTGACAGAACAGGAACTTCAACTCATCGAATGGTGGGTGGAAAGCGGTGCCCCCTTCGCGGGAGCCATTGCGAATCAGGCGTTGAATGAAGACCTCGAAGAAGCGATTGCGGTGGTTTCTGAGGACTTACTCGAGCAGCTCAATGCGCCTGAAGCCGAAGCCACCCATGCCTTGAGCTACGAGGCAGTTGCGACGCTGCGGGAACCGCTTCAAGCAGAGGTGTCTACGCTGTTGGAACAATATCCAGGAGTGGTGCGCTATTTGAGCAATCAGGGGGCAGAGTTATCTGTCTCTTGCTTCCATGATGCGTGGAATGATGCAGATGTGATGGCTCTAACGCCAGTGGTTACCCAGGTGCAGGAGCTGACCTTGCCCAGTAGTCAATTGAGTGTGAAGAGCGCTGAGGTGATGAATCAAATGGAGGCGTTGTCAGTCTTGGACCTTCGAGGCGCGAAGATCGATGACAGTTTTGTCAATGCCCTCACGCTCGCGAATTTGACTCGCTTAAATCTGTTTCAAACACAGATCACTGACCTGTCATTAGAGACACTTGCAGAATTGAAGAGCTTGAAGGCGCTTTATCTTGGTTCGACCGACACAAGTGCCGCAGCGGTTGCTGAGCTAAGGTCGCAATTGCCCAACTGTAAGATCCTGCATGATAGTATGCAGTAAACTGGCGGTTGTATTGAAAGATCCAGTGTAGTTCCTGCGCGATGGTGACGTTGCTGTCGCAGTACGGCGCGGGGATTGCCCCGACAACTCCGGGCTACGAGACCTATCATGTCCTGCCGCAAATGGGGCCGCTCAAGTTTATCAAAACCGTGATACCGTCCGTGAAAGGCAATATTTCGCTGGAAATCAAAAATCAGCCGAACGCCTTCTCGATTAAACTGGTTTCCCCGAAAGGAACCACGGCGACGGTCGGACTGCCGAAGCGACCGATCGCGTCCATCAAGCGCATCACGGCCAACGGCAACATGGTCTGGGAAAAATCGAAAAAGGCGAAGTCGGTCAGAGGGATCAAATTCTCGCAAGAGACCGAGCACTACATTACCTTTGAAATTCAGCCCGGACGTTGGGAATTTAGCGCCGCGTATTAAGGATCTAAATCCTGTTATCCGGTCAAAAACTCTCGATTTATCCACGCAAA
Organism: uncultured Verrucomicrobiota bacterium; assembly: GCA_964639125.1. Classification (GTDB taxonomy): domain Bacteria; phylum Verrucomicrobiota; class Kiritimatiellia; order Kiritimatiellales; family Pontiellaceae; genus Pontiella. The sequence goes on from CAZWZW010000166.1 coordinate 6,662, forward strand.
GTAGCGAAGAGCCAGATAGTAGGGCTGGTTGCAGCTTTCGGCCATTCAGGCCTTGGACACCGGCAAAAATGAAAAAATATTGACGAATGCTAATGTTTACAGTTGATTCTTTCTAGTAAGTCGGATGCCCTTTCAACGCAGAAGAGGGGCGTATCATTAAAGGAGAACAGAATGAAGAAACTCAAATGTATCATGAATTGTAATTTAATCGCTGCCATGTTGGCCGCACCGTTTTTCTGCAGCACGCTCGCTGCGGCAGCCCCGTCTTCGCCTAAGGGTTACGACGAGGCAAGCAGGCCGAATATCATCGTCATCTTAGCCGATGATATGGGCTATTCGGATCTGGGCTGTTACGGCGGTGAAATTCAAACCCCGAATATTGATGCGTTGGCGCGGGAAGGGGTGCGGTTTACCGGACTGAAAAATGCATCGCGTTGTACGCCGTCACGCGCCTCTCTGCTGACCGGTCGCTACGCGCATTCGGTCGGGG
>CAZWZW010000167.1:0-7146 GCA_964639125.1 uncultured Verrucomicrobiota bacterium
TCCGGCAAAGCCATCTGGTCGCCCGAATCTCGAGCAGAGCGGGCCTGTACGTGAGAAGAGGGGATGTTCACTTGAATACCGCAGGAGTGGAAGGACGATGATTTTGCGGCTAATGCCTTCCAAAGGCAGGGAGTCTCTATATTTTCTGTCGCCGAAAATATAGACCCTGATATGTGACGCATATCAATAGATCGCTTTCCGCAGATATCCACTACCGCTAAAGCAACTTAGCGAACATACTTTTTGGGTATTAATCGACTCGTATAGACCCAAAACGAAGGGAAATAAAATGAGAAAAATAAAAACAATAATAGCCGGTGCGATCTTCGCCGCGGTTTCTTCGCAGGCCTCTGTGGTTCTGGATTATAACTTCAATGGAACCGCGGCAGGAACGGTCGTACAGGCTAATATGGCCCAGTATGACTACACTTCCGCCCAGGCGTATGTCGGCAGCAATGCCGTCGCCAATACGTTGGCTTTCAATGGCCGTAGCTCATCCACCGACTACATTATTCGGGATAAGGGTGGAGCCCATGCCAATGCGCTCTACTTGAAAACAATTAACACGGCGAATACCGACTTCGGTATCTACCTGCATAAGCTCGATTTTACCGATGGAGGAGCCAATGCTGCCAATATCACCACGGTGAATTGGTCCTTTGATATCCTTGGCTACGACTCGAACGGCAATCTTGATCCAACCGGTTGGGCGGTTAAGATTCGTACAGATAATTCGAGCCAAAACCTGCATGTGTCCGATGCCTGGTATTCAAGCGCTGTGACGGCTCAGACCTTTAGCTTCATCGACGACAGCACGGGAGAAACCGCAAAGAACGGTACATGGACCACCATCAGCGGATCCTATGATATTGCTGCAGGTACAGGTGGTGCCGTGGGCGGTATCCAGATCAGTACCGACAATGGTGGCTATACCAGTGGCGGAGGGCTTTTCCTCGACAATATTTCCGTTGATGTAACGACCATCCCGGAACCGGCCACAATTGGATTGGTGGGTGTGTTTGGTGCGGCATCCCTCTTCATCCGCAGACGCTTGATGAGGTAGTTCGTTTCCTGTCAGTTTAAAAAGCGCCCCTCAACAGACGGGCGCTTTTTTTTGAGTCCGTGAGTTTGATCAAGTATTTCACATCGTTGGCATAAAGCGGGGACCATTTCTTTTTATGGCCATGTCGGAAATAAGGGGAATGGATTGCGCTAATCGCTGCTGTCGATCTTGCGGTTTCCGGTATATTTTAATAACTGTTCGGAAAAAGAGTTTGAACGCATGAATGCCTGCAGGGCCGTCATGTTTCAAAAAAGAGGGAAAAAGAATGGGTAATCACAGTCGTAAAATAGCGCTTGGGATGGTCGTCATGATGGCATGGGTAACGGTGTCGATTGCTTTGGCGGGCATTGTTGAAACCAGCGATGATTTCAGTAGCAACAGCCAAACCTTCCCGAATTGGGTGAACGTGGGAACCGTTGCGGCCAGCATCGTGTACGACGGTACCAGTGCACAGGACTACGACGATGGAAATGCCAGTGCGAAACTGGCCTATACCGTCGGTATGACCCTGACCGGTGAAGGCGTGAAGGATGATGGCGGCCTGCTACTCGACACCCAGGATGCAACTCCGCTGAACGAGTCGATGGGGCTGACGGTTGGCGGTACGATGGAGGAATACGAACAAATTACGTTTACCGCCAATACCTACAACGACAATTCCAGTGCCTCGTTCATCCATGCCCAGCTATGGAACCTGACCGACAATGTTTTGCTGGCCGAAAGTGACCGCACCACCACCCGTGGTATGAACCATGATGGCTATGTACCCATGGATTATTCCGTGGTCTATACCGCCATGGTTGCCGATGTGGGCGATGTTTTGCAAATTCGTTTTCTGGAGGACAACAATGCGACTGCCCGTAATGTTTATGTAGACAACTTTTCCGTATCCAGCACCATCGTGACGCCCCCGTTGCTCGCGCACCCTCGCCTGTTTTTTAACTCGAACGAACTGGCCGAAATGCAGTCGCGCCGCCTGACCACCCATTCGAATGAATGGGCTCAGTTGGTTGCGAAATGCGCGAATTTAGACGGCAATCCTGCACCGACCGACCCACGCAACGACGGCAATATCCTTGGGCACGAGGATTCATTGGTCGCGCTTGCACTGGCGCAGGCGGTTGATCCAACCCTGCCGTATTATGAAACCAGCACGAACTGGTTCTGGACCATGCTCAACTGGCCGGAGTGGGGCGTTACAAACGCGCTGGGCGAGTCCAACTGGGCATGGCCGGACTATGGCCCCAACGGCAACCTCGGCACCGGCGAAATACTCAGGGCTCTGGCGGTCTGGTACGACCTGCAATACTTCACGCTGACGCCGGCGGAGCAAGACGATGCCAGCCAGAAGCTGGCCGACTATGCCGACCGATACCGAAATTCCTATTCCCGTTTCTGGACCACCTACAACGGCGAGTTGACCGGCAACCATTGCTGGAACGCATTTGGGGCGCTCGCGGCGGTCTACTATGCATCCGACCATGTTTCGCCCGCGCGTGCAGCCGACTGGTCGAACCTGCTCGACGGCCATTATGCAACCATTTCCAACTTGATGACTTCGGTGATGGCCGATGGGGTGTCCGGCGAGGGTGCCACCTATTGGATGTTTGGACTCGATAAGGTGCTTCAATGGTTTGAAATGCGGCGAGTGGGCGGTGATCCCGCCTTCGCGGGCATTGACTGGTTTGCCAACACGGGAACCTATGGCATCTATGCGGCCCTGCCCGGCGGCACCGACAACTATGGCGGAAATATCCGTTTTGACGATGCCAACCCCGAATATTGGGGGAATCCCTATAATGAATTGCCGTTGCTGGCCAAAGCCACCCGCGATCCCGTAGCGCAGTGGATGGCGAACGATTTGGATCATAACGGTGTAACAAAGAAGAATGCCTACCGCTATATGTTCTATGATCCGACGGTTCCGACGGTCGACCGCGATGCCGATTTGGAAAACTGGCACTTCTTCGACAACTATGGATTATTCCTCTGGCGCGATTCTTGGGCCAACAATGCCCAACATTTTTCCATGCGCTCCGGGCAGCATACCCACGGGCACAGCAAGTGCGATGATGGGCAGTTTATGATCCATCGTGCCGGTGTTCCCTACATTGCAAACCTCGGCTATGCCACGCCCCGCTATACGCAGGATTCCAATGTGCTGCTGGTGGATGGTACCGGGCAATATTCCGATGGTGAACAATGGGGCAGCGTCTTCAATCAGAGCTGGCCTGGAAATTCCAACACGTGGGGGAAAACCCTGCATGTTCTGGCCAACGAAACCTATTATCAAAAGGGGGACTTCTTCAATGTGCTCATTGACCCCACGCAGATGTACACCAATTCCGTGCTATCCAGCTGGAAGCGCGAAGTGGTTGGCCTCGGCGGCAACCTTTATTTGCTGCGAGATACGGTTGAGGCCAGCACTTCGGTAGATTTCGAACTCCTACTGCATGCGCAGGTCACGGCTGCCGGCTCCGGCGATACCTACGATGAAGATACCTACGCCTCCAGCAACCCATGGACGGTTGCAGGAAGCGGAATGTGGGAAATTGATGCGCGTGCCGGTAGCCCGAAAATGCAGGTTCAGGATGCTTCTGTAGATACATGGAGTTCCTCCATCGAAGAAACCTGGTACTCCAGCAAATATACGGGGCTGACCCGACGCGGAAACCGGCTCAAGCGCTCGTTGACCGGAACGGCGGGAACCTCGCTGGTCTCGTTCGGGTTTAAGGATTTGATGGCGGGCTGGACACAAAGCGCGTGGACGAATGCAAATGCGGAAGGTCTTCATCTGGCGAGTTCCGGTGTTCCTCTGGTTGATGTTCTGTGGCCGCTAAACGGCATCTCGGTATCGGGTTCCGACGGATGGAGCGTCACCGGAAAGATGGCCGGCAGAACGTTTGGTGACAGTTTCTTTGGCCGGAATGTGTCCTTTATTCAATACAATGGGTTAACTCTGCTGAGCTCGACAACGCCGGTTTCGCTACATGCGAAAACAGAGCCAGCTCCGGGCGGTACGGTCCCGAGCCGGATAACCATCAGTGCAGATACTTCATCCACCGTTAGCGTGTATGCTCCCTATGAGCCCAGGTCGGTTTTATTGGATGGGATCAATGTGGCTTTCTCGTGGACGAATAATCAACTCACGGTTTCCATTCCGGCTACGGAAGGATCGATTGTTGATTTGGTTGATGGGGCTTATCTAAGCTGGCGTGACCAGCATTTTTCCGCAGGGGAAATCAGCTCGGGGCTGGCAGGTCTGGATGCAGATCCTGACGGGGACGGACGCTCCAACTGGAGTGAATTTCTTGCCGACACCGATCCGCGCGATGGCACTGCTTTTCTGAACGTGGCCATGGGACCGGGACAAGTTTCCTTCAACACATCCACAAGCCGGCTCTACACCGTGGAATATACGACAAATCTTGCCTCAACAGCATGGCAGCCCCTGGTTGAAAATATCCCGGGGACCGGCGTGGAAATATCCATAGTTGATACCAACGGTTTCGAGAACTGTTATTACAGGGTAAAAGCCGCCCGACCTTGATATTTTCCGGATTGGATGTGAACATGACGGTCGGAACGGCGTCTACGCGTATGGAAGGTCGGGTATGGATTTCTTGTTAAAATTTAAACCGCTGTTGTATTTGGCATGTTGGACCGGCGCAGTGTGCAGTGCCTCTGCGAACTCCGAGTGGTGGACGCCATACGATGGCCTTTCGTCAAACACCCTGGCGCTGTACCGGTTTGATCCGGATGGGGGCTATACCAACGGCGGCAATGCGTATTCCTCGGTAATTCCCGATCAACCCGGTCGTGATTGGGAGGCCTACTATCCCACAAACAGCGCAACCTGTTTCTTTGGGGCCGGCGGTCGGTTTGGCGGTGGATTGCACGTGCCCGGAGGATCCTCAATCGATTCCAAGTGTACGACCTGGAACGGAGGAAACATCTTTCCCGCCGGCACGGACCCGAGTCTGTCGATCGAGTGCTGGGTGCAGTTCAACGAAAATACCAACCGACAGTTTCTCATCTCCAAGGGCAATGCGTGGTCGAGCAAGGGCGGCTACGACCTGTGGTACGATGCCGGCAAGCTCAAGTCGGCCTTTGCGGACACGAGCACCAACGTGATGCAGACCGCGCTGGATTGGACCCCCTCAACGGGCATCTGGTACCATGTTGCCGCCACGTGGAACGCGGTCGACGACACCACTCGTATGTTTGTAGATGGCATGCTCCTTGGCTCGCAGGCATTTCCCGGAGCATCCATTATCAACCATACCGCGCGTAAGCTGACTCTGGGCCAGCGGGCAATCAGCAATTACAGCGGATTGGATGGAATCATCGACGAAGTGCGTATCAGCAGTGTGGCCTACGAATTCTCAACACCTCCCGCCCCACGACGTGCCACCTATCCATGGGGCAACGAGTTTTGGTTCAGCTTTTACTCCACGAGTGAGGTCGATTCCCAATATGCCCTGGATCATGGAGCGACGGGCATCGGTCCCTACTATGGTGCCGACCAGTCCGGTGTGTTGGCTCGGGCGCAGAATATGGACGCCAACATCAGCTACAAGGTGCGTCCCGCTTGTATGGAAGGGGCCAATACCCGGACGAATACCTATGTATGGCCGGACGATGCCACCATCGTGGCCGACACGATTGCCGCCCTGGATGCCGTTAAGAACAACGAGCATATTGCCCTGTGGGACCTGAATCCCGAGGAGATGCGCTACTACAATGCCCAGGAAGTGCACTACCTCAATCTGGTGGGCGATACCGTGCATGCACACGACCCGTACGGACGACCGTTCATGATGTATGAACAGAACAATCGCACGGCCACCAACCTGTCTGTCACGCTGCCGTATCAGGATATCTGCGCCAAGGGCATGTATGTGCAAACGGTCTCGGGCGGCGCGTTCCGGCACCATCGCATTTGGGCGCGTTGGTCGATGGAGCAGGAGTTGGGCGCGATTGCAGCAGTCAACACCAATGCTGTGCCGTGGATCATGCTGTGGATGGCTGCCGATGCGAAGGATGGCGAGGAATATCTCATCACAGACTGGTGCCGGCATGATGCCTACATGGGCCTCATCATGGGCGGCAAGGGCATCAGCATTTGGTCGGGGTGGCGCCCTCGCAACACATGGACGAACGACTTCCAGGCCTATTTCGATGCCTATCTCTCCGTGGCCGACGATCTGAATGGAGCACGAAATTTTGCGCCCATCTTTCTGTATGGCGAAGAGGCAACGGGGGTCACACATAATGTAACTTCGGGGCCGGTTGAGCAGGAACTCATCTATGGGGGTGAAACCAACTATTATCCGTCTGTTACCTACTCCCTGCGGCGGTTGTTTGGGTTGGATTATCTGTTTATGGTCAACTCCGCTACGCAGGCGGTCTCGCTCACCTTCAGCGGCGTGCCTGATGCCGCCCGCACCGACCTCTTCTCCGCAATGGAATATCCGGCTTCAGGCGGATCGTTTGCCATCACCCTCGATCCCTACGAGGTGGCAGGGTTCCGTTTTGATGGTTACAACGTTTGGCGCGATAACACCTTTACGGTGCAGCAGATTGCCGATGGGGATGCCGATGAAAACGCGGATCCCGACTTCGACGGGCACACCAACCGCGACGAGTTCAACGCCGGTACCGATCCGAATGATGGAGCCGACTTTTTCCAAACCAACCTGTCGTTTTCCAATGATTGGAAAACCGTAAGCTTCAATACATCCAGCCAACGATTCTACAATATCGACCTCTCCACGAACCTGATGGATGGATCGTGGCTTCCAATGCTCGGAAATGAGCCGGGCGATGGTTTGGGCATCTCGATGGTCGACACCAACCCATATCCGGCGGCCTTCTACCGCACCCGTGCCACCCGTCCGTAGCGGCGATTTTCATCAATCTGTTTGGCCGAACCCTTGTGCTGTGCTTCAGACAGAACCTGGACGGATCCGGTTCGTAAAACATCAGGATTGATTCGCTTTATACCCGGAAATTGTTTTCGCCAATATTTGGTTCTTCTTGTTTTTTTGTGGTGAAACCCTGCTGCGGGATGGCTTTTGATG
>CAZWZW010000168.1:0-7120 GCA_964639125.1 uncultured Verrucomicrobiota bacterium
AAAAATACGAAACAACCTAACCCGCGCCGTCAAAACGGTCTTTTCAGAGGTGCCCTTATGAGATTAGGAGTTTTTTCTAACTATACACTGGCAGCAGGCGTGTTCCTGACTGCCTGTGCTGGGTTGAGTGCGGATAATAAGGCTTGGGTGGTAGATTCTCAGACTGACTGGACAGAGTACGTTGATCAAAAAGAGAATCTCGAATTCAAAAAAGGTTTCGCCGAGCCAACGGACAAGACCTCATCGTTCAGAAGTAAGTTGAAATCATTTCCTGAAAGGGTCTCTGCCAAATCGATTCGTTTTGATCAGTCTCCTGTATGGGACAACTGGGAAAAGGTGGAGAATCTCGGGCCGATTAACATGGGAGATGCACCCGTATTCGTGACGGTTGGACCAAACAACTACTGGGTGTTTGGCCGCTATGGAGACGCGGGAAAAGCCAGATCATTCAAGGGAGAGACGGCAAGACTTGAAGGATTCGACGTGCCGTTGCTGACCACTCCCTTTAAGAATCAGTATAATGCGCAGGGTGGTCTGAAGCCTGGCTTGGGAGGATATCATGCCTGGCAGAGCCGGGATATGGTCAACTGGGTTCATCATGGTCCGGTTAGCGAGGAGTTCTCTCGATGGGTGACAACAGCCGAGTATGCGGATGGTAAACTTTACTTATACTATGATTTCCCAAATGATATGGATCCCTTTCTCTACATTGATGACAATCTCTTTGACGGTAAGCCGGGCAAAAACATGGGGCTTGCCTTCCCCGACCCGTCCATGGGTTCTGATTGCACGTTTATCCGCGATGAGAAGGGGCATTTTCATGTTATTTATGAGGATTGGTCTCCCGTTAACGCGAGGAACCATGCTTATGATTCGCCTCTTGCCGGGCACGCTGTCAGTAAAGATGGGATGAAGGATTTCAAGATCCTGAAACCGGCGGTGGACCTGCGTACCAATCCAACGGGAAAAACGAAGACCTGGCGCCTCCACGCCAATCAACACCCGAAGGATAAATCCTACAGAAACTCACCGCATCCAGCTAGATTTCCGAACGACCACTATAAAGAGACGACGTATCAGGTTCACAGCCCCAAGCAGGACGCTTACGGTGACTGGGCGGCCATCCGTATAGGCACTCAGTATTACCTCTTCGGTGACTACGACTCAGCAAAAACAAAAAATTTGAGTGTGGCCCGGTTTACATCATCGAGCCTGGATGAAGAGTTTACGTATTGCGGCAAGTTTGGGGAAGGTCATCCGGACCCCGATGTCGGCTTTGCCGAGGGACGGTTTTACCTGTTTACTCAGCAGACGGCCGACTTCACGAGTCCTGGTCCTTGGGTTGAACGAGTTGACGCTCGGGTTGGGGTCGATACCGACAACGACGGCAAGATTGATATCTGGACGGACTGGAAGCGTGTCAAAGAGAGCTATGATTACGTCGAAGGTTTTGCCAAACACGTGAAGAGGAGCCCTGCAGCGCTCGATGTAAGCGGCCTTCCCGCAGGGTATGGCTTCCAGTTTGAATTCAAGATGACGGATACCACTGCCAACATGTCGAAACCGATTATGGATACGGTGACATTGACATTCACCGAAGCCCCATAAGCGGTGGTGCGTCCTCGCCCGTGGCACCTATATCCAAACCCAACATCGACATCGTTGAATATCTCCAAAACTCATTGACAATAACCCTATGCAGATCCGCCACTTTAGTCTCGCTCTATGTCTTGCTGCGTTTACCGCCATCACCGCTACCGCCGAGCTGGCGGACAGTCGCCCGAACGTCATTCTCGTGATGACGGACGATCAGGGCTACGGCGATCTCAGCTGCCATGGTCATCCTTTTCTCAAGACGCCAAACCTCGATAAGCTCCACGCGCAATCGACGCGCTTCACCGATTATCATGTGAGTCCGACCTGCGCACCAACACGGGCAGCTTTGATGTCCGGGAAAAACCCGTTCGAGGTTGGCGTTACACATACCATTCTGGAGCGGGAACGAATGGCGTTGGGGGCAACGACGGTTGCGGAGGTTCTGAAAAAGGCCGGATACACCACCGGAATTTTTGGGAAGTGGCATTTGGGAGAAGACGGTGCTTATCAGCCGGGAAGCCGGGGATTTGATGAAGTGTTTATTCATGGGGCTGGAGGGATTGGCCAGGAGTTTCAAGGCAGTCAGGGCGATGTTCCAAATAACAAATATTTTGATCCGACCATTCGCCATAATGGAAGTTTTGTGAAAACCAGTGGTTACTGCACCGATGTTTTCACGCAGGAGGCCCTGCGATGGATTAAACAAAAGAAGGATGAAGAAAAACCGTTCTTCGCCTATGTGGCCTATAATGCACCACACAGTCCGTATGTTGTTGCGGACAGCTATCGGGACGCGATGAAGCAACATGTGAAAGCGGATGCGGTCGCCTCCTTCCTGGGGATGATCGTGAATATCGATGAGAATGTGGGACTGCTGATGAGTAAGCTTGAGGAGTGGAATCTGGCGGATAACACGGTGCTCATTTTTACATGCGATAATGGATCAGCCGCAGGAGCCCAGATTTATAACGCCGGGATGAAGGGCTCAAAGGGCTCTGTCAATCAGGGTGGTTCGAGGGTTCCGCTGTTTGTGAGATTGCCCGGAGTTACCAAACCGGGAGCAGATGTGGATGCATTATCCCGTCATATCGATATATTTCCCACCTTTGCGGAACTGGCTGGCGCAGATATATCCGATCTGGGCCTGGAAGGGCGCAGTCTGGTTCCGCTGTTGGAGAATCCGCAGGCCGACTGGCCGGACCGAAAGCTCTTCTTCCACGGCGGGCGATGGCCTAAAAAAGGAGCGAGGGGAAAGCGTGGGATAGGCGATAGCAACCCGGACAACTATAAGAATAAAACGTTTGCGGTACGCACTGAAAAATGGCGTCTGGTTGAAGATTCGCTTTACGATATTGAAAAAGATCCCGGCGAGAAACAGAATGTGTTCAGCAAGCATCCTGAAATCGTTCAGGAATTAGTGAAGTCCTACGAGGCCTTCTGGACGCGGGCCCGTCCGTTGATGGTGAATGAGGATGCGCCGCTCAATGTGGAGAAATCGTTTAAGCGCAGTTATCTGAAGCAGAAGGACTCCACCGGAATTCCAAAGTGGAACGTTCCGCAGCTATGAGTGTCATGAAAGAGTTGCCTGTGGAAATTCGATTTGTTGTATGCTGTTTGTTGATGCCTTTTGTATCGTTTGCTCAGGGAGAGGAAAAACAGGCTAAGCCGAACGTTATTCTCTTGATGGGCGATGATCACGGCTGGGAAGAGGTGGGCTACAACGGCCACCCCTACGTCAAAACGCCGTTTCTGGACGAGATGGCCAAGTCTGGTTTGCGATTGGACAACTTTTACGCGCAACCGAGCTGCTCTCCGACGCGCGGCAACGTCTTGACCGGACGGCATCCTAATCGCTACGGGATCTTTCGTCCGGGTTATTCGATTCGCCCGCAGGAGGTCACCATCGGGCACCTCCTCAAGAATGCGGGCTACGCAACTGCCCACTTCGGCAAATGGCACCTGGGGCCGGTAAAGAAGTCCTCACCAACCAACCCGGGGGCAATGGGCTTCGAGCATTGGCTGTCGCATGACAATTTCTTCGAGATGGACCCGGTTTTTTCGCTAAATGGTGCGCCGCCGAAGAAGTTCTACGGTGAAAGCTCGGAGATCATCGTCGACGAAGCGATCAGCTATATCAAACAAAGACAGCAAGCGGAGCAACCATTCCTCCTGGTCATCTGGTACGGGTCGCCTCATGAGCCATACAGCGGGCTCGAAACGGACCTGGCTCTCTATCGCGATCTGCCTCAGAAATATGCCGATCGACAAGTCAGCCTGACTTCCAACGAAACCGGCAAACGGATCAAGCGCCCTTTGCGTGACGTCTTGATCGAACGCTACGCCGAGATCACCGCCATGGATCGATCCATCGGCAAGCTGCGCAATGCGCTCAAAACACTCGGGCTCAAGGACAATACCTTGCTTTGGTATTGCGGTGACAACGGCATTCCTTCGAGCGGTCTGCGGGAGTCCCGCTTTCGGGGACTCAAAGGAAAGGTCTACGAGAACGGTGTTCGTGTGCCCGGCGTGATTGAATGGCCCGCGGGGATCCCGAAGCCACGCACGTCATCAGTGAGTACAGTGACCTCCGACGTGTTGCCGACGCTGTGTGCCCTGGCCGGTGCCGACGCGCCCAAGGTTCCGCTCGATGGTATCGATCTGGTGCCGCTGCTAAAGGGGGGAATGACCGAACGATCAAAACCTATTGCCTTCTGGAGTTTTCCTGTATCCGGTTACAAACACGGTGAGCCTTATATCGATTCCCCGCTGCAGCAGGGCACCACACCCCTAGTGAAGCAATCAGGCGGTCTCTTCACCCGTAACTTCAAGAACTATCATCACCCGAAGATCTCGGAGCGGGATTTCGGCGGCGACAGGGCCATCATTTCCGGTGACTACAAGCTGGTCATTGACGGCGACAAGAATACCGGGGTTGAGCTCTTCAACCTGACAACAGATTCCGCCGAGCGCAGCAATCTTGCCCACAGCAAGCCGGACGTTGTCGAGAAGCTGAAGGAGGAAATGCGTGATTGGCAGACGTCCGTACTCAACAGTCTGATGGAAGCTGACTATAATACCAGTTCTATAAAGGTCTGGCCTGAAACACCCCTTCCACCTGGCAAGCAGGTGACCTCCCCTTCGCAGGCATATCCTTATACACAAGTTGAAGAACGACATCTATTGGTTCTTAATCGATTTCGAACGCATCCGCAATGACGTGTCCAAGTGCTCATGCTCTGCATTTTCAGCGTAGCTGAAGACCGCTTATGTGCGCTTATAATCGCTTATGGGTATCAGGCCTTGCGGCCTGATCATTTATAAACAATGTTTAGCCATGACTGCACGCAATACAGAATACATCCCTCAGTAAATCAGGTTGCAGTATTCTGGATAAGCGTCAATTAGCGCACATAAGCGGTCTCCAGCTACGCTGGAAAACACGTCTCTAGAAGGAGGCGTTTCGCTTAAAGCCAAGTTTGATTTTCTTTATATCGGACGGAGAGCCTACAGGAGTAAGCGCTAGCGAGGTGTTGAAGTCGGTTGAAAAGCTTCAGCCGAGTCCCAAGGTTGCGATTAATACACTCTCCTACGAGAGCAGGGACGGGCGAGATTTTTTAAAGAAACTAGCAGATGCGTCTGGAGGCACGTATTCTGAGGTTAGGTGAGGCAAGTGCTTGAGCTTTGATCAGGTTGAAGGTTCTCTACGTCATAGTAGCTAGCCTCTTCCGCAAAATCTGTGGGTATGATTCAGTAAAATCGCGATCTATGCCAGTGCGCTGTAGCGTGCAGCACAATGCCATGGAACGAAACCGATGTAATGACCGAGAAAGAACGATTTGTCACTATGGCCCGGACGGGGCGATGCACGCTGAAAAAGAATGCCCTGACTTATACAGTCGGCAGTTCGTAGCCGGCGCGGCGCGGACGATCCTGCATGGACCTAGCCTCGGCGTCGCCGAGTATTTGCTCGGCAGCCGGATCCCACTTGATCGAACGTCCGAGACGCTCTGCGATACCTGCAAGCTGGCAGATGCTGCCACTGCGGTGACCGACAGATGCCGGGCAGATGGTTGGCTCGCGGGAAATAATACTGTCGATGAAGTTCCGACGGTGGTTCTTCGACTGATAGAGCTTGATGTCGCTGTCGGTGAAGCGATGGCGCACCAGCTCCTTTGGAGAGGTCGCAATCTGACCGCGGCTGACATGCACCTCGCCCTCGGTGCCGATGAAGCGAATCATGTGCCCCTCGTCTGGCTGCTTATCGCGCCAGACGGTAATGCCATCCGCATAGCGATAGCTATGATGCTCGGCACCGTCAAAACCCTTTGGTGTGAATTCAACCGGGCCGGTGTCGTCGCGGCCAAGTGCCCACTGGATGATGTCAAAGTGGTGTGCGCCCCAGTCGCCGAACTTGCGGCTACCGTAATCCCAGTAGCAGCGCCAGCCTCCACTATAGCTCGACTGCGCGCGATGATCGGTGTAGTCATAGAAGGGAGTAGGGCCGAGCCAGCGGTCATAATCGAAGCCCTCCGGCACTGGCTTGACCGGAGCATCCAGTTCGGGTTGAGGGAAAGTGCCGAGACGAGCGTAAATCTCCTTCACTTCACCAATCAGGCCATTGCGGACCAAGCTGGCAGCAATGTAGAAGTGCGCTGAGGAGCGTTGTTGTGAGCCCACTTGGAGGATGCGGCCGTATTTTTGTTCCGCTGCGAGTACCGCTTTGCCTTCTTCGACGGTGAGTGTCATTGGCTTTTCAACATAGACATCTTTACCAGCCTTCATGGCTTCGATTGCTAAGGCTGCGTGCCAATGGTCTGGTGTTGCGACGCAGACGATATCCACTGCGGGATTTTGAATCAGCTCTTCGTAGAATGCGGTTGCTTGCACATCCTTCGCGCCTTTTTTGGCTAGCACGCTCACCGCTTTGTTGAGGTTGGATTTACGCACGTCGCACACTGCGACTGCTTGCAGATCGCGCATGCCAGAGAAAGATTTTAGGTGCCCTCCCGCAATGAGACCAGTGCCGATGAAGCCGATGCCCATGCGAGCATTCGCACCCGCTTTATTGGCGTTGCCGAGTGTTTCGGCTCGGATGATTGAAGGAGCGCTGAGTAGGAACCCCGCAGCGACAGCGGATTGCTTAAGGAAGCGTCGGCGTGGAGTGGGGGATGCATTTTTCATGTGTGATGCTTACAATTCCATTGAGGTTTATGCTTATCTTTATGACGAAATTAGGATAAGTTCAAGGACACTCATGGAAATATATTGACCTCATCATCTTCGACGATTCTGGCTTTGACGACAACCGACATTATTTACGCGAGGATTGTTTGTTTTGAGATTTCGCTTTCTTGATTATCTCATCGACACTTTTCTCACTGAAGTGCTCATTTTCAATGTCATTGATTCCTGCTGCGATATCATCTTTGAGTGATTCGTATTTGGCAGCCACCAGATCCTGATATCCAGAGAAAAAGAATCCAGATTTTTTTACCGCTTATGAACGCTAATTTACGCTTATCCA
>CAZWZW010000169.1:0-7102 GCA_964639125.1 uncultured Verrucomicrobiota bacterium
AATGCTAAAAAAATGGCCGAAAGCCGCATTTGCAGACCTCCGGCCAATCTAATTAAGATTTTCAATTCCGGCGCTCTGAACCGGGGCGCTTAATCTTTAGAAATGTTTTTGGTCGATCTCGTCGTAGCTCATGCTTTCCTCAGGCATCGTGAAAGGCTGGCCAACCACCATTCTGTCGCCGACATCGCCGGAGAGCTTGATCTTGAAGGCGTAAGCGTAGGCGTGCGGCTTTTTTGACGGCGACTGAATAACGAGAGCATCGTCTTTTTGTTCTACCTTTAGTGGACCGTCATACCCCAACAGCTCGACACTTTCGACCCTAGCGTTCGGGATCGTCTTTTTACCAAGAGAATGAACCTTGAAAGCCTCGTCTTCCCAGTCGAGGAAGATGGCATACATGTAGTCGCCCTTTTGGGTGAAGCGAATCTGGCCCTTCTTGTTCGGCGCGCGATAGTCCCAATAGATGACCCCCTTCTCGGGCTTATACATGAAGGTGCCGAGCGGCCCCTCGGAAGCAATCTTCCACATGCGGGTTCCATAGATGGCTTCCCCGTTGACGCGCATCCACTTTCCAATTTCGGCGCAGATTTCCTTTTCCTTCGGCGGAATGGAGCCGTCGCCCATGGGTGTCAGTGAAATAAAGTAGTACCCCCCGCGCGCCACCTGGTCGATCAGGGCGTCGATGTGATAGTCGGGACCAAACTTATACTCTTTGTTTTCGACATAGCTCCATGGATAACTGATGGCCTTGTCGACGAGAAACGGTCCAGTGGCATACGGCGGTTGGTCGCGCCCGCCTTCGTAGCACTTAATGCCGACGCCCTGCGGAAAGTTGAACACCTGAGTACCGGGCAGCTTGTTGAAAACCGCCACTTCCCGATCCAGTTTCGCGTTTTTTTCATAGTAGTATTTCATGAAATCGAGGTGGCTGGCCTCGGTGCAATGATCCCCGGGCTTGAGGCCGTCGAACCAAAGTAAATCCGGATTGTATTTATCGATCACCTCGTGGACTTTTTTCAACCAGAGTTCATTGAACAGCTTGGCATCGGCCTTACCCCATTTTGGGAAAAACCAGGTGTCGAATTTTGGATTGAACAGGTCGACCCTGCTCTTTTCCTCGGCGGTAAAATCGCTCTCCTCGAGCTGGCTGGTGGCATAGCCAAAACTGCGGGCGTGGTGGAAGGTGGCGATGGTTTTGAAGTCCGCAGCCCTTGCGGCTTCAACGAATTCGCCGTAGATGTCGCGCTTCGGCCCCATCTTACCGACGTTCCACGGAACTACGTCGCTGTCCCACATCAAGAATCCGTCGTGATGAACAACACACAGCCCCCCAAACTTTGCCCCGGCATCCTGCATGACGCGCACATATTCCGCAGCATCGAACTTCTCGCATTTGAACAATTTTGTAAAATCGGAATAACCGAACTCGGTCGGATCACCAAACCGCTCTTTATGGAAGGCGACAACAGAATCCTTCCCTTTTTTCTTACCTACCCGATCCTTATACATATAGCGGATATAGGTGTTGCTGACTTCCGGATTCGCGGCAATAGAATATAACCCCCAGTGGGTGTAGAACCCGAACTTGCCATCCTGAAGCCATTTCGGGACCGGATGGTTGCGCAGTTGCTCCCAATCTTTTCGATATTCGGGCGCAGGCATACGGAAATGCGAACGGTTATATTTGTTCGCCTCCATTTCCGTCACACGTTCCTGTGCGTCCTTACCCAGCGGCGCCCGGTTTTCATCTGGGTAAATCTTTGCACTCTTTGCCGCCAAAGCATCCCCTGCCGCGAGTAAAAACAACAACATATATGCATATTTCATCATCAAATTCCCCACATTCCCTTTCCGTGTTCCATTGCGGGCCATACAGACCTCTTGTAATAAAGGAAATGCCGCCACCTCAATAGAATTGCCGTTTTTTTGGTGGTTCATAAATTTTCTTCGAAAATATTCGAATATTTCTATGGGGAATACATATTTTGAGAGATAGCTGGAGAGGAGTTGTTGCTGAAAGGTGTAGTATCGTTTCACCGCCCGGCAGGGTGGAAAACGATTCCGCCGGAATAGGTTGCGGGGTGGGAGCCGAGCTGCCGAACCGCTTTCCTTCCCGTTGGTCAGGTGAAGCGGAACTACACCTATCCTTGATGAACAACCATAAAAATCTACGTAGCAACGAAAATCCACTTAATCAGCAGCCAATACGAAGGGCGGTGCGATAGAACGGACAGCCGGAATGAATCTCTCGCGTTGCTCGTTATTTCTTTCAGAAATTATCAATCGCTTCGCTCATGGCCCGTCCCTACCAACAAAAAACCCTGCGCCATGAACCGACGCAGGGCATCTATGCTATACCGTTCTCTGATTAACGCCTCATGGAACGGCGACGGATTATGAGAAGGCCTCCGCCGCATATGGCAAACAGGCCGATTGTGGCCGGTTCCGGGATGACATCCACAGTAATGCCCCACAGCCTTTTGGCGCCTCCGGATTCACTGTTCCAGAGCAGCAGATCCAGCGATTGTCCCGGAGTGAGCGATGCACTGAATGTGCCGGGGCCCACGCCATCGTTCGGATCGGCATCGCCGGCCTGATAGGCCTTGATGGCAGATGTACCCTGGAAGGTAATATCCATCGAGGCATAAGACCCCGCAGGTGCTGCGATTTCCAGAATCATAAACTCCGATCCCTGCTGCCAGGTATTTGCTCCTGTTCCGGGAACCGTGCCGGCACCCGTGCCGGTTTTGATGCGGAATCCAGAGTTGATGAGGCCCGACGTACTCCAACCGCTACCCGAAACGTTTGCCTCCAGAAAGTCGGCAGCGGTGTTACTGGCTACTACACTCGGAGCAACACTATTCAGGTCCCAGGCATTGAGTGTCATCAAAGTTCCAACACTGGAAAGAAATGGCGTATTTCCGCTGAGCACTTCCGCATTATTGGCCAGACTGTTGCCGGTCAGGTTGCCCGAACCGTCGATTCCATACGTAAGGGCACCGGTGGCATCGGTATTCGCAGTCGCCTGCGTATAATCAATCACCAGTGCGGCCTGGGCCGACATAGCGATCAGGCATAAGATGCCTGCTGTTAGTTTCATTTTTTTCATTTTTCCTCCTTTGTTCCTTTTGCTTTCGCATGATCATCGGGAACACGAGGTTCCCGATGCAAAGATTCAAAAATGAATTCCCATTACTCGACTATATCTACCTTCAGGCGGATGAATTCCTTGGCGCCAATATCTGTGCGGTTGGTGACCGATTTGATATTGCCGACAGCAGCCGACTCATCAACGAACTCAATGGCCCCAGTGGTCCAGTTCGTACCGAAGACGAGATCACCCTTGCGTGCCACCGTATAGCTGAGGCGCGGATCATCCGTACGTTCATTATGCACGTGATAGAACCAGTTGGTTCCCATATCCAACGCAGTAAATGTGCCAGGTTTGACCGTCGCGGCATCATCCACATTCGGGATACCGCCCAGGGCATACTCGAGCAGGTTGTCCAGTCCGTCCGGCTCGACATCCGTCGTTAGCAGCGCATCGTTTCCAGTCAGACCAAACGTGTCGATCCAGGCGGCATATCCAACGAGCGGAGCATCGCCGGTGCGCAGTACCTGGACGTTATCGATCACGTTGAAGTCGGCATTCAAATAACTGGTGATGCGAATGCACAGATCCTCACCATCCTGCACGGAAAGATCGGTGAAGAGCAGGGTCTCGGTCACATTGTTGGTATAGTCCTTCCTCGCCAGTTCGGTAAAGAACGCCGAACCTCGAAGCTGGGGAACCTGAGAAGCCTCAATGGCAGCGGCCACATTGGTTCCTTCAGCCAGATCGACACGAACATCGTTCACATTGCCAGTGGCATCCACTCCGCCAAAGCTGAAGACCGTCACACTGCCATGCCCGATATTGGTGACCACCGCGAAGGTGAGATCCATGGATACGGAGTACGTCCCGGAGGTCAGCGCAATCGTATCCTGAACGCCCACATCGTCGTAGCCCGCGGTGCCTGCACGTGTCACGATGGCGAAGGAACGGCTGTTGCCGGCTGAAGATACATTTTTCAGTGCATTGTTCGCCCAACCGCCGGTCACGCCATGCGCCCAGACATTAACATTGGTATCGTTATAGTCGTAGTTAGGTTCATGCTGAATCGAGTTGGTGACAGACTCATCGTTAAAGGCTGCATCCAACACCGCATTGGTCGGGGATACCGGAGGCTCATACTCGCCGACACGCGTCAGCGTGAGTTCATAGAGCCGAACATTGGGACCGCCTGAAGAGGTTACATGGAACATTGCATCCATTCCGTCGTCCACATTCAGGATGACCGAACCAGTGGTACGGCCCACGGCGTTCGAGCCCCTCAGGCTTCCGTTGGAATGCTGTTCGGGGTAGGCCAAGCCATTGCCTGCCGGTCCCTTGTACTCAACATTACCCGTAGCAAGGTCCTGCTCCACATAATCTGTATTATTGGAGGGAGGAAATACCTGCTGACCGACCAGCGCATAGGCATCGAATGACCAGATATCATTGGTATCCGCATTCGTGACCTCATACTCAAAGTCGTAGCGGTAGAGCCCATTGGTGAGCGCCACGGTGTCCACCGGACCGAAGTTATCCTGACCGGTTGTCCCGTTCTCGATAATATTAACCGACGAGCGGTTGTTGCCGGTCGATTTGAATACCAGATAACCGCCGGCATCGTAGCTGACATTCTGGCCGTACCATTTGTTGGTAAACGACGCGAAATCGTTGAGTTCGATCGTTTGTCCGTGGCCGGTGTCAACACCGGCAACCGGACTGGTCATGCGCAACTGGATCACACCCTCGGGCAGATTGACAAACTTCGCAGACACGGGAACGCTACTCGTAGAGCTCGTGCTGCCACCTACTTCACCCCAGACCACCTCAACAATCGCGGTTGCGGTCTCATTGCCGGCAAGCTGTCCGCCGGAATTATCAAAGGTGACCGAGATCACCGCGTTCGACGGTTCGGGATTTGCAATAACGCCCGGATTGATGGTTGAGAAGCCATTCGTTGATGCGTCAAGAATGTTGACTGCAATCACTTCGACATTGGTATGTCCCGGTTTGCCTTCCACATAGGAAACGCTAATGTTGTTGGTTACTGCAATGGCGGGATAGTCAAAGTTCATAGACAGACTGCTATCGATGTTAAACTTCACATCCGGATTACGGAACCTACCGATCACCGTGACGTTGTCGGTATTGGTGACAAGACTACCGATTTCGGTATAAACCACGGCCACTGAGCCTGTGGTTTGCCATCCTCCGTTGGTAGCGCCGACATTCCCAGCGAGAGCGGCGTTGAAGGCCATATCAATGGGATAGTTTGACGGCGTGGAATCGGTCATTGAGAAGGAGGATGCCGATGCCACGCTGAATTCATTGGAATCGCCCGATGGGGTGACAGAAAGCACATCCACACCTGAAGCTGCGGCCACATATTCTGCGATAATATCGTTCGTCGCAGTGGCTGAAGGATAGAAGGTTGTAATGATCAGTTCGTTGGAGGGCGTTAACGTAAAGTCAAAAGTCGATGCGGCTTCCGTGAAATCCACGCTAAACGAATTAATCCGCTTGGCGCCCCCCCCAGCGTTCTTGTTCCACATCAGCAGGGTACGCGATTCCCCGGGAAAGAGTGTTTCGGTATTGAAATCATTGCGGCCGTGGGCAACATCCGTGTCACCAACCAGAAAGTATACATTGTCCACTGTTCCGTCGAAACCGAACGTCATCGTCCCGATACCAGCCGGCGTTGTGAGTTCGACAATCATTAATTCCGACGCACTTGGCCAGGTATTGTTCCCCGTTCCCGGAGCTACAGATCCACCCGACTTGAAGCGGAATCCAATATCGGACAATCCGGATGTATCCCACCCACCGCCGGAAACGTTCGCTTCCAGAAAATCGCTGGAAACGCCATCAGCGACAATGGCCGGAGCAACGCCGTTCAGATTGTAGGCGGTCACCGTCATAAAGCTGGCTACACTGGAAAGAAACGGTGAATTACCAGCGAGCGTTTCGGCCGAATTGGCCAGGCTGTTGCCGGTCAGATTACCCGAGCCATCTATTCCATAACTGAGCGTTAGCGGTCCAGCAACATCTGTATTGGCCGTTGCTGTATAATTAACCGAAAATTGAGCCTGCGCCGATACGGCCAAGGCCAAAACAACCGCTAAACATAACCATTTACACTTATTCACGCTCCTATCCTCCTGTTATTTTCTTATTCCTTCCTCAACTAACTCCTGTTAACTTATAGACAAATCAAAGCTTTCTTCGCCATGACCATTTAATCGATCCCACCCGAAGACGGTTTTTTGATGTTTTTTGAAAAAAAATTAACCACCACTCCTCTGGCTTTCCGACAGCATACAGGTAACGGCCGATAAAGCCTTATCTGTTTAGATTTGATTGAACCATGAGCGCACATCACGAGATGCACCCCCGCCAATCGCTAGTGCTTTTTACTATCACATGTTCCCTGATATTTCAAGTTTTATATAACACGTGTTTAGCAGATAGGGGTTCCTGCTCACATGCAAAGGCAGGGCGTGCTGCGAGGAACCGATCTGCCGCATGGACGCCTCGGCGATGCGTCCCTACCAAGGATACGTGGTCGGACAAAGGTAGGGCTCCGATCGCCGAACGAGCCACCAGATGTTGTCGGCATCGCGGTTGGCGGCACCTAGCTTGAGATGTTTCATACCTCGATTTTTCCACAGAAAAGCGAGGCGACCCCCCGTCTACAACAAAACCATCCTGGTCACCCTGCGTGCCTAGCCATCTCGTCTCGCCAGCGCCTTCGCACCGGCCAAAGCCGCGGCAGAGGCTGCAATCCTCAGATTCTGGAAGATTAACTTGTGATTGCCTGAAACGGAACGATTTCAGCCATCACATCGTCACCGTAGTATGCCTTTGCCTCCCGCTCGATTCGCATTCGAAGCTCTTCCATTGTATCTCCTGCGTACGGCATACGACCAGGAAAGCAACCAAGAAACCCCTTGGCGTCATCCTGTCAGCGGTCACTTAAAGTGTACCACCCCTGGTCGATTCAAAGTGTACCAC
>CAZWZW010000170.1:0-7084 GCA_964639125.1 uncultured Verrucomicrobiota bacterium
TAAAAAACAATTTTCATCAAGCGCTGACGCATGCACAATATCGCAATGCAACGTGTTTTTATATATGCGGGTCTCTTGCTTGGGCTGGCCGTTCATGTACATGCTGCCGACTGGCCAGGTTTTCTGGGTCCCGCACAGAATGGCACTTCTGCCGAAAGTGGCCTGCAAAAGAAATTTGATGTTTCAGCGCCGCCCATTCTCTGGGCTCGAATCAAGGGCGAAAGCTATTCCGCTCCATCCATCGGAGATGGACGTCTGATCTTTCACCACCGGGTAAGTGCTGTAGAACAAGTCGAATGTATAGGTGCCGAGACTGGAGAACTTCTTTGGTCCGATTCATATCCGACCCGCTACAAAGATCGGTTCAACTATCTGAACGGTCCGCGCTCGACGCCTTTCATTGACGGAGCACGTGTCTATACATTGGGAGTTGAGGGGGTCTTGAGCTGTTTCAATATTAAATCAGGAACGGTGCTCTGGAGAAGGAAGCTGGCAGACGAATTTGATCTGGAACAGGACTTTTTTGGTTTTGCCTCATCACCCCTGATTGAAGGGGATTCGGTGATCCTGAATCTGGGCATGAAAAAATGTGTGGCGGCATTGGATAAATATACCGGGAAAACCAAATGGATTTCCGGCGATCAATGGGGGCGAAGCTATGCCACTCCGATAGTCGCCACCATGCGCGGAAAACGAGTGCTCTTTGTGTTTGCCGGAGGAGAATCAGACCCACCCGTTGGGGGGTTGCTGTGCCTTGATCCAGATTCTGGAAAAATCTACTTTCGCTTTCCTTGGCGGAGCCCTCGTCATACTTCCGTCAATGCATCGACTCCGGTCGTATCCGGGAATTGGGTGTTCATATCCTCTTCGTATGATGTGGGTGGCGCCATGCTGGAGGTGCAGCCCGACTTTTCATACAAGCTCATATACGAAACCAAGGCCCTTGCCTCGCATTGGGCCACTCCGATTCTTTATGAAGACCATCTCTATGGTTTTGCCAACAACAAGCTCACGTGCATGGAATGGAAAACGGGACGGCGCGTTTGGCGCAAGGTACTGGAACTGGAGAGCGGGAAGGAATCCCCTGCACCCGAAAGCACAGGGCGTGGTGCAGACCAATATCGCGAGCCTCCTGGTGATAACGGCTTTGGAATTGGTTCATTGATCTATGTCGACGGTCACTTCCTCTGTCTCGGTGAAAATGGTTTGTTGGCATGGCTCGACCTTTCCCCCCGAGGGTGTCACATTATTTCTGCAACACGAGTGTTCAATGCCGAGCAAACCTGGACGGCCCCTGTTCTGAGCAATGGCCTGATCTACATTAATCAGAATTTGCCCGGAGAGGATACACCGGCAAGATTGATCTGTTTGGACCTGCGATCAAACCACACAAGGGAGGTGTTGGATGGACCATGACTATGAAGCAATGTATCAGGCTGGCGAGACTCCGTGGGACCATGGCATGGTCGACTTTAATTTGGTTGAGTTGGTGGATGGTCATCCGCTCAAGCCTTGCCGCGTGTTGGATCTCGGTTGCGGCACCGGCGATAATTCCATTTGGCTTGCAAGGCGGGGCTTCGAGGTTCATGGGTGCGATCTCTCTCCAGCCGCCATCACTGCCGCAACTGAAAAAGTCTCCCGCGCCGGCGTAAGGTGCACACTTTCTGCCGTCGATTTTTTGGCTGATCCGGTGGGCGGAGCGCCCTTTGGGTTTGTCTTTGACCGAGGATGTCTCCACTGCATTTCCGATGAGGATAGGCGCCGTAAATTTGCCGAAAACGTAGCTGGACTGCTTGAAGAAGGGGGCTTATGGCTGTCGCTCGTGGGGAATGCCGATGAACCAGAACGGGAGGTCGGCCCTCCGCAACTCTCCGCCATCGAGCTGGTATCCATTGTTGAACCTTCGTTCGAAATTCTGTCCCTCGCCTCGGGGCATTTCGGATCGAACCAAGAAAGCCCGCCCCGTGCGTGGATTTGCTTAATGCGCAAACGCAGATGATGTCTTTTTGCCGGGAGAACCAGAAAAATGGTGGACGATAAAGGACTTGAACCTTCGACCCCTGCCATGTCAAGGCAGTGCTCTAGCCAGCTGAGCTAATCGTCCCCAAAAATAAAAAAATGGTGGTGGGGGATGGATTCGAAAGTCCAATCTTCCCGCCTCTGTTGATTCCTTTCTTAAGTACTTCAAAATGATGCTCTTAAGTTGTTGCGCCTGGGTCGGTTTTACTATCCCTGCAACGATTTTTAGGAGCAGTTTAGGAGCACTCTCGTTTCCTTCTCCGCTCGAAAAGAGGTATAAGATAGCGTCTTGACTGAAGTTGTCTAGGAGAAATCAGTTTAAATCTTCCGTACTGATGGGTGCGGATTGGTGTGGCGTACCGAAGATGGGTAAAACAGGTGTTGTTTAATATAGGATCGTACTGAGAATTTAAGGACGCGGAACCGGAAAAACCGCCCGACGAAGCAATGGAAAGACGGAAAACAGGTGAACCTACAGAATCAGGGCGTACGGAAACAACCGTTCGGTTTGAACGAGGAGGTGCGTTTTGATGTTGGCAACGGCAGGACTACGCAGCGGCGCGGTAACAGCCAAAGGGAGAGGCAGTGAAAAGAGGCACCTTTTTTTATTTTTCTGGTTGTGAAACCAAATACTGGGGGTTACGTGTTGTTTTGATTGGAATGCACAAAAGGGTCGAGGCAGATCATGGCAGATGAATATGTTACACGAAAAACGCTGCTGCAACGGGCGTCCGATCCGAACGATGCGCGCGCCTGGGAAGAGTTTGTCGGATACTACCGGAATTTTATCCTGATGTTGCTGAGATATATGAACGTTGCCCCTGCCGATTTGGACGACCTGACACAGAATATCCTGGTGCGCATCTGGAAAAATATCGAAACCTACGATGCCGATCGCGCCAAGTTCCGGACCTGGCTCTCGACCATCATCCGCAACGAAGTGTATTCCTATTTCGAGCGTGTGGTGGCCCCGCGGAAAAAGCTTGTCGACTACCAGGAGGATCTGCTCAAGGACATTCCGGAGGCCGACGAATTTGAAAAACTCATTTCGCGGGAATGGGCGGTGTATATTTCCAACATTGCCATGGAACGCGTCAGAAAACGGTTTTCAGGAAACGCAATCGAGGTGTTTGAAATGACGCTCGATGGAGCTGGTGCCGAGGAGATCGCCGCCAAGCTGGGCATTGAGGTTTTTTCCGTCTATGCGCTGCGTCGCCGCGTCCGCAAGCGGCTGAAAGAAGAGATCGGCAGTCTGCGCGAAGAGCTGGAGCTGTGATCACGCGATGAAGAGTGAATACGAACATGATGACCTTGATCTGAGGTTGGCGGCGTTCTACGAAGGAGAGGCCTCCGAACCCGACGACGAGCAGTATACGCTCTATGCCCGCATCCGCGATCTGGAGTCGCGCTATACCTTCGTTGAAACCCTTGCAACCGGCGGCATGAAAAAGGTCAGCCGCGTCTACGACGCCCGTGCCGACCGTCATGTTGCCATGGCGCAGCTGCTCGACGATGCCGATCCGGAACTCTACGAACCTTTTCTACGCGAAGCCTGTCTAACCGCCCGCATGGAGCACCCCAACATTGTTTCCATCTATAACATCGGAGTGGACGGGGAAGGGCGTCCATTTTTTACCATGGAGCTTCAGGTCGGCGATTCCCTGTCAGACATCCTCAAGAAGCTCAACCAAGGGGATTTGGACTACGAACAGCGCTACCCGCTGGAGGAGCTGCTCAGTATATTCTCGAAGGTATGCGATGCCATTGCGTATGCCCATTCGCAGGGGGTGCTGCATCTGGATCTCAAGCCTTCCAACATCCAGGTGGCCTCGTTTGGCGAAGTGAAGGTCTGCGACTGGGGACTGGGGCACATTGTGGATATGGCGCCGGAGCGGCCCGTCGCCTCGCGAGTACACTTCGACCTGCTCAATACCACGCCCTTGTTCGGCACCGCCCATGGCACTCCCGGATTCATGGCACCGGAGCAGTTCGAGCGCGAGGGCACGGTTTCGTTCCACACCGACGTTTACGCCCTGGGGGCCATCCTCTATGCCATTCTGAACCTGAAGCCTCCCTTCGAAGGCCAGCCGAACGAAATCATGAAGCAGACACTAGCAGGCGAACTTCCATCCCTATCGCACGCCGCGCCGGAAGGGTTGCGCGCGGTGGTGCGCAAGGCCATGGCAAGACAGCCGGATGTTCGTTATGCATCGGTGGAGGCGCTTTCCGCTGATGTGCGCCGGTTCTTGTCGTATTTTCCAACCGTTGCCGAAAGCGCCGATCTTAAACGGCGGATCATGTTATTTTACAAACGCAATCAACGCGTCGTCCGCATTGTATGTTCGAGCCTGTTCCTGTTGGTTGCGATTGTTGCGGTGTTCATGGCTGTGCTGAAAGATCGCGCACGCCATATTCTCGAAGCGCAGCAAACGGCGGGGGAATCGATGCAGCTTTATGAAGCGGAGCGGGATTATTCCGAGCAAGCCGGTCGCAACTATTCAGGCGATCTGCTGTTTATTACGAAGCTGTTTTCCAATGCATCCGACTATCGCGCGCCCGAAGACGAAATTATCTACCGCGAAATGCTGCAGCAATTGGTCGTTGCCTCAGAGCACAATCCCGGCGATGCCCAGGCGCGCGTCGGCCGCGCCATCCTCCTTTTTGTGCTGCAGCGTTTCAACGAGTCGGCGCAGGTGCTGGAAAAAACCCCGGACTGGGCGCGTGTGGTGCGCGAGCTGGCGCTGGAATATGGCAAAAAGAAGCCGGATTCCGAGCGGCTCCCCGCCGCGGATCTGGCAAGCCTGATACGGGAAATCCGTACCCGGAGCCAGCGACCGGCCACCGTTTCGCTGGTGGAAAAACTGATGGCCTATGATCTGGAGCGCCGCCCCTCGCTTGAAGAGCGCTCCATGGTGGTTGAGGCGGTCCTGGTGGGGTTTAATCCGGATTGGCAGGACCGCACCTATGTGTTCAACCCCGAACAGCGTTCGTTGACATTGGGGGGCGGGGGGTTGACCCGGCTGGAGGGCAGCAGCCGCACGGAAAAACCGCTCAGTCTTTTGCGCTGGCTGCGTCTGCACACCCTGGAACTTCGTGAT
This sequence comes from uncultured Verrucomicrobiota bacterium, assembly GCA_964639125.1. GTDB lineage: Bacteria > Verrucomicrobiota > Kiritimatiellia > Kiritimatiellales > Pontiellaceae > Pontiella. The sequence continues at coordinate 5,118 of CAZWZW010000170.1, forward strand.
GTTGACTTCAGTATTCTTGAGCACCTGCGCGGCTCCAGGCTGGTGCGACTCGATATCAGCCGGGTCACCGGAGACACCTACACCGGCATCTTCGACCGCATCGAGATGCTGGGCGAACTCGTGGTGCGGGAAGGGCAATTCAGCGAAGCCGAGCTGGCCGGATTGCCTGCGTACATCAACGTCGTGGTTGTTCCGTTGGAAGAATGAGTTATATTTAGGATTTGGATATGAGAACGGACAGACTAATTCCGGTTATCGTTATGGCAACAGGCGTGTTTTCCTCTGCCCGGGCGCTGGTCGATCCGGCCACGCCGCCGGATTCCGGCCCCAAGGGCGCCACGCTGGTCTTCAGCGACGAGTTCGAGGGGCCAGCACTGGATTCAGCCAAATGGAATATCGGCACGAACCGCCGGAACATCCACTACAACAAAAACCTCGCCTGCGTTTATTCCTCCAACAACGTGGCGCTCCGCGATGGGAAGATGGTCTTTACGGCGCGTTCCGAGCCCCGGGGGGCAAAGGGACCTGTGTTGAAAGGAACGGTTACGCGACCGTATTCATCCGGCGCAGTGAACACCGATGGCATTTTTAATTTCGGACAGAATATGTACATCGAACTGCGGATCAAGCTGCCGCTCAACGATGGCGGCTATGCCGCGCTTTGGTCAATGCCCCACCCGGAACAATCGGTTAAAGAGGACCCCAGGGAACGGGTGCAGGTGCTCTTTTTCGAGTACATCGCCGCCGAGCGGAAACGCAAGTTCTGGAGCACGCTCCGGTTCAATAGCTATGTTGATTCCGAGCTGCGCCCCAATATGAAGCCGGGCAGGGACTACATAAAGATCCGCAAGAACCACAACTTTATCATCAATCCGGATCGCGAGGGTGTTTGGATGGGCGACTCGTTCAGACTGCCTATGTTTGAATGGTACGAGTGGTTCGAATGGACAGGATTCGTTACGGTCGGTTTCATGGCAACCCCGGAAAAGTTCCAGTGGTTTGTGGTGCAGGATGGACCCGCATGGAAGACCGCCCCTTACCTGACGTTCAGCGGTGCAGCCGTCAGGAGTGCGGCACAGAGCCAGCATTGGGCCAAGGACGATGTTTGGCTGCGGGAAATGCCGGAGCGGATGGCAAACCGCATTATTCTGAGCCACTCGCTTCGTGACGCCGAACGGGCAGGTGGCCCCATCGACGGGTCCCAGCTCCCAAGCGAGATGCTGGTCGACTACATTAGGATCTACCAACTGCCGGCTTCTGTTCCGGCGGGCAACTGATTCCAGATCAACCCCCTCCCTCAAAACGTTTTCCAGCCTGTCCTGTCGCTGAAACATACGTTTTTGCAAGGCTACCCCGGCTAACGTGGGCTGTTTTAGCCAGATTCCGACAAAATCTAAAAAAAATGCCATCAGCTGTATAGAATACCTGATTGCGTGGGTATGTACACATGATCAATACGTGGGTGGCGTAAGCGGAAAACTCCAATAGCGGTGTTGTTTTCAGTTTTCCGAATTTTCGATTCACTATCGCGGATTGAGAAAACTACAAAATTGTTGTATATGAGTTAGTTAAGTCGGAGAAGGATTTTGACCGTGCCTGAGACTTGGACGATGCCCTCTCTCTATTGATGAAAGAAGAGGAAAAGACATGAAGTCAGGAAAAACCTTACTACTATTCGCTGCGGTATCGATACTGTCCGCCGTTTCGGCACAGGCGGTGGACATCATCAGCGTTAACTTTGCCGACGGTGCGATGACCAGCACGGCACTGATCATGGGAACCTATGGGGTTGAACCGGCCGGCAACTGGAACAATGTCCTTGGCGATACCAGCAGCCTGATAAACGACAGCGGTTCGGCAACGATGGTGGACCTGGATACAACGCGGCCCAACGGCAATGCGCTTTGGCCGGTAGACTATACCAACACGGTGCTCTATGCGGGCATCAGGGAAAACCTGAGCCAAAG
>CAZWZW010000171.1:0-7078 GCA_964639125.1 uncultured Verrucomicrobiota bacterium
TGGGCTACGCCTTCGGCGAACCGCAGAACACCGAACATGATTGGGAGCAAGCGACCAATCTAACGCCGAATATCGAAGGCGACTGAAAATGGAAGAGCTGTTTACAACATTAACGAGAGCGGTGGAGGGTACGCCTTCGATCGCACTGGGCGCCGCGCTGGTGTGGGGAATTCTTAGTATTCTGCTCAGTCCCTGTCACCTCGCCTCCATTCCGCTGATTGTCGGATTTATCGATGAGCAAGGGCGAACCACGCCGCGCCGCGCCTTCGTGATTGCCCTGCTGTTTGCGACGGGCATTCTGCTGACCATTGCCCTGATTGGAATCGTCACTGCGGGCCTGGGGCGGATGATGGGCGATGTCGGGCGGTATGGAAACTGGTTCGTGGCGGCGATCTTTTTTTTAGTCGGCCTGCATCTGCTGGGCGTGGTTCCTATGCCGGGAAGCGGGCCGGGACAGGTGGGCATGAAACGCAAAGGTCTGATGGCCGCCTTCATTCTGGGGCTGGTGTTCGGCATTGCGCTCGGTCCCTGCACCTTTGCCTACATGGCTCCCATGCTCGGTGTTTCCTTCAAACTCGGCGCGGAGCAGCCCATCTATGCCGGCAGCCTGCTGCTGATGTACGGCATCGGCCACTGCTCCGTCATCGTCGCCGCCGGAACCTCCACCGGACTCGTCCAGAAATACATGAACTGGAACGAAAGTTCCAAGGGCGCGATCATATTGAAAAAGGTCTGCGGCGCACTGGTCCTGCTCGGCGGTCTTTACCTTATCTATACCGCTCCGTAGCAGAGATCAGAAAACAGAGGTCGGAGGTCAGAAAACACATTCGCTGCGTTCTTCATTCGTTGAACAACTGTTCTCACAACGAAACAAGCTGCGGATGGTGGTGATTATTGTCCGGCAAAAAGCATATGTCTCATTTGCCGGAAATCGCCCGGAGCATAAACTGATCAAAGAGAGGTACCGTAAAGGCCAAGTCGCCGTACGCCGGGCTGAAAACCATTCCTTTGCTGATCAACTTCGCGCGCACCGGCCCCAAACTGGTCACTTTCACTCCCAGTTTATCGGCAATATCACCAATACGTTGTTCCTGCGGCCCCAACTCTGCCATAGCACGCAAAAAGTTTTTTTCACTTGGAGTCAGCCGATCAAAACGCACTCGAAAAAAGTTTTCATCGAGACGCGACAGCACGGTGGTCGTCGCGGTATTGACCACATCCAATTCAATCGGAGTTTGTTCCGCCTGATTCCAACATTGATACCCCCATTCCTGAATGAAATAGGGATACCCCTTCGTTAGGCTGAAGATTTCCTTTAATGCCTTGGGAGAAAACTCAACCTGTTCAGCAACCGCCGGATCCTGCAAAGCCTTATCCGCTTCCAGTTCAGACAAAGCACCTACATCGGGGAAACTGAACAGACGCTCTGCATACGATTTTGAATTACCAGCCAAACCGGGAAGAAAGGGAAGACCTGCCCCGATTAAAACGACCGGAAGCTGCCGTTGTTGAACCTTATGCATTGCCATAATCAAGGAGCCTAACTCTTTCTGGCTAAAATACTGCACCTCATCGATCAGCACAGCCACTGCCGTATTCCGCTCCAAAGCAGCTTCACCAACGGCCACAAACAGATTCGGCAGATCAATCTCGAGATCTCCGCTATCGGCCGCACCTTCCTCGGGGTCAATATCCAGCGAGATGGTCAACTCCTCATACGTAAGCTTTAGTCCACCGAGAAAACTACGCAACACCCGCAAGCCCCGCTTCGCTTTATCACCGGCACCGGCCATCCGATCCAGCTCGAACAGTAACGGCCTCAGATGAGCGGCCACCAGCGGCCCCAGTGGCTTGTTTTCATGCGCCTCGAACGAAACCACCCGGAAATCTTCTGAGCGGGCAATACGTTCCACTTCATTTAGAAGAACTGTTTTCCCCACACCCCGCAGGCCGGTCAGCAAGATACTTTTTTCGGAACGCCCGGCCCGCACTCTCCCCAGCAAAATTCGGGCTTGCTCCAGGATGGGGTCTCGACCCACCAATTCGGGCGGCGGAGACCCGGCACCCGGCGAAAACGGATTTTTTATTGGATTCATGAATACCTACTTATACCCAGTTATACATGAAATCAAGTATAACTTAGTAAACTTGATACAAATGCCTCTGTTTTTGAACTGCAGATTGCGCAATCCTGTCCCGCCAAAGGCCTTGGGGTGAGCGCAGATTCCCCCGATATTGGAGAAAATATTTCCAGACATAGGAACTCTATTGCATAGAGGCGCACCAATTTTTCCACCCATTGGAAACGAGTGCTCTGTGGACAGGCAAGCCCGGGCTATAACGCCCGCGAAGTATCCTACGGTACCTGCACCTGGCCGTTCATCAGCATCGGCAGCAAAAAGTCCCGCAGGCTCGTTAGGCGCTGGTTTTCGACACTACGGGTGAAATTCCTTGCTTTCTTCGGAACCTCCTTTTAGCTGAACTATGCAGAACAACACGATAGTTTATTGACATCCTTGCCGAAGGAAATGGCCGCGAGCTTGATTCCCTCAGATAGGGTTAAATAGGGGTGGAACGCTCGGGCCAGTTCCGAGGCGGTGACACCGTATTTAACGGCTAGACTGATTTCCATGGCGAGTTCGCCACCCTCCGGAGCCAGAACACGACCGCCAACCAGTCGATCCGTTTTCTTATCCCGAATTAACTGGATGAATCCTCGTGTATCACGAGCTGCCAAGGCACGAGGGACATACGTCAGTGGTAGCAGCGACGCTTCGGCATCGATGCCCTGCGCTTTGGCTTGCTGTTCATCCAATCCCACTCCGGCAACCTGAGGATCGGTGAAGACGACCCAGGGAAGGGCGGTGTAGTCCCGTTCTGTAGATTCGTCCGTTAGGGCATTGGTGACGGCGAGCGCCCCTTCATAGGCGGCGGTATAGACATAGGCCGGTTCGCCAGTGCAGTTGCCCGCGCCATAGATTCCCGGGACCGTGCTTTGCATCGTACCGTCGATGGTCATGAACCCGCCTGCGTCCAGTGCAACCCCGATTTCTTCCAGCCCCATGTTGGCGGTGTTGGGAATGCGACCGGTCGCCACGAGCAGTTGTTCGGCGGAGAAGGTGCGTGGTTCGCCGTTCACTTCCGCTTCAACGGAAAAGGTGCCGTTTTTGTTTTCAACACGCAGCAGCTTCACGCCGGTGACCACATCGAGGCCTTCTTCCGTTAGATAGCCAGTCAAAGCGTCGGTCAGCTCCGGACTTTCGGCCGGAAGAATCCGGTTCGACCGCTGGAGCACCGTAACCTTGGTGCCGAAGCGGGCAAACATCTGCGCGCACTCGAGTGCGATGTATCGACCCCCGAGCACAATCATTGATTCCGGCAGATTTTCGAGTTCGAAGGCGGTGTCGGTGATGAGATAGCCGGAATCTTTCAGCCCAGGCACCTCGGGAATATACGGCGTGTCGCCGGTGGCAACCAGAATGCAGTCGGCCTTGATTTCCCGACCGTTCACTTCCACCGTATCCGGGGCAACCAGCCGCGCCCAGCCTGCGATTCGCTCAAAATTCGGCATGTCGGCCACGACATCGATATATTTGGCCTGCCGCAGTTCCTCCACCAGTTGAGTCTTTTGCCGCATGACGGCGGCAAAGTCGCTGACCCGGCTTTCTCCCTCAATGCCTTGGAAGTGGTGCGCTGTAACCCGGTGGTGCGCCTCGGCGGCGCGGATCAGCGTTTTCGAGGGGACACAACCGACGTTTACGCAGCATCCGCCGATGGGAAGTCCCGCGTTGATTAATGTAACCCGTACGCCGAGAGCATGGGCTGTGGTGGCGGCTGAAAAAGCTGCTGAGCCCCCGCCGATAATAACGAGGTGTTGGCTTGGGGTTTCGGATGTGCAGCAGTCGTTCATTTTGATTCTCCATTTTGTGTATTCGAAATATGTCCGGCGTTTGCCGTAGCCGCTTCCATCTCGGCCGGTGTAACGAGTGCGGGGTTGTATTGAACCACCGCCTGCGGCGGTTCAAGCGTGACGTGGACGCCGCCAACACCGTCCAGTTTTTTCAGGCTGGCGGTCACGGTTGCCACGCACCCGGCGCAGGACATGCCTTTGACGTCGAGCGTGGCCGACTGTTCCATATTCTGCGGACAGCACGACGCATTCCGAGTGGCCCATTTCGCGGCAATGCCGGGATAGGCAAACAGTCCCAACACGAAGACCAGCGCAATCCAGAGACCGATTTTATTCATCCGTCCCGCATGGGGTTTTGCGCAATAGCTGCCTTCTTTACACTCCTCTGGTTTTGGTTTGCGGTAGACCCGATAGAAACCCACGGCCAGAAAGATTAATGCAGTCAGCATGAACCAGGGTCGAAACGGCTCCAACACCTTCAGGTTTCCGACCCATGCCCCGCCGATGCCCAGTGCCAGCAACAGCAGCGGGCCGACGCAACAGATCGAGCCGGCAATGGCCGCCGCAATCGCGCCGAATAGCGTCCAGTTTGTTTTAGGTTTGCTGGGTGTGCTCATGGTACCTCCGGTGCGTTTAATGATTTTAAAATCGGACAAATTGAGGCTGCGGCGTTCCCGTCGCATTGGTTAATCAACTCATCAAGCGCGGTTTTCATTTTCGTTAGTGCCTCGATTTTCTGTTCGATCTCCCATCGTTTTTGTTCCGCTTCCTTGCGCACCTTGGCGCAGTTGGCCTTCGGGGATGCCCGAAGTGCAAGCAGTTCCTTTATCTCCTTCAGCGAAAAGCCCAGCTCCTTGGCATGCCGAATAAAGCAAACCCGTTTAAGCGAGTCATCCGGGTATTGCCGATAGCCCGCCGCCGTACGTGGCGGTTCCGGGATCAATCCCTTGTTTTCGTAGAACCGAATGGTCTCTATCCCCACCCCGGTCTGCTTGGCCAATTGTCCAATGGTGATCGTTTTTTTCATGAGTCCTCTCTCAACTGTGATTATTCCTTACACCCTGTAGTATACTACAGAGTCAAGAGAGTTGTGATTTTTTTGTATCGCTTGACCCGCCAATATCCATGATGGTTCTATGGGTGGGTGGAGGAGCCATGACATTGCCCGATTTAAACAGTGCCGAGCACATCGACGATTTTGTACACCGATTTTACCATCGTCTTCTACAGGACAAATTGTTGTCTCCTCTATTTTTGCAAGAAGCAGACATTGACCTTCAAAAACATTTGCCTCAAGTGAGTCTGTATTGGAAAAAAATATTGTTGGGCGACAAACGCTATGGGGCAAATACCATTGCCATCCACCGAAATTTCAATGCGATCCGCCCTATTCAGGAGCAGCACTATCAACGCTGGCTACTTCATTTCGAAGAGACCGCGCTCACGTTTTACGCGGGCGACCACACCGATAAAGCCCTTCGGGTGGCCCGCAAAATCATCGGAAATATGAAGAATCTTTTCGACGGAGTTGCTGACGATTAGAATCCGTCATGCCGCCAGCCAATCCGCAAGCGCAGCGGTTGAATTCATGGCATCAATTTCCCCATGTTGTCCGGGTTCCCGGCGAGCAGGTTCCTTGCCTCTTCCGGTGCGACCGGATTGACGGACATTCCGGTGCCGGCCTCGAATCCGCCGGGCGTTCCGATGCGCGGCACGATGCGGATGAAAAAGTGGAGGAAGGGCACACGGCTTGAAATCGGCGGCGTAAGCGAGATCCATCATCAACATCTTTGGTCACTGGACGGGGAACATCATGTTCTGACCGCCCATATCGTGACGGATGCCGGACTAACACTCGAATAATACACTTTGCGTAAACAGGCCGTCGCCGAAGTGCTTACGCCCTATCAACTGGCGCACACCACCATCGAAATTGAACTGGAACAGGAAAGCTGTCGTGATCGAACCGATTCGGGTTAAATTTCCACCCGAGCCTTTCTCCCATTCGCTGGTTTTTTCATTCGCTGGAAAACGCCCGCCTGTTTCGACCCTTGGAAAAGTTGATTTTTACAATTTGACATTTAGCCAAACAACTAATTATAAAGGGGTCCATGAAGAAACAACTGGAGATTTTAAAGGCGCTTTCGGACAAAAACCGTTTGCGCATTGTGGTTGCCCTGACTCGTTACGATGAGCTGGTGGCGTGTCAGATTACAGAGCTGCTGCAGGTGACGGGAGCAACGACTTCGCGCCATCTGAGCATCTTGACCCATGCCGGAATTCTCGATAGCCGAAAAGACGGACGCTGGATTTATTTCAAACTGATTCGTTCGGCTGATCTGGAACCCGTCTTCCAATGGTTGGAACGGACGTTTCAGGATTCGGAAGGGTTGAAGGCGGATCAGGTGGCACTGGAAAAGATCACCGAATTAGGGCGCGAAGAACTGTGCCGCATGCAGCGCGGTGAAGAATGCTGCCCGAAATAAATATCAATGGAGGGTCGCACGCTGTGCGACTGGGCAGACGGCGTCTGCCCCTCCAGCAAAAAGGAAAAAGATATGAGTGAAGAAAAGAGCAGTGGAATTAGTTTTTTTGAAAAATACCTGACGGTGTGGGTTGCGCTTTGCATGGTGGCGGGGATCCTGATCGGTCGGTTTCTTCCGGCCATCCCGGAGTTTCTCGGGAAAATGGAATATGCCAACGTCTCCATTCCGGTGGCGGTTTTGATCTGGTTGATGATCTACCCGATGATGATGAAGGTGGATTTCAAGAGCGTGAAGCATGTGGGTGAAAATCCGAAGGGGCTGTTTGTGACCTGGATCACCAACTGGCTGATCAAGCCGTTTACCATGTTCGGCATCGCCTGGCTCTTTTTCTATGTGCTGTTCAAAAATATTATTCCCGCCGACCTGGCGAAGGATTATCTGGCCGGAGCGGTGCTGTTGGGCGCGGCCCCCTGCACGGCGATGGTTTTTGTGTGGAGCCACCTCACCAAAGGAAACCCGGCCTACACCGTGGTACAGGTTGCAACGAACGACCTGATTATCCTTATAGCCTTCGTTCCGATCGTAAAATTCCTGCTCGGCGTCAGCGATGTGCATGTTCCGTGGGACACGCTGTTCCTGTCGGTGGTCCTGTTTGTTGTGGTTCCGCTCACGGCAGGCGCGT
>CAZWZW010000172.1:0-7052 GCA_964639125.1 uncultured Verrucomicrobiota bacterium
GGCTTCACAGCTGCAGAGCGACGACGGTGCCGTTCGTGCGTCCGGCCTCGTGATTGTACTGGGGCCCATCTTCGCCCTGCTGGTCGTCGTGGCGGGCGATCTGATTCTCGACAAGCTAGCTAGCAGGAGCAAGAACCCGAAAAGGTTCGGAGCGGTTATATTTCCATTCCTAGGGATTCTGGCCTTCCTTTTCATTTCCCACCTTTCCGCTCAATTAAGCGGGGTTGAAATCAGCTCAGGAACCAACGCTTTGAATGTTTCAATCATTCTTGGACTGATGGCTCTGCCAACGATTGTGAGTGTTTCGGAAGATGCCCTGCAAGCCGCAGGCCGCGATTTGCGAGAGGGTTCCTACGCCCTCGGGGCCACCCGCGCCGAAACCATCATTAAAACCATCATCCCGGCCTCGGCCAGTGGCATTCTGGCCGCAGTCATCCTCGGAGTCATGCGCGCCATTGGCGAAACGATGGTGGTCTGGATGGCTTCGGGCAACGCGGCGCGCATTCCAGACCCCTGGTACAACATGCTGCAGCCCATCCGTACACTAACCGCCACCATTGCCGGCGACATGGGCGAAGCCGACCATGTGACTGGATCGGCGCGCTTCCACGTGCTGTTCGCCATGGCGTTCTGCCTACTCGCCTTCTCGTTCATCATGAATCTCGCCAGCGAGATCATCGTCAAGCGCTCGCGCAAGAAGTTAGGGAAATAAGCCATGCGACTGGAAACCAGAAAGCTACTTGACAATGCCTTCTCCGGTCTGGGCTTGATTTCCATCGCCATCATGGCCGTCGCATTGCTGCTGATCCTGACCCCCATCGTGATTCGCGGATCGAAAGCCTTTGTCTTCAAGGGAACGATCGAGCATCGCCGGGTTATGCTCGAACAGTTTGACCGCGGCAACTCCGACCGCTTTACCGCCGAAATGGAAAAGGCTTCCGAAGCGCGCGCACCCGTCTACCAGATGCTGACCGCTTTCGAGGCGGAAATGAAGCAGATGGATCGATCCCGCCGCAACGAATACAAACCGGCTTTCCGGGAAATTGAAAAGGGGATCAAAGTGCTGTTGGGGCCCATTCCCGGAGAACGCACCCCCGTCCTGCTGCGCCAGCAATATGGCCAGACCCGATGGGACCGCACGCAGGTCAAACTGCATGAGGTGCTCTATTCAGCGGAGTGGGACTACTCCAACGCCGATGCCATGGGCGTGCGGGTGGAAAAACCCCGCATTGAGCAGTTTTCAGGAACCAAGCTCGAACCGCTTTTCCCTTATTTAGAAGAACACATGGGCGATATGATGCGCCCGAAAACCACTTTCTACTGGCAGTTTATCACCGACCAATCCAAAGACTCGCATATCTTCGGAGGAATCTGGCCGGAGGTGCTCGGTACCATCTACCTCACCCTCGGGGCCATGATTTTTGCCGTCCCCATGGGCGTGATTGCCGCCATCTATCTCTGCGAATATGCCCGGACGGGGCCGGTTCTCAGCTTCCTGCGCATTTGCATCAGCACGCTGGCCGGCGTACCGAGTATTGTTTTTGGCCTGTTTGGCCTCGCCTTCTTTTTGAATACGATTCAGGTGTCCGACTCTAAAAGTGTGTTGGCCGGATCGTTGACTCTTTCCCTGCTGATCCTCCCCACCATTATACGGTCCTCGGAAGAGGCGATCATGGCCGTGCCGCTAGCCTACAAGGAAGCGGCCCTCGGGCTCGGGGCCGGACGATGGCATACCGTGCTGACCGTCATTCTTCCGGCGGCGCTGCCCGGCATCCTGACCGGTATTGTGATCAGTATGGGCCGCGCGGCAGGCGAAACCGCCCCGATCATCTTTACCGCCGCGGTCAGCGTCGGTGCTCCGCTAAAGTTATGGGAAACACTGAATCAGCCGACCCCTGCCCTGCCCTGGAATATATACAACCTGTGCACCGAACATGAAGCAGTCGACGAAATCCGGCATGTGCAATACGGCATGGTGTTTACACTGGTGGCCATCGTGCTCCTCCTGAACCTGTTTGCGATTCTGATGCGCGCACGAATTTCCAAGAAACTGAGAGGCTGATATGAGTGCAGAAATCACCCTGAAAAAAATCGATACATTTGCAGAACATGGCGACAACAATGGAGCCAGCAAGACGCATATCGAAGCCAAGGACTTTTCCCTGTTCTATGGCGACTTTGAAGCCGTTCGCAAAGTCAGCATGAAAATTCCAAAGCAAAAGGTAACGGCGATGATCGGCCCCAGCGGATGCGGCAAGAGTACCCTGCTGCGCTCCATCAACCGCATGAACGACCTCATCCCCTCCACCCATGCTTCGGGCGAAATGATTTTCGACGGGCATAATATCTATAACAAAAATATCGATGTTGTTACGCTGCGCGCCCGGGTGGGTATGGTATTCCAAAAGCCAAACGTCTTTCCAAAATCCATTTTTGAAAACGTGGCCTATGGCCCGCGTCTGCAAGGCATCAAAAACAAGCAGGAGCTGGGCGATATGGTTGAGCAAAGCCTGCGCCAGGCCGCCATTTGGGACGAGGTGAAGGACCGCCTAAACGCCAATGCGCTCGGCATGTCCGGCGGACAGCAACAGCGCCTGTGCATTGCCCGCGCGCTGGCCATCAAACCGGAAATTCTGCTGATGGACGAGCCGACTTCCGCGCTCGACCCGAAGGCCACCGCCAAGATCGAGGACCTGATCGGTGAGCTTCGGAAAAACTACACCATCATTATCGTAACCCATAACATGCAGCAAGCCGCACGCGTCTCGGACCTTACGGCTTTCATGTATGAAGGCGTGTTGGTAGAGTTTGGTAAGACGAAACAGCTTTTTACGAACCCGGAAAACCCGCAAACGGAAAACTACATCACGGGAAGATTTGGATAAAGAGACGTGACGAGTGAGCCGTGAGGCGTGACCCAGAACAATCACGAATCACGAATCACGAATCAGTCTCCAAAGGAGACCCCATGGCAAAGCATTTGGAAAAAGAACTCGAGCGTTTAAAAAAACTGGTCTACACGCTGAGCGCGCGGGTGGATGAAAATGTTGAACTGGCTGTTAAATCATTTCAGGAAAACAATGTGGAGCTGGCCCAAAAGGTGATCGACGACGATACGGTCGTTGACGGTCTGGAGGTCGAAGTGGAGGAGGAATGTCTAAAGGCACTGGCCCTCTACCAGCCGGTGGCCATCGACCTGCGTTTCATCATTGCCGTCATGAAATTGACAAGCGATCTGGAGCGTATTGGCGATCTGGCTGCCGATATTGCCAAGAACGGCATTGCTATCAGCCAGGCCGCCAAGCCCAAGATCCCGCTGGATCTGCACCAAATGAGTTATCTCGTAAAGACCATCGTTCGCAAAAGCCTGGATGCCCTGATTAATATCGATGTCTACCTCGCCCGCGAAGTCATCAAGGACGACGACGAAATCAACGCGATGAAGGCCGAGATGAAAAGTGAAATCATTGATGCCCTTCAGCGCGAGCCAGAGCATGCGGAATCACTCATCACCCTGTTGGCTGTTACCCACCGGCTGGAACGCATCGGCGACCACGCCTCAAACATTGCCGAGGATGTCATCTACATGGTCGAGGCGGAGATCGTCCGACACCAGAACGCTGACTAGCGACGCTCGGCAGAACCGTCCCGGCCGAATACCACAACAGGAATCTATGCCAGCTGATCGTCGGCAACATGCCAGTCGAGGTCTTCGATCACGCTGAGCTCGACAATATTGTCGGCCTTTTTCAGTAACTCGCGGCATTCCTTGCTTAGATTGAGCAGATGAAGGAACTTGCCTTGGTCGGCATAGCGTTCGGTGATGTTGTTGATGGCTTCAATGCCGGAATGGTCGTAGACCCGTGCATTTTCAAAATCGATGACCACATCCTGCGGATCATTGCGCGGATCGAACAGATCTTTGAACGACTGGGCGGAGCCGAAGAACAGCGCACTTTCGAGCTTGTAGACCTTGGTGCCGTGCTCATCCGTGTGAATATTGGCGTGAATCTTTTTGCCGTGCTCCCAGGCAAAGGCCAACGCGGAAACAATGATGCCGACGAGCACGGCAATGGCCAGATCCTCAAGCACGGTAATGGCGGAAACGAGAATAATGATGAAGGCGTCCATTTTCGGGATGCTGGGGATGATCCGGAAGCTCGACCACTCGAAGGTGCCGATCACAACCATAAACATGACGCCAACGAGCGCGGCCAGCGGAATGACTTCCACCAGCGGTGCGGCAAACAGCAGAAAGGCCAGCAGAAACAATGCGGCAGAGATACCGGACAAGCGTCCGCGGCCACCACCGCGAATATTGATCATGCTCTGTCCGATCATGGCGCAGCCGCCCATGCCGCCAAAGAATCCATTAACGAGGTTGGCAACCCCCTGCCCGATGCACTCCCTGTTTCCGCGTCCGCGAGTTTCCGTAATTTCGTCAACCAGCGTAAGCGTCATAAGCGATTCGATCAGCCCGACCGCCGCTGCCAACACAGAGTATGGCAGGATCAATTTTATATTTTCCCAGTTAAAGGCCACCTTGGGAATTCCAAAAGAGGGTAGCGACGCTGCGATGGTGGTCTTGGTTGGATCCATATCCTTAACAAAATCGATCACCGTACGGGAATGGTGGATGCCGGAGCGGTCCAGAAAATATGAAATGAGTGTCACGGTAACAATCGCCACAAGTGTGGCTGGTATCGCTTTGGTGAGCTTGGGCAAAAAGGTGCTAATCGCCATCGTTACGGCAATCATGCCGCACATAATGAGCAACGGCCCCTGCTCCAGCAGATGCGCATGCTCGCCGTGGCCCACATAAAATTGTTCAAACTGCGCCTTGAAAATAATGATGGCCAAGCCGTTTACAAAACCCAGCATCACCGGATGCGGAACCAGACGGATAAATTTGCCCAGCTTCAAGAAACCAAACAGCATCTGGATGATCCCCATGAGAATCACGGCGGCAAAGAGATAGCCAATCGCCGTCTCCGAATCCAACCCCTCGCCATAGAGCCCCAGCATCAGCGGGGCGAAAATAACGGCCACCGCGCCGGTGGCCCCGGAAATCATGCCCGGACGGCCACCAACGATTGCGGTAACCAGTCCCATCATAAAGGCGGCGTAGAGCCCCACCACCGGATCCACCTTGGCCACAAACGAAAAAGCCACCGCTTCGGGAATCAAGGCAAGGGCCACCGTGAGCCCCGACAGGATATCGTTCTTCACATTGCGCGGACGCTCGATCTTCAGTTTGAATAGTTTATTGGTCTTGGTCATGGGGAAATCCAGTTATCAGTAAATTAGTTATCGGTATATCAGTTACTGGTTATCAGGTATGCGGAGAGTTTCCCGAGCATCCTCAAGCTATTGATCTGATAACCGCAAGCGCCAAGTGTTTGCTCATAAAGCGCGCGACTATCCCAGAATCGTTTCCCAACGCGAGTCTTTTTAAGGATTATTTAAACCGAAGGTTAAGCTTTTATTGAACTCTTATTCCAGAGGTTTTAATTTGTGTTTTATCAAAGTAGGACAGGCTTCCAGCTAGTCTACATACGCAAAGGCCCGCGCTGCCGAAGACAGGCTGGAAGCCTGTCCTACTCTCATTCGGGTCAGCCGGTGAATTTTAAAACCGCTCCCTTTTCCTTTACTCCAACGTCCGCCCTGACCATGAAACCGAACCGCGATATCCAATGCCAAGAACGGGGCGCTCAACGCATCGCCCTCCCACACACCCAGGGTCCGGCAAAACGCTCTTGCAATACCGACCATGCCCCAGCAAACCCACCACACTCCTTCGCAAATGCCTCCAGCATCCTCATCGCTGCCATTTCTCCGGAAAGAAATATAAAGAAAACCATGGCAGACCCATCCGGGTATCCATACAATCCCCATAACTAAGCTGGAGCGTGTCGAAAGGCTCAGTCCAACAGAATTTTTTTTCATCCAGCCATCAACGTTCCACAGGGGGGCCTTGATGTTAGAGCGAAGCTGGACGGATAAAATCCTAATCGCCCGAGGAGATAAATAATATGGATATAAAAAAGGTGTATCTAGACGGTTGGCGGGTATTTGGCCGTTGGTTTTGGTTCAGCCTAATACTCGGCATTATTCAACTACCGTTTAGGCTCGGATTTAAATTCCTGCTCGAAAAAGAAATCATCCCAAATGAATTCTATATCTACCCACTTGCAGTACTGGTCTTTCTGGTCCTGTTTTCCCCATTTATTCTGTTCTTCGTTTCTGAGAGGACAGGAGAGTTTATTGCACCTCGAATTAATCGAAAGAAACTACATGAGATAAACAACCGTCCATTCGGAATGAAAAATGACTCGAACATTGAGCCGACACAGTACAACGCCCGGATTTGAAGGCAACGTTTATTCCCTGTGACGGCTCATGTTGAACGTAGCAGAGAAAAAAAGGACTAGAATGATCAAATACGAAAAGTCTGTAGAGTTTACCGGAGATTTGGACGCGGCTATGAAGTTGGCCCAAAACATCTTTACGTCGAATGGTTTCAAGATGGATCGAATTGGTGAGACTGAACTTTCTGTTACAGGACCCGGCATGACCAGCACAAAGCAGAATCCAATAAGAGGCCTTAGTCGAGGACAGCTAAAAATTTCAGGAGCAACGCTAGCATTTACTGGTGAACTTGGCGGCGTTGGGTTCATGAAAAAGTTTCTCTACCTTTTTCCTCCTGCTTTAGCCATAGGCATGACCTTTTTCTTTGCGATCAAAATGGACTTAACAAAACAAAATATCATGCCTGTACTTAGGCCAGTGTTCTTGGCTGTTGCTCCGTGGATTGTTATTTCCCCTCTCATGTCTAAATACATTCAGAAAAAAACAGAGGACGCTGTTTCGACAGCCGTGGAAAACATATCAAGAGCAAAAGAGTTTTGCTAACCACCATTAAGTCCCTCTGAGGTGCTAGGGATCAGTCCTTTGTTCTTTGTATTCTCCGACTTCCACGCTGTTTTTTTCTCGCACAAATATCAAAGGGTGACCCTTTACCAGGAACACGACATGCGGACAAACCTTAGTTA